>JAHYJP010000056.1 GCA_019429055.1 Bacteroidales bacterium
CCAGCCCGGCAGCCAATTACGCTTTCGATATTACGCCGGAACGGCTGGTAACCGGAATCATCACGGAAAGGGGAATTTGTAAGGCGGAAAAGGAGGAGATTCTAGGGCTATTTCCGGAAAAAATATAAAAATTCGAATATCGAATATCGAACCGAGGCGCAGCCGAGCTCAGTGAAGCTAAATCCGAAATAAAAAATCACAAATAAAAACCGAGCCGAAACAAAATTGAGCGAATCGGAATCCATTTACCTTTATATGAACATTTAAGGGATGGCATCCCTGAAATCAGCACCAGATAATTCAGTCTTATGGAAAAAAATAATACTGATTTAAAAAAACAAACATGATACACTAAGGGATGCCATCCCTAACCCATATAAAAATTCGAGGGGGAGTTGGTCGGCAGAAGCTCAGCGAAGCTAAATCACAAATAAAAAACTCTGCGCTCTTTGCGAATACTTTGCGACTTTGCGTGAAGCAAAAAATAACCCAATAACCTATCAAAACCTAAACCCATGCAAGAAGGCTACATCAAATTTAACTGCCACTGGATAAAGGCCGGGCCTGTTTCCCATGATCATACCAGGGAAATCAATGTATGGAGGGATAAATTGTATGCTTTGGGTTTGATAGGCGTATATAATGATGGAATTGGTTTTGGTAACATCAGCATGCGATATGAGGGAAATTCATTTATCATCACCGGTTCGGCTACCGGGGGATTTAAGCATTTGAATGAAAACCATTTTACCCTTGTCAGCAGTTATAATCTTGAGCAAAACAGCCTGGAGTGCAAAGGTCCTGTTATAGCCTCCTCCGAATCGCTCACACATGCTGCCATTTACGAGGGTGCACCGGAAATACAGGCTGTCATACACGTTCATAATTTTGAAATGTGGAGAAGGCTGATGAATAGGGTACCTACAACCCGTGCCGATGCAGCATACGGCACGCCTGAAATGGCTTGGGAGATCAAACGATTATTCAGTGAAACCAGGGTGAAGGAAGAGAAAATCCTGGTAATGGGCGGGCATGAAGAAGGGATAATCACCTTTGGAAAAGATATGGATGAAGCAGGCGAAAAATTGCTTCAAATTGAAGCCGGATTTCGTGCGTGCTGAAAAACTCTGACTGTTTTCTCGAACAGTTGCCTGAATAGAATACAATCATTGAATTATCTGTGAATCATGTAACTTATACAACCTTTTGTGTAACACTTTCCTTATTGCCAGGCAGTAATTTTACCTTGATTAAACAGAGTATTCAAACTTTAAAAAAAGTATTATGAAAAAATTCACATCAATAAGTCTGTTCGCGATTTTATTTGCATCCCTGTTTTTTGTGGGCTGTGCATCCTGGAATAAGACCCAGAAAGGAGCGGTTGTTGGAACTGCTGCCGGCGGAGCAGTTGGCGCAGTGATTGGCAGAACAACGGGCAACACAGAAATTGGGGCAATAATAGGAGCTACCGTTGGAGGTGCCACCGGTGCCATTATTGGCAATCAGATGGACAAACAGGCAGAAGAAATCAAGGAAACAGTGCCCGACGCACGGGTTGAGCGGGTTGGCGAAGGTATTATTGTAGAGTTCAACAGCAACATTCTCTTTGGCTTTGACCAATCAAACCTTTCTGATGAAGCAAAAACAAACCTTGATAAACTGGTTCTGGTTTTGAACAGTTATTCTGAAACAGACATAGAGATACAGGGACACACCGATAGCAGAGGAGCTGAATCCTACAATCAGAATCTGTCTATTCAACGTGCCGGTACGGTATCCAATTACCTTATTCAAAAAGGTATTTCTAACTTACGTCTTACAGTAAGAGGATTTGGTGAAAACACACCAAGGTATGATAATTCAACAGCAGAAGGACGCTCACTTAACCGCAGGGTTGAATTCCTTATTACTGCCAATGAAAAAATGAGGGCTGAAGCTGAAAAGCAAGCAACCAAATAATCCTATTAACTAATAACTAAAAAAACTTAAAATGAAAACCAGAATTTTCTCAGTTGCATTGATGCTTTTGCTATCAGCGACATTAACTTTTGCTCAAAGCATTCAAAGAACAGGACCTGCCTTCGGTCTTTTAGGGGGCGTAAATTTTCAGAACCTGAATGGTAAGGAAATGAATGGCGATAACCTGGAATACGATATGATCGTTGGTTATCATCTGGGTGCTAATATTCAGATACCCTTAGTACCGGAATTCTATTTTCAACCCGGATTGCTTTTCTCCACCAAGGGAGCAAAAACAGAAACCGGCCCCGTTACAAGCACCTATAATCTTTCATACCTTGAGCTGCCTTTGAATTTTGTTTATAAAGGTTTACTTGGCGCAGGATATGTAATGGTTGGCTTTGGACCCTATGTGGGTTATGGAATAATAGGTAAGGCTAAACATGAAGGGGGTTCGCTGTCACTTGAGAATGATATTGAGTTCACAAATACTGTTGAAGCAGGAGATCCTTTAACTACAACTTATTTTAAACCTCTTGATGTTGGGGGAAATGTTTTTGTCGGATATGAAATGGCCGGCGGATTATTCATTCAGCTCAACGCACAACTGGGTATGCTAGAAATAAACCCTGAAGACAACAGATTTCCGGCTAATGATCTGGCCATGAAAAATACCGGCTTTGGTCTTTCACTGGGATACCGGTTTTAAAATATAATCAGGACCTGCCATCTCAGGGTTTCCCGATTTATTTAGTAAAGGGCTGCCTTACAAGTGCTTTCAACTTGTAAGGCAGCCCCTTTTTAAGGCAGAGTGCTTATTAAGCTAGAGTATTACCTGAGCTTAGAAATATTTACCAATGACAGCAAGCATTTGCTGTCATTTTCTATTACAATCCCTTCGAGATAAACCAGGCATAAAGGTTTTTTATCATATCCAAGCTTCACATGGCAGGATTCCTTTTTGTGTGAAGTGTAAACACTGGTGAAGAAATTGTTAAAGGTACTCTTCGATTCATCTGAAATATACAGCTTAAAATTGCTTCCTATCAGGCTAAAGCGCCGATCGCCAAGCATTTCGGCAGAGGTAAAGTTCAACTCAGTAATAGTACCGTCGCTTTCAAGGGTAACAAATCCCATGGGAGCCTGGTCAAATACAAGTGTATATTTCTTCAGGGCTGCTTCTGCAGCTTCATAAGCCTTATAAAGCTCTTCATTCTGCATTTCCAGTTCTATCTGGTGCACCTGCAATTCATGCAAAAGCTTTTTTGCATCGGCTTCACTTTCTTCATCCAGTTTTGCTTTTTCCCTTTTCTGTTGAAGAATTTTCTCGGCTTGCTTGCGCAGGACCAGTGGGTCAGTGAAATCGGGTTCTTCAGTTTTCATTAGAATGATAATTAGATTAACTTATAAGTTACCGCATCTGCGCGATAACATGGATGCTGGTGATGGATACATCAACGCCGGCATAATTTTATGGCTTCCCGTCAAATTCTCCCCGCAAAATCATCCCGGTTACTATATCAGAGCTGTTAAACAATATCTTAGCAGACCATAAAACATTTTGCATGTTGCCTTTAGCGGATAATACTTTGGTTTTAAACCTGCCATCCTGCAAATTGTTCAATAATTTTTGCAAAACCTGTTCGGTCTTTTTCTGCATGGATTCAGCGATAAACATTTGAAAAAAGTTTTGATTTAAAACATTCTCACGTTTTACACCAAAATAGGTTTCTGCTGCAGTATTAAACTCAACGACTTTCCACAGTAATGATAATTTAATAAATATATCAGGAGATGAATTTAATAATAATCGCTGTATTTGCTCAGTTTCCTTCCATTTTTCTTCTACTTTCTTGAGCTCAGTTATGTTGATGAAAGTGATTACCAGGCCATCTATCCTGTCATCAAAAGTCCGGTAAGGCATAATACGTATCAAAAACCAACTACCATCTTTACCGGGGACTTGTTTTTCAACAAATATGAGTGTTCTTAACACTTTTTGAGCATCATCGGCCATCTCAGGATAAATAAGATCAGATACCTGGTCGGTAAATGGCCTGCCGACGTCACTTTTTATCAACTTAAAAATCTTAGTTGCCTGGTTGGTGTATCGGCGAATATTCAGCTCTTTATCAAGAAACAGTGTGGCAATATCTGTACTGTTGAGCAGGTTCTTCATGTCGTTATCCACCCTGGCAAAATCTTCAACTTTTGCAAGAAGCTCTGCATTGAGGGTTTGGAGTTCTTCGTTTAAGCTTTGCATTTCTTCCTTTGAGCTTGTAAGCTCTTCGTTGGCTGATTGCAGTTCTTCATTGGTCGACTGCAGTTCTTCATTGGTCGCCCTTAACTCTTCCTGCGATGTCTGCATTTCTTCAAGCGTGCTTTGCATCTCTTCACGTGCATAGTTCAATTCTTTCTCCATCTCCTTCTCTCTGGTGCTATTCGAATGTTTTCCGCCGGATTTGGAATGCGGTTTCATTTCCGGCACATCCGGTATATCCCTGAAAATTACCATCAGGGTCTCCTTTAGCGGATCTGGTTTGTCAATGTATTGAATATTGATATTAAGGGTTTGTGTGTTGCCGTTTGTACCTACCTTTTGATTGTGTAATACAACAGAGCTTTTTCGAGTAATTGCCTGGTGGAACCCAACCTGAAATTCGTGTCGCAAACCTTCGCGAAGCATAGCAAAAATATTCATGTTGGCCTTGCCTGCAGCGGGTTCAAGATATTTACCGGTACGTCCGCTTATAAATAAGATGTCCCCATTCTGGTTAACCAGAGCTCCCGGAGGTGAAAATTGTTGTAACAGCAATTGCTCGGCAAGGGTTTGAATATTGGGTGTGGTGACAATCGGCGCTGATTTTTCGGCAACAGCAGGCCTTTTTCTTGAATAGGATGATGGAAAATTCGAGAAATCGGGAGATACGGCATTTTGTGCACGCTTAAATATTTTTAACATGCTGTCAATTGAATCAAAATGAGAATGTAGTGTACCAAGGGTTTCTGAGCTTCCCAATACCAGCAGGCCATTAGTATTCAGGCTATAGTAAAACAAACCGAGAATTTTTTTCTGAAGTTCTGTTTCGAGATATATGAGCAGGTTGCGGCACGAAAGAATGTCGATGTTGATAAAAGGGGGGTGCATAATAAGATTGTGCTGTGCAAAAACAACCATTTCTCTTATTTCACTGGCTACCCGAAAGCCCTCATCAGTTTTTACAAAATACCGGGCAAGACGTTCCGGTGAAACATCAGCGGCAATATTTTCATGAAACATACCCTTTCTGGCTACTTCAACAGCATCGTGGTCAAGGTCGGTAGCAAATATCTGCAAGGAAATATTTGGGGAGGGGTTGATTTTTGCTAAAGCTTCTTTAAAAATGATGGCCAGGCTGTAGGCTTCTTCACCTGAAGAACATCCGGGCACCCATGCCCTTAATGTTTTGTTTCCTGACTGACCGTCCATAAAATTGGTAATCAATGTGTTGGTCAGTTTTTCCCATACTTTGCTGTCGCGAAAAAAACTGGTTACCCCAATCATCAGCTCTTTGAACAGAATATCACCCTCCCTGGGGTTCTGCTGTAACAGATCAACATATGCAGCAATTTTACCGATTTTATGCACTCCCATTCTTCTTTCAATCCTGCGATACATGGTGCTTTTTTTATACAATGAAAAGTCGTTGCCGGTAAAGGTTCGCAGAAGGTAAATAATTTTTTCAAGTGCGGATTGATCTTTAGTCTCGATATCAAGATTGGTTTTTATCAGTGGGATATGCTTTAGAAATCCACTAAGCTTTGCGTATAATTCATGGGGGGGAGCTACAATATCAACCAATACCGATTCGATTGCATTGTTGGGCATGCTATCGTACTTTGCAGTGGCGGGATCCTGTACCATCACGATGCCGTTACTTTCTTTGATGGCACGTATTCCTGTGCTGCCATCCGAACCCATTCCTGAAAGGATGAGTCCGATACTCAAATCCATTTGATCTTCCGCAAGAGAGCGCAGAAAGAAATCAACAGGCAGCCGCAGCCCTCTTGTTTCCTGCGGCGGAAACAGTTGAAGTTTACCGTGCTGTATTGACATGCTTTTATTGGGCGGGATCACGTAAACACAATTTGGGCTGACCAACATTCCGTCACTGGCCTGAAAAACCTTCATTCTGGTATTTCGCTGCAATAACTCGGGCAGCATACCCTTTTGGGTGGGATCCAGATGTTGCACCACCACATAAGCGATCCCTGATATTTCAGGCACATTTTTAAGAAATTGTTCCAGGGCTTCCAGCCCGCCTGCCGAAGCACCAATACCTACAACAGGAAACAATGCCTGATCGGGAGTGGCCTTTTTACCTCGTTCAACTACTTTTAATTTGACTTTATTCGAGATGGTTTGCTTTGCTTTTGCCATAATAATATTGGGTTTGTGCAGCTAATTCCGGCCTGAGCATGTTGCTTTCCGGATTTGTATACAAAATTCCAGACTTCCGAAAACAGTTACACAAATTAAATAAAAAAACCTTACATCAACACTGAATATTGATGAAGGATTTTGTTTTTCAGATTTAAAGTATTTACCGAAAACTTTAACACAAGTTTTTTTTGATTAAAGATTTATGATTTTCCTGTTACCACTTCCTCTTTGAAGCCACCCATCCCAGGAAGAAACCGATTACAAGGCTTATGATTATCTGTACCCATTGTAAGCCGGCCATTCCCGATCCTCCACTTCCTTTCATCCATGTACCGCCTCCTAAAAGGATAAATACCAGTAATACTACCAGAATAGCAATTATGTAGTATGCTGTTTTGTTTGAAGATCGTAACCTGATTCTTCGCATGTTTTGTTATTATTTAATTTGTTGCATTATTACATAGCTTTTTATTTCAAAACAGCATTATATTTACCGCGAAACATAATACTTCATAGCTTCAGGCATAAATTTCTTCAGGTCTCTCATTCTTCTTTCGTCAGATGGGTGTGTGCTGAGAAACTCTGGAGGTTTTGGACCACCTGCTGCTGACATTCTTTCCCAGAAGGGAATTGCTTCGCGGGGGTCATAACCGGCCATGGCAGAAAATATCAGACCAAATTGGTCGGCTTCGGTTTCCTGTTGGCGCGACCAGGGCAACATGGCCCCTACCTGGCTTCCTATACCGTAAGATAATAAAAACAGGTTTTTGGTTTGTTCAGGTTCTTTGGTAAGGGCAATCTCCAGGGCCATACCTCCCAGTTGCTGCATTAAGGCCTGGCTCATTCTTTCACTTCCATGTTTGGCCACAGCATGGGCAATTTCATGCCCCATAACGATGGCAAGTGCTGTTTCATTTTTTGTTATGGGTAATAAACCTGTATAAACAGCTACCTTGCCACCGGGCATGCACCAGGCATTTGCAACATCTTTCTCATCAATGGTGCTGAATTCCCACTCGTACCCTTCCAGGATAGATTGTTTTCCCTGACTGTTGTAATAATCTGTAACTGAATTGGCAATGCGAAAACCTACACGCTTCACCATTGCAGCATCATTATTGGTGGCAGGGTTTAACACCTTATGTTCCGACAAAAAGGCATTATATTGATCAAAGGCCATTACCTGGAGTTGCGATTCGCTTACCAGGCTTAGTTGTTTGCGACCTGTTACCAGGTTCATCGCACATCCCACTGCGAGGAATAGTGCGAGGATGAAAAGGATTGTGTTTCTCATGATTCTGTTTATTTGCTATTATAATCAGATGGTTAAAATCTGATGTCTTCCTTTTTTTCTTTCTTTTTCCTTCCTTTTTAAGTTTTACAGGTACCAGAGGTAATTAACTTTTGTCAGGTCACCTGTTACACCCCGCACCAACCGCATTAATCATGTTTCGGCAGGGTAAAAATAAAACTGCTTCCTTTGCCTTTCTGGCTTTCTACCCGGATTGTTCCACCATGAATATTAACAAACTCCCGGCAGAGTAAAAGCCCCAGTCCTTTTCTTCTTCTAAAACCATCGTCTGGAATAACCTGAGATGAATCAACATCAAATAATCCAAGCTGGTCTTCGGGGGAAACCCCTATACCATTATCCATTACTGTAATTTCAACCAGCGAATTGACTTCAATTGCACTTATTGTTATATTTCCGTGGGGATTGGTAAATTTTATGGCGTTGTTGATCAGGTTCCTTATTATAGTTTTTGTCATCTGCAGGTCAGCACTAACATGTAATTCCGGGTCAATGCTGTGTTCAAGTGATAACTTTTTAAGCTTGACGGAAAGACTGCTGTTTTCAATTTCATGGTTGATCAGCCTTACAAGATTAATTCTTACGGGATAAAAGCCGGTATCCTTTTTTTGTGAAGTGGCCCATGCCAGTATATTCTCAATCAGATTGGTTGTATTTAATGCTGAACTGGAAGCAATGTCGATATATTCTTCCATTTCGTCAAGATTGTTTTCATGAATGCAATCCTTTAGTAAACCCAATACACCATATATGGAACTAAACGGACTTTTTAAGTCATGCGCCAGTATGGAAATGTATTTTTTATTTGATGCAATGATTTCAGCAATTTCGTCCTTGCGTTGTTCAATTGTTTTTTCCAGCCCTGCATTTATTTTTTCCAGTTCTTTCAATCTCTGCATTATTTTGCGTTCCTTCGAGTTATCACCATCTATAACATAGCCTTCAGGATCAGGTGTATGCGAATCCCCGTTTACAGCCGGGATATTATATACCGGGTTCCGGGTCAAATTTTTTGCCAGAAAATGTTGTTTAGATTCCATACTACATGATTTAATTGATACTTTGACTGAGCTGTACTCAGTTTAGAAAATATAGCGTATCGAAAGTGCACCACCGTCACCCCAGAAACCGGAGTATCCATAAAAGTTGAACGTAGGTTTCCAGTCGAGGCTTACATTAAAGGGAATTTCTGAAAAACTGTATTCAATGCCCAATATTCCATCGATCCCCAGCACATTATACCTTGTTCCTCTTTCGCCCCATCGTTTGTATGTGTAATCTCCATCGTAGAAACCGGCATGCGCACCAAATCCATAATACCATTTTAATCTATCCACATCGGCAACCTGGTTGTGGATTTCATAAAGACCTGTAATCTCAAATCCCCTCCACCTGCTGGCCAGAAGGAATTCAAATGCTGTTCTTTCGCTTACAAAATGCTTTACAGTAAGACCTGTAAACGGTCCGCCTCTAAGGCCGATTCCGGTGTTGTAATCCTGTGCAACGCTTATGGTAACAAAGCAAAATGCAATCAGACCGGTGATCAGTGTTTTTTTCATCTGTTTGTTTTTAGTGTTCGTTATTAAATGTTTAATTTTTTTCTATAATACTGCATGTATTATATATCGAAGCTCATCTTCTGTTTTGCCGAGCTTGTAAGCAAGTTTTTCTATCATAACCTTTTCCTTGCCATCATTAAAATGCAAATCACTATCCGTAATGGCAGGAAATATAATTTTGAGTTTTTCCTTTTTTTCTTCCCAGGATATGGCTTTATTCGATTGCACTGTTTCCATATTATAAGTTTTGGTTTGAAATTCCGAAATACCGGAATCCGAACAGGGGTTTTTTAAAGTACAAAGGTTGTATTATTAGTACCGTATTGCATTACACAATTCGGAGAAAAAGTTACATAAATCCCACTTCTCAATACCTTTGGCTGTTCAAAATAAACTCTGGATTACCGGGTTTCTGATTTGTATATCGTATGAGTGAATCAAAGATGGTTTCCCTGAATCATACTTTTTTAATCAGATAAAAAAAAGGATGAGGCTGTCTCATAACTGCCGGTTGATCGTTGATCCTGTCGAAACGACATCTGATTATCAGCCAGATACCCACTTCGACAAGTGTTACAATGAGTTCATCGAATTGCTCAGTGTCCAAATCAAAACAGACTTTTGAGACAGCCTCAACCTTCTTCTTCAAATGATTTCTTAAAATTTGCTACTGAGGCTGAACAACCGTATTTTCATCAAGAATAACAGATGTTTGTGCCAGTGCTCTTCCGTTAAAGGTGGCACCGGTTTGAAAAGTAATTCCTGTCATGGATAATATAACCCCTTCAAAGTGCGAGTTTGCACCAAAAGTTGCTGTACCGGCTACCTGCCAGAAGATATTTTTGGCCTGAGCACCGCCCTGAAGAATTACCTTCACGCCTGTACTTACTGTAAGGTCTTCCGCAATCTGGAAAATCCAGACATCGTTGGGTCCGCCTGAAACGGTAACATTAGCAGGCAGTGTAACAGTATTGGTCCATTTATAAAGACCCGGTACAAGTGTTTTTCCTCCAATGTTTCCTGTATTCAGTTCGATGAAATGGGGCGCTAAGCGACCTGCAGCATCATCGTATGCTGTAATCATATTTTCAACGGCCGTTGTAAGATTAGCAGGGGTTGGGGCTGCCATATCGGCTGCATATATTCTTCCACCATCTATTACCTGGGCAGAGGTTGCATAACCGGTTTCATGGGTTAATGAAAACCCTGTAATGTAGGATGTGGCTGCCGGGCTTAAACCCAAATCGCCTGAAATACTGGATGTAGGGCCATTGGTAATGGCGGTTTTGGCCAGGATAACATAATTTCCTGAACTCCTTAAATTTACAACTTCCGGTGATCCGGATGAGAAAGTTTTGAAATTCCAGACAACGCCTGCTGTTAGCTGATTACCATCAACATCCTTAGCTTCTGTAGATATGGATGCAGTATAATCCGAATTGAGCACCAACGGATTGGCAGGGATAAACGTTGCTGTTTTTCCGGCATAAGAAACAACACCCAAAACCGGAGTTGAACCCCTGGTTACGGTAAATGAAGTTTCATTTATTGTGGCAGGATCCATTACCACACTAAAATCGGCAGTAATTTCTACGCTGATATTAACATCGACTGCATCGCTTAAGGGTACTGTAGATATTACCTGGGGACGATCACCTGCAGGGTCATCTTTATCACAACCGGCGATAAATAATACCAGAGGGATAATCATAAAAGGAATAAATTTTCTTAGTTTCATGTAAATAAAATTAATTTGTGAATGAATTTTCACGAAACAAAGGTAACGCCCCAGATCCTGCTACTGTTACACAATGAAAGGAGTTAGTTACATGATTCACGCATTTAAGCGCACATCATTTGGTGAAAGAAACGGAATGAGAAATTTTAATGAACTATGGCAATAAGAAATGAAAAATGGGAGGCAGCTTAAGTCAAAAGGTATGAGTCTGAGAAATACGCCACGAATTCAATTTACTGATTTTCAAACAATACTGATTTGAGCCTGTCTATTCTTCGGGCTTCAACTCTTACCTGCTTCATATGCCCATAGTTCATAAAGAAGTAAGTGAGGGGATTGTAGAGGTTGCCGAGCATTCTGTTTATTACCGAGGTAATGCTGTAAAATTTTTTTCGGGCATAAATTTTCCCCATCTGGAGTTCGTAAGGAGTCATATTTAGGGGTTGAAATACAACCGTATTATGGTCGTAATACTTCCAGTCGGTGGTTGTAAGGCGGTTCTCTTTTTTCAGATTATCGTAAACCCTGGTGCCGGGATAGGGGGTCAATACATTGAAGGATGCAGTGCTTGCTTTATTTTTTTGCAGAAACGCCACGGTTTCCTCAAAAGTTTCTTTGGTGTCGTTGTCAAAGCCAAAAACCATGGATGCGTGAATAAGGATCCCCATTTTTTTGATTTTTTTCAGGGAACTTTCCAGGTGGGCAATTTCCTTGATACCTTTGCGCATGGTCTTTAATTGCTCTACCGACACGCTCTCAATACCCACGAAAAGCGATTTGCATCCACTTTCAGCTGCCAGTTGCAGCAATTCATCGTCTTCAACAAGCAGGGATACCGAAGCCTGTCCTCCCCATTTTATTTTCAGTGGTTTAATGGCTCTGAACAACTCTTTTGCATACTTCTTATGGCCAATGATATTGTCATCGAGAAACAAAAAATTCTTTGCACCGGAATCTTTAATATCCCTAACCACATTTTCGATGGGGATATGCCTGATCTTTTTGCCGTAGAGATCAGTTACACAGCAAAAATCACAGTCGTAGGGACAACCCCGGGTGGTCATAATGGGGATGATATGAAATTTGCTCTTATTGATAACATTACTGAAATCTTTAGGCACGTATTTCTCCAGATTGGGATCGGGGTTATGGTATTTTCTCTGCAGATTATGGTTCTGGAAATCATTGAGCAATGTCTCCCACACTCCTTCTGCTTCGCCTACAACAACACAATCGGCATGCTGCATGGCTTCATGTGGAAGGATGGATGGATGCACTCCGCCCAATACCACTGTTTTGCCTTTTTTCCTGAATGCTGCGCATAGTTCGTAAGCTCGTGGTGCATTTGCGGTCATACAACTGATAGCCACCAGATCACACTCCTGATCACAATCAACAAACTCTGCTTCTTCTTCTATGATTCTTACTTCATGCCCAGGGGGTGTTAAACCTTCCAGAATGTAAAGAGCAAGCTGCGGCATCATGAGCCATTTGTTGGTTCTTTTTTCGGTATCAACGGCAGGAGAGATTAGCAGGATCTTCATCTTTTGAATGTTTGCAACTTTCCGTAAGGAGAGAAGTATTGGATTGATCTCCAAATACAGGGGTTTTATCCCTGCTGTAATTTTTTTGAATTAACTTCAAAATTAAATACCATGCCATCCCCCACCGTTACATTTTTTTTGGGGAATGTTACATAATTCACAGGTTTTCCTGCCAGCTGCGATGGATTTGAGCTCCTTAAACCGAACTTACCTATTTAATAAGTACCCTCCGCTCTGCCAATGGCTTTTTTCTCCTGGCGTTTGGCTTCTTTGGCAGCCCTTTTTTCTTTCAGGTTTTTAGCCGGTGTTTTTTTGTCCGACTTCTCATTTTTAACTTCTTTTGATTTTGACATTTTTTCTGGATTTTAAGGATTAATAAAACTTCTGATTGCAATAAATATTAATAATATGTACGGAAGATATATTTTCAAACAGGGGTATCGCTGTCATGCCGGATCAATCCTTCCCATTTTTCATCATCCCATTTGTTTATAAATCTTGCGTGGCTTTTGGGTTGCATTTTATAACCGTACTTTTTGGTAAATACCCAGGTAAATTCGGCTCCAAAAAACAGAATAAGACAGGAATAGGTAACCCACAACAGCATGATAATAATGGAACCTGCAGCACCATATACACTTCCCGGGCTGGCAGCTCCGAAATAATAACTCAGTGCTTCTCTTCCCACAGCAAAAAGGAATGAGGTAATAAGGGCACCAATCCAAACACTTTTCCAGCCAATTTTTACATCGGGAAGGTATTTGAAGATCAAAGCAAACAAAATGGTAATTACTCCAAATGAAAGAACAATATCCGATATGATGAGAAGATAATAAGCAATATCAGGGATCCAGCGCGCAATGTAATCCTTTAAGGCCGAAAGCACCGCCGATAACACAAAACTTACCAGGAGCAAAAAACCTATCACCAATACAAATCCGAAGCTTTTGGTACGATCGATCACATACCGCAATAATCCGCTTTTGGGATCGGATTTCACTTCCCAGATCCTGTTTATCGATATCTGGAGATGATAAAAAACACCTGTTGCTCCAAACAGAAGTGCTCCTATTCCAATTATTGCAGCAATCCATGATGTTTCATCTTCACTGGCATTGGTAAAAATGGATTCAACCGCATCGGCTGTTGACACACCGATGCTTGCACGGATCTCTTCATAAACCTTACCTTCAATAATTTCAGCCCCCCAGAAATAACCCAGCATGCTAATGATAATCACAAGCAATCCCGGCAAGGATAATATAGCGTAATAAGCAACAATTGCGCTTAATCGCCATGGATCATCCTTGTTCCAGGATATAGCGGTGTCCTTGATAAGCTTGGGTAAATGCTTAAATCTGAAACGCTGCGAAATGATCTTATCCTGTTCAGACATGATGTTTCGCTTTTTGATGGTGGCTAAACGGTTATATTGCCAAGGTTGCCCAGGACCCCAAACGCATTGAGAAGCCAGATAATAACAACAATTACAACAACCACATTCAGGATGCTTTTTATTTTGCGATCCATGGGGATGAAGTTATTGACAAGCCATAACAACAGACCTGCAACGATTAATACAATAAAAATGGTTAAGAGTGGCATAATAGTATCTTTTAGTTTAGCTTTAAAGGTACATTGAACATCTGCCGGAATTGTTACGGATGTTTTTTTAATAGTTACATAAATCACAGGTTTGGACTGAAGAAGAATCCCAACTGAGCGGCTAGTTTCTCATACTTGCCGGCTGCCCGGTAGTTTCAAGTACATTCCACCATAATTCACCATCCGCATCAATCTTCTTTGTTGCTGATACCGCAATGGGAATGGGGACAAGGGTAAAATGGTCGTTCCAATGTCCAGCCACAAAATCGGTTTTGCCAGCCATGGCTGCATGCACAGCGTTTTGGGCAAGAAGCCCACAGAATTTACTGTCGTTGGCATTTGCGGGGGCGCTACGTAAAATATAACTTGGATCGATATATTTAAGGGTAAAAGGGAATTTTGTTGCCTGTAATTCTTCCGTTATTTTTTGTTTCAGAAACAGCCCTATGTCTTTATTCTTAACATTTCCGGAAGCATCTGTCCCTTTCTCTGAATCATCAAAAAAGTTTTGTCCGGCGCCTTCGGCTACTACTACAAGGGCATGATGACGATTTTCCAGGCGCTTGCACAAGGCCTTCAGGAAGCCTTTTGGGCCATAGAAATCGAAAGGGTCTTCGGGAATAAGCACAAAATTTACTTCACGGATAGCCAGGGCAGCGTTTGCGGCAATAAAGCCCGAATGGCGGCCCATAAGCTTTATGATGACTATACCGTTCCATGCTCCTATGGCTTCATTATGCGCAAACCGAATGATATCGCCGGCAATGGTAAATGCTGTTTCGAATCCAAAGGATTTGTCAATGAAACCAATGTCATTATCAATGGTTTTTGGGATTCCGGCAACAGATATTTTGAGGTCCCGTCGCACTATTTCCAAATGTATGGCATGGGCTCCTCTCAAAGTGCCATCGCCGCCAATGCAAAAAAGGATATCAATTTCCAGTTCACACAACCGGTCCACAATTTTGGCAATATCCTGTTTTCCGCGCGAAGTTCCAAGCAAAGTGCCACCAAACAGATGGATTTTATCAATGCTCTTTGGCTTAAGCTCAATTACAGGATGGTTGTAACTCTTGATAAAGCCCTGGAAGCCATATTGTATGCCCATTATCTGGCTTACCTTGTAGCGGTAAAACAACTGATTTACCAGGCCTTGGATCACATTGTTTACTCCCGGACACAATCCACCACAGGTAACAATGGCAACTTTGGTGTTTTCGGGTTTGAAGAATAAATGCTTTTGTGGCCCTGCCTTTTCAAAAGAAATGGGCATTTCATCCTTTTCTTTGCAATGCAAAAAATGTTTAAGCGAAGCATCCATAGTTACCCTGTCCTGGCTTTCCACAAAACCAAAAGAGTCATCTATTGACAGAGATGAAGGTTTTAGGGTGGACTTAACGGTGGGAGAGCCCAGTACCTCGACAATAAAATCTTCGTGGCTCATGTTGCTAATAACCAAAAAAATAACGAGATGCCCAGTTCCAAATCTATAACTGAAACCATTCTATGAAAGACGGCTTCGAAATAGAATCAAAATAAAGCTGGTATTATTTCAATACATCAAAGGAGACCTTCAGAATAACCCTGAACTCAACAACATCATTGTCTTTAACTTTTGCACTCTGCTCTTTTACATAAACCGAACGAATACCTTTAACTGTTTTACCTGCAGTTTTTACTGCATTTTTAATAGCATCTTCCCAGCTTTTTTCTGAAGAAGCGAGCAATTCAATAACTTTTAATACTGCCATGATTTCTGAGTTTTAGTTTTTACATTTATTATTAATTGATTTACAAACAATTACGCTAGCTTCTTCATTTAAAAAATGAAAAGCATAACGAATTGAAAATTTCCAGGTGAATAACCTGAATATGACAAAGCTAGGTTGTAACTCCGTTAAAACTGTTACACTTTATTCCGAAAAATTTGCATTATTCACATATTCTGAAATCTCCGGGAAAATCGTTGTTGTTATACTCTTCTAGCCGTACAATTCAATTTACATAGTGATTTTCCGGGCTCATGTAAATTTATTTTTACCTAAATACCACCACTGCCGGTCTCCCTATCTCAAAATCACGAAACCCAAAGTCGGTGGTCTGGAAAGAGTTGAAACCAAAAATATTATTGCCTTTGCCGGGCATAACGGGAAAGAAGGAAAGGGAAATCTGAAAGGCATTCATAACCAGGTGGTCATTTTTGATTAAAACACCCACCCCGAACTGCGAATACATCTTACTTTTTCGAAAGCCGGTGTCTCTATCGCCCAGCATTCCCAGAGCAAAAGTAAAATAGGGCCCAAAATGAAACCCAATGAAATCCCAGGGGGCATAAGTCTGTGTTTGCGATGTTAAAAGCAGCCTGCTGTTCCCGGCCAGTTGGGGGCTTTTGAAACCGGGGATGCCATACCCGTCATTAATACTTAGCTGATCGTAATCCGTACGTTTAATACCAAAAGTTGCCCGGGGCTTTATGAATTGTCTGAGTTTCCAGTTTCCCAATGCTATGATGTGGGTAAAATAACTGGCCCCTGCATCGATTACCCCCTGCTGGGTGTTTGACCGGTAAATAAAAGTAGCCGCCTCCAGGTGAGAATTCAGGTACCCCCACGAATGGTAATTGCCCGATGACCATCGGACTTTCAGGTAATAGCGTCCGAAATCATTCTTTTGCTGATATCCTCCGGTTAGGCTCATTACCCGGCCTACGGGCACATCTTCTGTAATACCGAATTTAAAAATATATTTATCCTGCACGTATTGCCGGGATGATATGCCAATACTGGCCAGGTAAAAGTTTTCGTTGGTATAATACTGCAGGGTATCCACTGTTGCCGGAGGCTGTTCCAGAAAACGAATTCTTATAATCCGGGCTGCAGAGATCAGGTTTGTAGTACGGTTGTATTCAGTGTTTCCTCTGAAAATGCGAATGGCACTTCCCGCCCACACATCCTGTGCATTATATTTAAATTGCATAAAATTACCGGCCCATACGGAATCTTTTCGCAAGTGCTGGGAAATATTTACTCCTGCCGCCCATTTAGCAAATGGGGAAAAGAACGGACGGTCAACGGCGAAACTTTTTATAAAATTCCCGTATTCGTCAGTACCGTATTGCAGGGTTGAATTGATAAAGGTGTTGTGAAAATTGGGAACATGATATTTTGTTTGAAAGGCATAGTTGCCGGTTGTATGATTCCATACGATGCCATTGCGAAATTCGTGTCCCAGCCCGATAAAGTTCTCTTCTCTCAGGTCGAATGCCATTCGTGTTGAAGAGAGGCTGCCACCCGGAATGATACTCCACTTATCCAGTTCACGAATAAAAATATCGACCGAGTCGGAGTTTTCATATGCTTCCTTCACATAAAATGACACGTCGGTTATGTAGGAGCTGCTGCGCACCAGTCGTTCCGATTCTTTTACCTTCAGGGAATCAAAAACCATGTTTTCCCGAAAAAGCAGCAGGTTGCGAATGGTGCTGACCCGGGTTTTTACATGCATTGTGTTGCCTGTTCGCGTGAAGAAATTCAGCGAGCCTGAAATGGTATCACCGATAGATGTACCGAACGGATCGAGTGTTACGATGTTAATTTGCCTGATGATCTTTCCTTCAAAGGTGCTGTAAGGAGCTTGCTTCAGCCTGGATGGTGGTTTGCCGGTTTTAGTGCCCGGGGCTACCGGCTTAAAAAACAGCCGGAACATAAACCTGGTGAATTTACTTCGTTCGGAATAGGTCTCAATATTTTCGTATAAATAGGTTGTATCCTTAGGTGCAGCCTCCTGTTGAGCAAATGCAAAACCATTTGTACTCCCTATTACAAACGCAAGTATTATAGCGCATTTCCATTGCATTTTATTACTCCGGGGGTTCTGAACTGATTTCTTTTTCTTCGGCAGCTTTTTTCTCTGATTCTATTCTTTCTCTTTCATTTTCTTCTGCCTGTTTTCTGAAGTACTTTCTGAAAAATATGTTAGCCTTCAGCGCTTGCATATTATCATCCAGTCCTTGTGAACTTTGTTTCAGATTGATCAGGGTCCTGTCCAGGTTGTAGGCCATGGTGGTGTCCTGGATCAACATGCCCAGGGTGCCCTCACCACTGTTTATTTTTACCATAATCTCTCCCAGGGCATTGGAAGCAATTTCTGTTTTGGCTACGGTTAGTTGTAGTTTCTCCATAAATTCAAACACATTTTCTTTGGTCACTTCAATGGTTTCATCAAACCCTTCCGAACTTTTCATAAAATTGGCGATGGTCTGGCTAACGTTTCCGGCAATAACTGAATCCACGATCAACTGCCCCAGCATACCTTTCCCGCTGTTAATGTTGCTCATTACTTCCGCGAGTTCATGTGCTATGATCTCCACATTGGCAGCTGTATTATTCAGGCTTGCAATGATAGCATCGGTTTCAACGGGCTCAGCAGAGCTTATGTGCTGATCGTCGGCTACGGTTGCAGCACTATTGCTGCCCTGGGCAATAATAACAATACGGTCACCAATAATCCCTGACGAGCCTATGGTAGCTTCGCTATCTGCTTTAATGAACTCCTGCACATTCTTCCGGATGAGCAGGTCGACCTGCACTGTAGAGTCATTTATGATCATAATGTTGTCAACAATTCCCACGTTGATACCCGAGAACCGGACATTGTTTCCCACCTGCAGCCCGCTAACATTCTGAAAGTTGGCAGTAACCTTAAATACAGGATTAAACAGGTTTTGCTGCTTTCCGATGTAGAAGATCGCGATGACAAATATTGCCAGTCCTACGGCAATAAAGAGCCCCAGTCGAGCTTTAAAAGCGGGTGTGTAATTTTCCATTTTGTTGGTTATTAGAGTTTTGGCTAAATCTTATTTATTTAAAAAAGGACTTTATCACTTCATCCTTTGATGTATTAAACTCATCGATATCCCCTTCCAGGTATACTTCGCCGTCTTTCAGCATGATCACACGATCGGCTGTAGCGCGGGCACATTCAATATCGTGTGTAATGATAATGGATGATGTTTTGTATTTTTCCTGAACAGCGTTGATCAGGAGGCTTATTTCATCTGATGTAACCGGGTCGAGCCCGGTTGTTGGTTCGTCGTAGAGCATGATCATGGGGTCAACCACAACGGTTCGCGCCAGGCTGGCCCGCTTGCGCATACCGCCTGATAGCTCGGATGGCATTTTATTTAAAGTGTCGGATAAACCTACATTTTCCAGTGCCTCTGCTATTTTTTCGTCCATTTCCTTTCTGGAGAGATGCTTTTTTAATCTCTTCAAAGGAAATTCAAGGTTTTGTTTTATGGTCATGGAATCATACAATGCACCGCTCTGAAAAAGAAATCCGATTTTTTGTCTCATCAAGGCTAATTCTTTGGTGCTTAATTCGCTTACATTTTCATCAAATACCTTTATAGTGCCTTTATCAGGCCTTAATAAGCGTACGATACATTTAATCAGGACAGATTTGCCTGATCCCGATTTACCCAGTACCACAAGATTTTCGTTATTAAAGAGTTTTAACGTAAGATCTTGTAACACCTGCACTCCGTCAAATGCTTTTTTCAGGTTATTGATTTCAATAACCGGTTGGTTTGATGGGCTGATATCTACCTGAAGGTTGGTCATTACAATTCTGATTTTTAAAGCATATCGGTTATTTGTACCGCCACCAGGTCAATAAGTATTACAAACAGTGAAGCCATCACTACAGCTGAATTGGCTGCTTTGCCCACGCTTTCGGTTCCACGCCCGGCCGTATAGCCTTTAAAACATCCAACAAAACCAATGGCGGCTCCAAAAAAGAAGGTTTTAATTACTGCGGGCAGGAAATCCATAAAATTTACAGCACTGAATGCCTGGGAAAAAAACAACACAAAGGTTACATCTCCTTTTATATTCGCCCCGGCCCAGCTTCCCAGTATACCTAAAGCATCGGCATATAAAACCAATATGGGTATCATAATTGTTGCTGCCAGTACCCTGGTAACGACAAGGAACCTCATGGGGTTGGTAGATGATACTTCCATGGCGTCAATCTGTTCGGTTACTTTCA
>JAHYJP010000315.1 GCA_019429055.1 Bacteroidales bacterium
GCGGATCGCGGTACAAAGTTGATCGAAGCCAGAAAACTGTCAAGGTATACTGAATTTTAATTGCGACCAGATGCGGGTGTCCGGGTGCAACGGCCATTACAAATTTGTCTTGGGTGCAGGAGCAAAAGCAAAAAGTGTGACAAACGACTTACCCATATTGTCCGTGTTATGGGTTAGTTGATATTTTTTATTTCAACTTTGTATCAAGCTGATAGCTTATAATTTGTGGAATATTGTCCCGAAGTTCAAGCGTATATAGTATTCTATTAGACCAATCAACGTCAAATCCACCAAATGAGTAATCAAGTTTAATTTGCCTAATTGGTTTGCCTTCCCAGCTAAAGCAAAAGATCTGTTTTGGTATTTGGTCTGAAGAAGAAGGTTGAGTTCCTTTCTCCATCTTGTAACCATTATAACTTGTCCATATCTCACTTTTATTTGATATTATTAAAAAGTAATTATCATACCTAGGTTCAACGATTTGAGTAATTCCGAGATCATTTACTTTATATTTTAATCCGATAGGCCCTTGCAACCTCATGACTTTATCTCTTTTCAAATCAAAGATTTCAACGAGATCGATATTCTTATTGGCCAAAGCAAGCATGTCGCCTTCAGGAGATGCGGTAAGGACAGCTTGAAATATCCCATTATCCCCTTTTATGATATTATCATTTTGAAAAGGTGGAAAGTCACCGACTTTTTTTACAATTTTGCCACTTGCATCTAAAAACGTAAGTCTATTTTCTTCAAACCCGCATAAACAAACAGAAATATCTTTTGTCAACGGACAAAACTCCATTGGGTACTTTGCATCTATTTTATATTCTTTGGTGATTCGGAACTTTCTTTTTGAATCCGGTGTCAATATTATTATTTTCTGCAATTGTGGATCAAAAGCAAAAATATTCTTGTCAACAATATCAATTCCCCAACCTATTACCATTTCACCAGGACCTCTTCCCTCAGGGATTACTTTCTGAACCTTGTTATTCTTAAGATCTATTACTTTTATCTGGTGGGCTAAGCCATAATCCTGAAGAATTAAGAATGAGTCTGGGTGAAATCTCATCCATAACGGGTGTCCAATTAACAAACTATCATTTTTGTAAATTGTCCCATCAGTTAAGTGAAATGATTTCTTAAAAGACTCATAAGTAAAATTTGTCTGATTCGGAATTGAACTTGAACAAGAATTAAAGCAAATTACAAATGCAATAGATATCAATAGCGAGAAGTTTGTACGAATAAAAGTCATATTTCCCATTTTGTATGTAATTTTTTAAAATCTGAGGTGGTTTATCAAAGAATGACAAGCTACTTGGCTGTGTTTAAGTCAATTACCCATAACGGCCCGGCGGTATAATTCAGTAAGCGTTACTCGACGAAGCATCCGGTAGTGTCCTGGTTCTTTAGCTCCGCCAGCTGGCGGATCCCGGTGCAAGGAGAGTACGGCGCAGTTTTTGCCATCCGGATACAAAATTTTATGAGTATTACGCGTGTCGCAGTACAAGTTTGATCGGAGCAGGTAAGTGGTCAAGGTACACAGAGCTTTATTGCGTGCACTGGTCCGCCAGCCGGCGGATCGCGGTACAAGCTGTCTCGGAGCCGGAAAATTGTCAAGGTGCAGGATTTTGATTGCGGGCAGATGCGCGTGTCCGGGTACAGCTGGCGTTACAAATTTGTCTTGGGTGCAGGAGCAAAAGCAAAAACTGTGACGAGCTTATTAATTATACCGTCCGTGTTAGGTTTTCGTAGCTTTTGCTATCATTGTTAAGGAGTAATCCTCTTTAGATGGTATTTTATTTTATTTTTTTCAACTCCTTTGCTAAATACAATGGAATCATTTTCGGTAATTAGATGGATTTTGTAGTTAGCTGGTAATATCATTACGGGGTCACAAGTAGATGGAAACCCTGGGTGTTTATAGGAACCAAGTTTAAAGGTAAGGATTTCTTCATTAATTGTAAAATTCCCAACTGTAAGACAACTCATCTCTTTTTGAAAAGCAACACCTCCAGATGGCCATTCTTCGTATTTGTTGTTTTCAAATACAATTTGACACCAATAACTTTTATCTTGATAGATAAAATAGCCCATATAGTTTCCAGTAGCGATGTTATTCTTATTTAATACCGATGGGTCATTGTTGTCAAATTGATCGTCATTGACTTTATCGTCATTGACTTTATCGCAGCCAATGTATAAAAGAGAACATACAATAAGGATCAGATACTTTTTCATTTTGGACTTCAGATTTTCATGTGACATAAAGTTAACCAATTTTTCTCAAAGCAAAAAGGGATTGAGAAAAGTAGGTTATTGCGAGCTATGAAACCTAACGGCCCGGCGGTATAATTCAGTAAGCGTTACTCGACGCAGCATCCGGGCAGAGTCCTGGTACCCCGCCTCAGGCGGGGCCACAAAGTTGTCCCGGTGCAAGGAGAGTATGGCATGTGTTTTTGCAGTCCGGGTACAAGGCTTGCTGAGTTTTACGAGTATCGCGGTACAAAGTTTCGGGCGAGCAGAGAAGAAGTCATGGTACGCAGGGTTTCATAAAAAGCAGCTGCGGGTGGCGCCACTACGTCGATCCGCCAGCCGGCGGAGAGATTGGTGGCGCCGGGCTTT
>JAHYJP010000316.1 GCA_019429055.1 Bacteroidales bacterium
GACCGGGCCAACTTCAGGGGTGCTCCGCGCGACAGGTTCGCAGGTACAACTGTATTCTATCATAACACCGATCTGCGATTAAAAATTCGTGATGTACAATCTAATGTTTTACCTGGTCAGTTGGGGTTACAACTATTATTTGACCATGGCCGGGTTTGGATTGATAATCAAAACTCCAACACCTGGCATTACGCCTGGGGTGGCGGGCTTTGGTATAATATTTTTGGTAATTTTATTATTAACATGTCTTATGCACAAGCCAAAAACGGAAGATCCTTTAATGTCCTTACAGGTTTTATGTTTTAAATCAGGATAATACCTTTAGCCTTTAATAAAAACAAAAAGCGATGAAGAGACTGATCAATAAAATTTACGATATCAGGGATGGCGAATGGAAAATTACCTTCGCTCTCTTTGCTATATCGTTTTTATTGATTTCGGTAGTTTATTTTCTTAAACCAACCCGCGACAGTCTGTTTCTTGTGGGGTTGGGTGCTGAAAAACTACCCTATGTTTTCATCCTTATTGCCGTGCTGGCTATCCCGGTAACAGGACTGGTAATCCGTGCAGTACAATTATACCGTAGTTTGCGGGTATTTATCTGGACAATCTTCCTTATTATTTTCCAGTTGCTCATCATCCGTCTACTACTTGAATTACAACAAAACTGGGTTTATGTTTTGTTTTATTTGTGGGTAGGAATTGTAGCCATTCTGGTGATATCGCAATTCTGGTTATTGGCCAATGAGATCTTTAACACCGCTCAATCCAAAAGAATTTTTCCGCTGCTAAACCTTGGGGCTATCCTGGGCGCTATTGCCGGGAGCAATGCAACCAGTGCAATGATCTCTTTTACCCGGGTTTCTACCGAGAACCTGCTTTTTGCCAGCATAGCCATTCTGTTGCTCATATCCATTATATCTCTGGGCCTACGGGGCCGTTTGAGAAGTACCCCCCTGCCCCGCACCCCGGGAAAAGAAAAACAACCGTCAGCTTTGGGCGGGCTGAAAAGCATTTTTCAATCCCGGTACCAACTCATTATTGCCGGCATCATTGGCAGTGGAATGCTTGTATCAACACTTGCAGATTACCAGCTCAAGGCTGTTGCCGTCATCTCTTTTCCCGATAAGGCCGACCTTACATCCTTTATGGGGATCTTTTATGGTAACATTAGCTTGCTGGCACTGATCATTCAGATCGTATTGTCGGGCCGTATTTTGCGAAAAATTGGCCTGGGCGGCGCATTGCTGACCCGTCCGGCAGGATTATTTATCGGTGCCGTGTTAATGGCCGTTGAACCGGTGCTTGCGTTTGCAGTATTTCTTGGTGGAATTGATAATGCCACACAATATTCCATTGATAAAACAGGCCGTGAGATTCTCTTTCTTCCCTTTTCACAAAAACTAAAAGAACGGATCAAATTTTTTCTGGATGTAATCGTTGACCGCTTCTTTAAAGGTTTTGCCGGAGTAATTCTGCTAATACTGGTGGCTGTCCTTGATTTCAACATCAGGCAAATCGCTATGGTTACCATTGTATTCAGTTTTTTGTGGCTCTTATTGAGCCGTTTGGCCCAACGCGAATATGTACAGCAATTTCGAAATGCATTAATGAATCAGTATATTGATATTAAGCCTGTTTCAGGCTTCGACCTGAACGAGCCCCAAACCGTGAAAATCATCAGCGAACAATTAAAAAGCAATGACCCTAATAAAGTTACGCGTGCATTACAACTGCTGGAAGGCAATGCAGCCACCCCCTTTGCCGACGATCTGAAAAAACTGCTTTATCATGAGCTTTACCCCGTCAGATTGCTCGCCTTGCGCTTGCTTTCTACCGTGCCGGATAAAAACTTCAGTCCTGATGTACTGGGCCTTTTGCAGGAAAATGACACGGAACTAAGGCTGGAATCCATCAATTATATTTGTATGTTTGCCGAAGGCGATCCTGACAAAATATTGCTCGATTACCTGAACAGCAACTCATTACTGGATAAATCTTCAGCTCTGGGGTGTATTAGTAAATATGGTGATGCACAAAAACAAGCCCTGATAAAAGATGCAATGCTGGAAGCCATCATCGTGAACAAAACCAGGGAAAATAACCTGGCCCGGGCACAAACGGCACAGGTACTGAGCTTTCTGAAAGGAGAGAAAGCGCTGAAATATCTGCCCGTTTTGCTTAAAGATCCTTCACCCGCGGTGCAAAGGGAAGCCATTAAAAGCATGGGTATTGTAGGGCATCCCGATTTTATACCCTTACTAATCAACAATTTACCTGACAAAAAAATGGGTTCCGCTTCCAGGGAAGCTTTGGCATCTTACGATGAGAGATATATTGGCAACATTGCGGAATTTCTGCAAGTTGCAGGAGATAACACCCTGCATTTTACGAATATCATAAAAACACTCTCGTTCATGCCCTATCAGGCTTCCGTTAATCAACTGCTGGAACTCCTGCCGAAGGAGGTTGATCTCCAAAAAAGATATATCATTATTAAGGCTTTAAGTAAATTACGCGCTGCAAACAAACATTTGAAATATAACCCAATACAAGTGCAGGAAATCCTGGAGCAAGAGCTAAAACAAAGCTATGTTTTTTTCAT
>JAHYJP010000057.1 GCA_019429055.1 Bacteroidales bacterium
AAGGTAAATGCACTCATGGGTCAATTTCCGCTTTTTGCCTGGTAGCTTTTTATGAAATCGAAAAACTGAACCGGGAGTAAATTGTTACTGCCGGTTTTTTGTTTATATAAAAATTACATGCAGTTCTTTGTTTTTCCTTAAAATTTAACCATATTTACAGGAACCAAAACCCATGCAGTTATGAAAACACTTTACCTGGTCCGTCATGCCAAGTCATCATGGGATGATCTTACCATTGAAGATTATGAGCGTCCTTTGCTAAGCAAGGGAATTCAGCGGGCAAAGAAGGTAGCAGAGCATCTTCTGAAAAGAGGCGTAAAACCTGATGTGATCATCTCCAGCCATGCTGTAAGAGCCTATGAAACAGCCAGGATAATTGCCGCCAGGTTAGCATTTCCTGAGAAAGAAATTCTGATTGATGAAAATTTATATTTCTCCGGTGCAGAAGCCATGGAAAATATCCTGTATGGTTTGGATGATAAGCTTAAAAGTGTTATGCTTGTGGGACATAATCCTGACATGACGCGATTCGCCAATGTTTTTCTTCAGGAGGGTGAAAAGATTGATTACCTGCCAACATCGGGGGTAGTAAGTGTGTTGTTTCATTCTGAAGAGTGGCAAAAAATAATGCTTGCCAAACGGGAAATTCCTTTCGTCATTTTCCCGAAAACCTTATAGTGCTGTTTTGCAGAATGAATAGTTTTACCCTGAACCGCCTGAGAAGCCGGATCATATTTAATTTTGAAAAATAACATAAGCTTAACATTGTTACTCTTTTAATTTTGCAATATTGCAAAAACCAAATGCATTATTCATTAGTAATTTATGAAGAAGAAACTCATGATAAACCGCGAAATCAGCTGGCTCTCTTTCAATGAACGGGTATTGCAGGAAGCTGCGGATGAAAGGGTGCCTTTGATTGAACGCATGCGGTTTCTGGGAATTTTTTCCAATAACCTGGATGAGTTTTTTCGTATCAGGGTTGCCACCTGGCGCAGGCTTCTTGATTTACCGGATACTGACAATGCTTTGAAAGAATCACCCGCCGAACTTTTAAACCAAATCAATAAAATTGATTACTCCTACCAGCAAAGGTTTCTTGAAATTTATGATCATATTCTCAGAGAACTGGAAAAAGAAAATATATTTATCCTGAATGAAAATCAACTTACCGACGACCAGGGAGTTTTTCTGAGAGAGTTTTTCCGCGAGAACGTAAGGCCTAATCTGTTTCCTATTATGATGAAAAACATCAAAAGGTCAACTTCTCTGAGGGATAAATCCATTTATCTTGCTGTCAGGCTGAGGAAAAAGGATAAAAGTCTGAAAGATAATCATGCCCTGATCAAAGTTCCCACAACAATTATTTCACGATTTCTTATCCTTCCTAAAAAAGAAGACAGAAATTTCATCATGCTGCTGGATGATGTGATTCGCTATAACCTTGCCGATATTTTTTCGGTTTTTGATTATGATGAGTTTGATGCCTATACAATTAAGATTACCCGCGATGCCGAACTTGAAATTGATAATGATGTATCAAAAAGTTTGATGGAGCGCATGAGCGATAGCATCAAGCAAAGGAAAAAGGGCCGACCTGTGAGGTTTGTTTACGATAAAGATATTCCCGATCCGGTGTTGAAAATGGTAATGGAAAAACTGAAAATTTCCGGGAAAGACAATACGATGAAGGGTGGCCGTTATCATAATTTTAAGGACTTTATCGGTTTTCCAAATGTGGGTGGTCCGCATCTGGAGTATTCACCGGCACCTCAGCTTCCGCACCGGCATCTTTCGGGCAATAAAAGTATACTTGCAGCCGTTCGCGAGAGGGATATCATGATCAATTTCCCTTATCAGTCCTTTCAATATATCATTGATTTGCTCAGAGAAGCCTCCATCGATCCGGCTGTAAAATCCATCAAGATGACCTTGTATCGTGTGGCCCGTACATCAAAAGTTATTAATGCCCTTGTCAATGCGGCACGAAACGGTAAAGATGTAACGGTTTATCTTGAACTTCAGGCCCGTTTTGATGAACAGGCCAATATTTACTGGTCAGAAAAAATGCAGGAAGAAGGGGTGAATATTATTCACGGGGTGGCAGGATTCAAAGTACACTCAAAACTCATTCTGATCAAAAGAAAAGAAGGTGGATTGAACCGGCTTTATGCCAATATCGGTACAGGTAATTTCAATGAAACTACCAGTAAGATTTATGGAGATGTGCATCTGCTTACTGCCAATCCTGCAATTACTGAGGAAGTTGACCAGGTTTTCGGATTGTTTGAAAGATCGTACCTGGCCCCGGTGGTTTTCCGGCATCTCATTGTGTCGCCCTTTAAAACACGCAGATTTATCATACAAATGATCAATCAGGAGATCGTAAATGCACGTGCAGGTAAAAAAGCCGAGGTTATTATGAAACTCAATTCGCTGGTAGATGCAACCCTGGTAAAAAAAATCTATGCTGCCTCTGCTGCCGGAGTTAAATTCCGTTTAATTATAAGAGGTATCTGTGTCCTTGTACCCGGCGTAAAAGGTTTGAGCGAGAATATTGAAGCCATAAGTATTGTTGATCGTTACCTCGAACATGCCAGGATCTTCGTTTTTCACAACAACGGTAATCGGCAATATTTTATAACGTCGGCCGATCTTATGGCACGAAACCTCGACCACCGTATTGAGGTAGGGGTGCCTGTATGGGATGAAGAACTGAAAAAGGAACTTCAAACCATTCTCGACCTTCAATGGAAGGATAATGTAAAAGCCCGCCTGCTGGGAAAAAATGATCTGAATCAATACAGAATCAATGATGAAGCGCCTTTCCGTTCGCAGCTTGAGACCTATAATTACTTTAAAAATCAGTTTTATCAGCACTAGAAGGTTATGTTACTTTCAGCTATTGACATTGGCTCCAATGCCGTGAGATTGTTTTTTTCCAATGTTTTTGAGAAGGATAGCCAGATCATAGTTGAAAAGGCTTCTCTTATGCGCATTCCCATAAGGTTAGGGGAGGATGTGTTTGTAAAAAACAAGATTTCGGAAAAGAAAATCCGGGACCTGATAAAAACCATGCAGGCATTTAAACTGCTTATTGAAGTTAATAATCCTGATGCATACAAGGCATATGCTACATCTGCCATGAGGGAGGCACGAAACAGCAAGGAAGTGATTGACAGGATAGCTAAAGCTTCCAAAATCAAAATAGAGATTATTGATGGGGTTAAGGAAGCTCAGATAGTAGGGGCCATTCAGAATCTGGATATGGTTTCTGATTATAAATATTCGCTCTTTATTGATGTGGGTGGAGGCAGTACCGAACTTTCGCTTATGTCGAAAAAAGGGATTGTGGCATCCACATCGTTTAAAATAGGAACAGTAAGAATGCTCAATGAAAAAGTAAAGGAAAGCGAATGGGATGATATGAAGGACTGGCTTCTTCAGTATAAAAATGATTTTAAAGATATTCTTTGCGTTGGAGCAGGAGGGAATATCAATAAAATTGCCAAACTCTTCGGAAGGGTTCCTGAAAAAACATTACCCTTTAATAATCTTGAATATGCCTTGAGCCATCTGAAAAGATTTACGTTACAGGAACGCATTGAGCTCATGGGGTTGCGTCCCGATAGGGCCGATGTTATTATTCCTGCTGCAGAGATTTTTTATTTCATAATGAAGATCATGGAAGCCGGGCTTTTACTGGTGCCAAAGATTGGGTTGAGCGACGGAATGGTCAGTTTATTATACAAGGAAATGCAGGTAAAGAAGAAAAAATAATAGGCTGAATAAATAAAAATTTTAAGCAGGATAATGAAAGTAATAACTATTATGCTTGCTGCTTTTACGCTATCTTTGTATAGCGTTTCTTTCGAAAGGAACAAGATTTTGTGTAAATATTGAATCTGGACATTGTTGTTGAAATAGTATAAATTGTCAATTAACCTCATATTATCGTGGCAGATACAGGAAAACTTGAAATTCAAAGTATGGATTTAGAGCAGGAGCGCCGGGAGATTCTCAAGCATTACCGGGGCCTTCTGGCTGTTTGTCGTCCACGTACCAATACGGAGACAAGGAAAAAGATCCGGCAGGCATTTAATTTTGCTTTGCAGGCTCATAAAGATCACCGCAGGAAAAGTGGAGAACCTTATATATATCATCCCATTGCTGTGGGGCAGATTGTTGTTGAGGAGATCGGGTTGGGTGCTACCAGCGTTGTTTGTGCCCTTCTGCACGACGTAGTTGAAGATACTGATTATACCCTGGCTGATATTACCGAATATTTTGGTGAAGAAGTGGCACGGATTATTGATGGTCTTACCAAGATCTCTGATATTTTTGATCAAACAAACTCCATGCAGGCCGAGAATTTTCGTAAAATGCTGCTCACCTTATCGGACGACGTGAGGGTAATTCTGATAAAACTTGCCGATCGCCTGCACAATATGCGCACCCTGGATGCATTACCACCCAAAAAGCAACTTAAAATTGCCAATGAAACCCTTTACCTTTTTGCCCCACTGGCACATCGATTAGGTTTTCATGCCATTAAAAGTGAGTTGGAAGACCTGGCTCTCAAGTATACCGATCCTGATATTTATGCTTCCATTTCGCAAAAGCTGGTGGATTCGGAAGAAGAACGTAATCGCTTCATTGCCAATTTTACCTTTCCCATAAAAAAAGCACTTAATGAACAGGGATTGGATTACAGGATACTTGGACGTACAAAATCCATCAGCTCCATTTGGGGTAAAATGAAAAAACAGGAGGTCCCATTTGACGAGGTATTCGATATTTTTGCCATTCGTATTATCATTGATACCCCTGAGCAACGCGAAAAAGCTGATTGCTGGCGGGCTTATTCGATAGTAACGGACATTTACCGGCCCAATCCGGACAGACTGCGCGACTGGATTTCAACCCCCAAAGCCAATGGCTACGAGTCATTGCACACTACAGTAATGAGCCGGCAGGGAAAATGGGTTGAAGTACAGATTCGTACCAAAAGAATGGATGAAGTGGCAGAGAAGGGTTATGCCGCACATTGGAAATATAAAGAATCCAAATCGGGCGAGAGCGGTATTGATAAATGGCTCACCCGTATACGTGAGATACTGAAAACCTCCGAAAAAGATGCCCTTGACTTTATTGAAGATTTTAAGCTGAACCTGTTCTCTGATGAGATCTTTGTTTTTACCCCAAAGGGTGAATTAAGAACATTGCCGATAGGTTCAACAGCACTTGACTTTGCTTACTCTATTCATACCAAAGTGGGCGATCAATGCCTGGGTGCAAAAGTGAACCATAAACTGGTGCCTTTGAGCCATCCGCTCAAAAGCGGCGACCAGATCGAGATCATCACATCCGTAAAACAGAAGCCTAAAACCGACTGGTTGAATTACGTTACCACTGCCAGAGCCAAAGGTAAGATCAAATCTGCCCTTAAAGAAGAAAGAAAGAAAATTGCCGAAGATGGCAGGGAAAAACTCGACAGAAAACTCAAGCAACTTAAAATTGATAACCATCCTGAGAATATTCAGAAACTCGTGAATTTCTTTAAACTTCAGGCTCCCATTGATCTGTATTATGAATTTGCCATTGATAAGCTCGATATCAAAGACCTGAAAAACTATCTTTCTGAAACTGAGGGCGGTGGAATTTTCAGTTATCTCAAAAATCCTTTCTCGAAAGGCTCCAAAAGCATTGTGCTTGAAAAAGAAGGAATTGACCCCATCAGGCAAAAGCTGAAAGAGAAACCCGATACTTTGCTTATCGGTGATAGTATGGAGGCTCTCGACTATACCCTGTCTCCCTGCTGTAATCCCATACCCGGCGATGATGTTTTCGGATTTGTTACTATCAATGAAGGGATAAAAATTCACCGTAACAATTGTCCCAATGCAGTGCAGCTTATGTCGAAATTTGCTTACCGCATTGTGAAGGCCAAATGGTATACCGGCAAATCCATCGCGTTTCTTTCCGGAATAAAAATCAGGGGAATCGATGATATGGGAATTCTTAACAACATTACCAGCCTTATTTCCAGCGAATATAACCTTAATATCCGCTCCATAAACATCGACAGTAATGCCGGTACTTTTGAAGGTACAGTTATGCTTTATGTTAATGATACTCAGCACCTTAATAATCTTATCGGGAAGATAAAAAAGATACAGGGTGTAAAACAGGTATCCAGGATAGGTAAATAAACTGTTTATTCTTGTAAATAGCTAATTATCAGCGCATAGGTTTATTTATTTATAACCATTTCAAATAACAAAAAGTTTTTATATCTTTATGCCTTGAAAGCAAAGCTATTGTTTTTGTATTAGGGTTTAACCACAATTTAACGTCCAGTGGAAAGAAAAGATTTTAAAATGTACATGAGAGACCGCAAGAATGATCCTGAAGTGCTGGATACAGTAAAGAGCATTTTCTCTGTGTATCTGGAAAACAACGGGCATCGAAAAACTCCTGAGCGGTTTACCATTCTCAGAGAAATTTATCTGACAGAAGGTCATTTTGATGTGGAGTCATTGTATATCAAAATGAAAAACAATAAGTACAGGGTAAGTCGTGCCACCCTTTACAATACTATAGAATTGCTTTTAAATTGCAAGCTGGTGATCAAGCATCAGTTCGGAAAAAATGTTGCCCAGTTTGAGAAATCTTACAAATTTAAACAGCACGACCATCTGGTATGCACAGGGTGTGGAAAAGTACTTGAATTTTGCGATCCACGTCTGCAGGAAATTCAAAACTCAATCGAAAACCTTATGGGCTTCAATGTCAATCACAGATCCTTCACATTCTACGGTTTATGCAAAAACTGTGAGAAACTAAAAAATAACTGATCCGGTCAATTTTGAAAGGTTTCTTGCATTCTGATTGGGTCTGTTAAACAAAAATCCATTACTTTTGAAACATATTACTTTTAAGCCGCTAAAACGGCTTTTTTTATGTGTAAATCCCTAATTGAATTGAAATGGAGATGATAAAAAGCAAAGCAGACGTACTTCTCGGGTTGCAATGGGGCGACGAAGGCAAAGGAAAGATTGTTGATGTTCTTACACCGGATTATAATGTCGTAGCCCGTTTTCAGGGAGGCCCCAATGCCGGTCATACCCTTGAATTTGATAAGAAAAAATATATTTTGCATACCGTCCCTTCGGGTATCTTTCATGAAGATTCGGTAAACCTGATCGGTAATGGAGTGGTAATTGACCCCATGATCTTTAACAAGGAACTGCGCAGCATTCAGTTGCCTGTCGATGTTATGAAAAAAAGATTGCTCATTTCGCGTAAAGCACATCTGATCATACCCTCTCATAAATTACTGGATGCTGCCCTTGAACATGCCAAGGGTGAATCAAAGATCGGAAGTACACTTAAAGGAATCGGCCCCGCCTATACTGATAAAATTGCGCGGGATGGCCTGCGTGTAGGAAATTTATTACAAAGTGATTTCCGTGAGCAGTATGAAATTCTTAAAGAAAGCCATCTGCACAAAGCTAAAGCATTAGGTTTTGACATTCATTCAGCAAAACTGGATTGTCTCGACTTTGATCAATATGAGAAAAAATGGTTTGAAGGTGCTGAGATGCTAAAGGAATTCCCTGTGGTAGATTCTGAGATATTCGTTAATAAGGCGCTGAAAGACGGACTCAAGCTTCTGGCAGAAGGAGCCCAGGGTTCACTGCTCGACATTGATTTTGGCTCCTATCCTTTTGTAACCTCTTCCAATACTATTGCAGCAGGAGCGTGTACAGGTCTGGGTCTGGCTCCATCAGCCATCGGGGTTGTTTTTGGAATTTTCAAAGCTTACTGCACAAGGGTTGGCAGCGGACCCTTCCCTACGGAGCTTTTTGACGGGAATGGGCAACTCCTTCGCGAAAAAGGAAACGAGTTCGGCTCAACTACAGGACGCCCACGCCGCTGTGGATGGCTCGATCTGCCGGCATTACGCTACAGTGTAATGATTAATGGTGTAAATACATTGATCATGACAAAAGCCGATGTACTCAATGATTTTGATGAGTTTAAAGCTTGCATTGCTTATGGTTACAAAGGTGGAGAAATTGATTATATTCCCTTTGAGTTTGACTCAGAAGAAATAAAACCTGTTTATAAGTCATTTAAAGGATGGAAAACAGATTTGGGTAAGTTCAGAGATTATGACGAACTCCCTGGTGAACTGCTTGACTATATCAGCTATATCGAAGATTATACCGGTGTAAATGTTTCTATCGTATCAACAGGACCTGATCGTTCTCAAACACTTATTAAATAGTTAATTCATATCTGGTATTCGGTTATGTAACTGATTTGCCTGTTTCATTAAAAACTTCAGGATGCATCTAAAACTCAAAAGGTTGCATCCTGTTTTTATTTAAAATGATTATAAATTACAGAAAATCAGATTGTTCCTTCGTTTTTATGAGTGCTGGTTCTTCCAAATAACTTAATTTTGAATATAATTGGAAAGCAGGAATGATGGTAATGAATCATTTCCTTCAGAATTAAATTAAGTTACTATTTTACAGATTAAATTATGGAAAAAAGCATTAAAGGAACGAGAACGGAACAGAATCTGCTGAAAGCATTTGCCGGCGAATCACAAGCCACACGCCGCTACGAAATGTACGCCAAAATTGCCAAAGAAGAAGGCTATGAGCAAATTGCAGGCTATTTTATAGAAACAGCCAACCAGGAAAAAATGCATGCCAAAAGGTTTTATGAGCACCTGGAGGGAGGAATGGTAGAAATTACTGCTTCTTACCCCGCAGGAAAACTGGGTACAACTGCCGAGAATCTGAAGGGTGCCGCAGCAGGCGAAAATGAAGAGTGGACGGAACTATACCCCGAATTTGCCCGCATAGCCGAGGAAGAAGGGTTTAGGAGAATTGCCACTACCTTTAAAATGATTGCTGAAGCAGAAAAGAACCATGAAGAAAGATATCTGAAACTCCTTAAGAGAGTTGAAGAAGGATCTGTTTTTCAACGTCCTGAAAAAACCAAATGGTATTGCCGTAAGTGTGGCTACATTTACGAAGGTGAAAAGGCATTGAAAAATTGCCCCACATGCCAGCATCCGCAGGCTTACTTTGAAGAGTGGGTTGAGAATTATTAGATTTTCAATTCTGTTATTAAAAAAGGGGTTGTATCAAAAGCCAGATTTTATAAGGACGCTGAGCTTGTCGAAGCGGGTATCTGGCTGGTAATCAGATGTCGTTTCGACAGGTTTTACAGTGAGTTTATCGAACTGCTCAACGACCAACTCGTACTTTTGAGACAGCCCCTTTTTTATAGTAGTTTAATGTTTTATTCCAACATCAGGGCTACACCCACAACCCCAAGGCCGGTACTGATGGCCAGCACGGGTGAAACTTCCATGATATATTCAGGTTTCATGCCTGTAATGGCTTCCACTTCCTTTGCGTACCAGTCGGCAGTTTCCGGATCTCTGGCGTGCACAATGCTATAACCCCATAACTTTTTATTGCCAATATAATTTCTTACATGATTGAAGGTTCTTTCGAGACTACCCTTGTAGCTGAACGCTTTATCAAATAAAACAGCCTTTCCCTCATCTGTTATTGAAATGATGGGCTTGGCATTAAGTATGGAACCGATAAAACCTTTGGCGGGACTTACTCTTCCACCTTTAACAAATGATTCAAGAGACTTCGCGCCCACATATATTTTGCTTTTCCCAATCCAATCCGGCGATTTTGAAATGATTTCATCATGAGACATACCGTTTTCTATAGCACGGGCAATTCTTAATGCAATCAATCCCAAAGAAGCACTTGTTTGTTTTGAATCCAGAACATCAATGCGTTTATCATTATTATCACGTGTAATACTTTCTGCCGCTTTTTTGCTGTTTGAAAAAGTACCACTCAATACGCTTGATATATGCAGTGCAATGATAGATTCGTAATGCGTTGAAAGATAGTTCAGGGTGTTACTGATATCCTTGATTCCGGGTTGGGCAGATGTGGGGTAAACATCTGAAGTTTTCAAAAGATCAAAAAACTTATCCTGTGTAATGGTAAGGCGATCAAGAAACTGGCTTTCACCGAAAAATACATTTAAAGGGATTACATTGATCTGATGATGGTCAATGATTTCTTTGGGAATATCGCAGGTTGAATCAACCACAAGGGCAATATCATGCTTGCGGCGGTGGGCAATATCATTCTGTTTTACCATATCATCAACCTTTTGGTAAAGAACTGTGCTTACATCAGCCAGATGAGCAAAAACCACTTCGGGTTCGTTGGTGTGAATATGGATGCGCATGCGTGTTTCAGGACCTGCCATTACCAGCGAGTCGCCCATGTTGCTCAGGAAAGCTTTTACATCATCTTTTGTAGTCTGATTCAGTGAAATTAACGCTTCAGTACAAAATCTGTAATCGCCTTCTTCATGCTCATCAAAAATGCTGGCATCCTGTTCTACGTTAGAAACTTTAAAACTAAGGATCTTTTTTACATTCTCCTTTTCAAATATCTGGTTAATACCTTCAAGGAAAAACACAAATCCCTGGGCTCCGGCATCCACTACATTGGATTTGGCAAGTATTTTTAATTTTTCAGGGGTTCTGGCCAGAGATTCACGAGCTTTTATCAATGATTCATGCATCAGTTGTTCAAAGCTTTCATATTTGTCTTTTACAGCATAAATGAACTCAGCCCATTCACGAAGAACTGTAATTATGGTACCTTCTACCGGATTGGCAATGGCCTGGTAAGCGTAATTTACTGCTTTCATGGTGGCTTCGGCAAAGGATTGGACAGTAATTTCTGCCTGATCTTCAAGCTCATTGCTCATGCCATATAAAAACTGCGCAATGATAATCCCTGAATTTCCCCGGGCTCCTGTAAGTGCCGCATCAGCAATGGCAACAGAGGTATGTTTGATATTATTGCTGGGGGCGGTGTTTTCAACGATTGAACGAAAGGTTGAAGCAAGGTTGGTACCGGTATCGGCATCGGGAACAGGAAATACATTGATCTTGTTAAGCATTTTCTGGTTCTCAAATACATTGAACGCACCTGCCAGAAAGCTGTAATACAGTCTTTTGCCGTCAAGAACATTGTCTTTACCGTTTGTGTTTTTTTGATCTGTCATGTTGCTTTTTATGAATGTTGATATCAGACGCTGTTTGAATTAAAGCGCGAAATATCATAATTTGTCCGAGCCGGCAAAGATAAGTTATTTTTGAGAATCAACCACAATAAATTAAACACATATTTAATACGCAAGACAAAAAGGATCTCCTTTGAAGACCCTTTGTGCTGATATTATAGGTATTAGCCGGTTTATTTATTTAAGAATTTTTAGGACTATGAGGATAGAGATCCTGAAATCTTTGCGGATTGTAAAGGTGCATGATTTCATAAATGACATCAAAAACATCTTCGGCATTGGGGTTTGAGAAATAATCCCCGTCAGTGCTGTATGCCGCTCTGTGATCTTTAGCAGTAATAGTAGCGGGTTTCGCGTCCAGGAAAAGGTAACCGTTTTGTTCCTCCAGCACTTTCTGCATCATGAAGGCTGTTGCGCCACCGGAAACATCTTCATCAAAAAATACAATCTTATTGGTTTTCTTTAATGATTCAACAATGGTTTTATTGATGTCGAAGGGCAGGAGGGTTTGAACATCGATGAGCTCAACAGCAATTCCATATTCCTTCAGCTGGTCAGCAGCATCTTCGGCAATACGCACGCAGGAACCGTAGGTAACCAGTGTTACGTCATCGCCTTCACGAAGTATTTCGGGTTTGCCTAAAGGCACAGTATACTCACCGATGTTGTCAGGTAGTATTTCTTTCAAACGATATCCATTCAGGGGTTCAATGATCAGCGCCGGATCATCTGACTGCAGCATGGTGTTGTAAAAGCCGGCTGCCTGGGTCATGTTGCGGGGTACAAGCACATGTACTCCACGTATGGAGTTTATTATCATGCTCAAAGGACTACCGGAGTGCCAGATGCCTTCCAGACGATGGCCACGGGTGCTGATGATCATGGGGGCTTTTTGGCCGCCTACTGTGCGGTAATGCAAAGTGGCAAGGTCGTCACTCAATACCTGCAGAGCATATATCAGGTAGTCGAAATACTGAATTTCTGCAATGGGTCGCAAGCCGCGCATAGCCATTCCCAGCGCCTGACCGATAATGGTGGCTTCCCTGATACCGGTATCGCTAACGCGTAACTCACCGTATTTTTCCTGCATGCCCTCAAGGGTTTGGTTTACGCCCCCAATTTTACCTACATCCTCACCGAAAATAAGTGATTCCGGATATTGGCTGAAAATATGATCAAAGTTGGCAACCAATACTTCACGTCCATTCACTCTTTTGCTCTTTTCAGAATATTGAGGTTTTACTTCCTGAACTTTCAAGGCTGATTTGTCAGATTGACTGTACAAATGAGAACTGTATCGCACTGCGCTTTCTTCCAGGGTTTCCTGGAGCCACTTGCTAACCTGCATCTTCAGCGATTTTTCTGATGTACAGGTATGGCATATCAGTCTGAGAATCTTCTTGGCCGAACTAACTACGTCTTTGCGAATGGGTTCGCCAACACGCTTCAATTCCTGCATCAATTCATCAATCTTGTCTACTTTCAGGCATTGACATTGGGTAACATTTACCATTTCCACAAAATCATCCCGCATTTTCCGGATAGGTTTCTGGAAATTTTCCCATGCATTCTTTTTCGCTTCCTTGACACGTGCAACAGCTTCCTTTTCTATTTTATTCAGATCGTCAGCCGAAGCAATCTGGCTTTCCAGAATCCATTCACGCATCTTATTCAAACAGTCATAATCCTTTTCCCATTGCATGCGCTTTTCATCCTTGTAGCGCTCATGCGATCCGCTGGTTGAGTGCCCCTGAGGCTGGGTAACTTCAGTTATATGAAATAAAACCGGAACATGTTCCTTTCGGCAAATATCCACGCCTTTTTTATAGGTATCAATTAGCGCAGGGTAATCCCATCCTTTGGCTTTAAAAATCTCAAAACCTTGGTTTTCCTTATCGCGTTGAAAGCCTTTCAGTGCTTCTGAAATACTTTTTTTAACGGTTTGATAATCAATGGGCACGCTGATGCCATATCCATCGTCCCATACCGACATGGCCATGGGAACCTGGAGTACCCCTGCCGCATTCATGGTTTCAAAAAAGAGACCTTCACTGGTAGATGAGTCCCCAATGGTACCAAAGGCTACCTCATTACCCCCTTTTGAGAAGTTTTTCTGTATCTTTTTTTCAGGATGATCTCTGTAAACTTTTGATGCCTGTGCCAGCCCCAGCAAGCGAGGCATTTGCCCGGCAGTGGGGGACATGTCGGCACTGGTGTTTTTCTGTTTTGTATGGTCTTTCCAGTTACCTTTTTCATCCAGGCTGCGGGATGCAAAGTGGTTGTTCATCATACGGCCGCCATTGGATGGGTTGGCCTGCAGGTCGGTATCCCCGTATAGCTGGGCGAACAGCTCTTCCAGTGTAGTCATTCCGGCCGCCAGCATAAAGGTCTGGTCGCGATAGTAACCGCTGCGCCAGTCGCCTTCGCGGAAGGTCTTGGCCATGGCAATCTGGGCCACTTCCTTGCCATCGCCCATTATCCCAAATTTGGCTTTACCTGTCAGTACTTCCCTGCGACCCAGAATACTCGCCTGACGACTTTCGTGGGCCAGACGGTAATCATTGAGTATTTCTTCTTTTGCGGCTTTTGAATAAGTCTTTTTTGGGGTTGTTTTTGTTTCAGACATTTTGTTAAGGGTATATGATCCTGTTTGAATTTTATGTGTTTTGACTATATACAAAAATAACTAAATTGTCTGATTGTTCAATAACAGTAATTGAGGCTAAACTTTTTTGTTTGCTTTCAGGGTTGTTATTACTGCTCAATTACGCTTACCTGCCCCGACCACTGAACATTGAATTTTCTTTTCAAATCGTGTTGTAAAACTGCTGTTTTTTCCTTAGGCAGGCTTAACTCCAGACTTACCTTCTGGTTTCTCCACCCGTCAGCTTTGTCAAAATAATAAGCCGGGTCGAGTATAAGCAATGAGTCCTTCTGGCTGAAAGAATAACTGATATTTGAGTAGTTCATACCGGCTTTTGAAGGGGAAAATCCTCTGGATTCTTTAATTATCGTGAGTACAGTTTGGTCATCGGCCGATTGTTTAATGTAAAGCCTGGGTTTGGCGAAAAATTTATTTTCAGATTTAAACCAGTAAAATTTATTGTTTCCGATATCCAGTGTGTAGCTCTTTTTGTAATCCGACAGTTTATTTTCGTTGGTCTGGATGTAAATATTTGGCCATGCACTCTCCTGTAAAACGTAAGTAGAAGAACCTTCAGCATGCGATGTAAAATTTCGGGCACCACTTGCAACACCCAAAACAAGGGTTGCTATGGCAGCTAGCCATACGATTAGGGTAAACACACCCAGAAACCGCGATGTGGTTTTAAGATCAAATAAAAGCTGTATTCCTGTGAGCATCATCCAGAAAACCGGAATCCCAACAAGTAAGATGATTGCAATAAGACTCGCATATACCCAGTGTATCGAGGTAATGAACATCCCTAGAGATTCAGGCAGCGAAAAGTTTATGATACCCTGTGTAAAGATGAAGCCTATGGGGATAACATAAATAGCTGAAACCAGCGCCAGGAGAAATGAAAATGAAATCAGGATTAAGATAATACCGGCAGCCTTGGCAAATACCTGCACCAGGCCTGCTGCTACCTGTGCACTACGGTCGCGGTTTACCTTGCTTTTTTCTTTTTTTTTAAAATGCTGCTTTGTTTCCTCCGAAAACTCTTTGATGTTGTGCTTCAGCTCGTTGAGTTCTTCTTTAATGGATTTTTCAATGTTTGAAATATTGACTTTTTCACCACGCATCTCAAGTCTTTCTGCTGTGGTTTTCGCTTTAGGGACTACTATCCAGAGAATGATATAGAGCATGGGTCCAAACCCATAAGCAAAGGTAAATACCACAAATGCTACCCTTATCCAAACCGGGTCAAGGTTGAAAAATGCTCCCAATCCACCTGACACTCCTCCGATATACTTATCATCGGGGTCACGGTACAATCTTTTCTGGGCTTTTTCTTCATATTTCGGGCCCTTGTTTTTGGGCTCTTCCTCAGGCTCGGCCATTTGCTCGGGTTCACCCAATTGAGCGATCACTTCATTTACATCTTCAATGGTGATAACTTTTTTACTTGCAGTTATCTTTTCCTGGAACATCTCTGCGATGCGGCCTTCTATATCTGAAAGAATTTCGTCTGAACCAGCCTCCGCATTGAAGTGTGATTTTACGTTGGACAAATATCTGCCCAGTTTTTCATAAGCATCCTCATCAATATGAAATACTATTCCGCTTATGTTGGCTGTAACTGTTTTTTTCATGGTTGATCGTTTTTAAAATCTGATTATAATTTCTATGGTTTTTAATTGTGTTTTTAAAAAATCAGAAAAGCTGTCAGGCTTTTTCATCAGAAACCACTTTGGTGGTGTTTTCAACTGCGCTGACCAGCTGGTTCCAGGTTTTTTTCAGTTCGCTGAGAAATTCTTCTCCCAACGGGGTTATTTTGTAATACTTACGTGGTGGACCGCCGGTTGACTCTTCCCAGCGGTAATTAAGCAAACCGTCGTTTTTCAGCCTTGTGAGCAACGGATAAACCGTTCCCTCCACCACCAGGAGTTCCGATTCTTTTAAAGTTCCGATGATCTCCGATGTGTAGGCCTCGTGGTTTGCCAGCAGTGAGAGTATGCAGAATTCAAGCACACCCTTACGCATCTGGGCTTTTGTGTTTTCAAGGTTCATAATAATTCATTTAATACGCTGCAAATATAAAATAAAAAATAGTACTATGCAATACAAAGTACTGTAATTTTGTAATTTTTTTTACTGCCTGGATGTGAATAATTCTTTAAGTAGCAGTAATACAGGTGTATAGGATAGGATATTGGGAATGTAAAAAGAAGGGAAATTATGTTTTTGAAACCTTAACTAACTGTCATTCCGAACGAAACAAAGTGGAGTGAGAAACCGTAAGCTCGGCGAAGCCAATCTAAATTTTATTAAACAACATATCGTTATTTTAATCGGTCAACAGCGTTATAATCTTTAAAATATCCTATTGAGTATTGTACTAATTTTTGGTAACTTTGGAAGAAAAATCATAAAAATGACCAAAAACACCTCTGTATCTTTAGGAAACTATTTTGACAGTTTTATTCAAAGCAGAATATCAGCAGGGCGCTATAAAAACGCCAGTGAGGTAGTCAGAGCAGGATTAAGATTACTGGAAGAAGAAGAAAACAGGATGATTGCTTTGAAAGAAGCTATTAATGAAGGGATTGATAGTGGAATTGCCAATGATTTTAATCCGGACACACATTTAAAAAAACTAAAAGCCAAAAAAAACCTGAATGGCCAGATATAGATTTACCCATAAAGCAGTTGATGACTTAACGCAGATTTGGAATTATACCTTAGTTAAATGGTCAGAAAATCAGGCTGATATTTATTATCGAATGCTTATAGAAAGTTGTAAAGAAATTGCCTTTAATCCTGATTCAGGTAAAGGATATTCCGGAATTAAAGAAAATTTGCTTGGAATTAAATTGGGCCGGCATATTATTTTTTACCACAAGATTGATGAAAATGAAATAGAGATCATCAGGATACTCCATGAGCGAATGGATTTGAAGAACAGAATAACAGAAAAATAGCCCTGTTCCAAAAAAATCTCTGCGCTCTTCGCGAAACTCCCTGCGCCTTTGCGTGGAGCCTAAAACAAAAAACAAATGGGCATCTATGGAAAATATTATTAAAACAATCAGTCATGAAAACAACCCCCGAACACGATGAAAGAATGGCCCGAATGACATTGGCTTCGGTATATCCGCATTATCTTGCAAAAGTTGAAAAAAAAGGCAGAACAAAGGAAGAGCTGCACCAGGTGATAGAGTGGCTAACCGGTTTTGACGAAAAAAAACTGCAGGAAATTTTGGATGAGAATGCAACCTTTGATGCAATATTTAAAAAAGCAGATATTAACCCCAATGCACATCTCATAAAAGGAGTAATATGCGGCTACCGGGTAGAAGAAATTGAAAACCCCCTGACGCAAAAGGTAAGGTACCTTGACAAGCTGGTTGATGAACTGGCGAAAGGGCGCAAGATGGAGAAAATTTTGCGAAAATCTTAGCGTAATAAATACAGTTTTCTTTTTGTGACAGGCTTTCGGAAAATCTTTTTCCTTCATCCGATTGGCGAATGTTATTAACCAGAGTCCAGATACACAACACCATTAACAAATGTACAATAACCTGAAAAAGTACGAAACCATAGGCTGCTGCGGAATTGACTGCGGGTTATGTCCGAGGTTCTACACAAAGGGTGATTCTGCCTGTCCGGGTTGTGGCGGATTGAACTTTAGTGAGAAACACCCGTCATGCGGCATTCTCAATTGTTGTGTGATTAAGCATGGTTTTGAAGTTTGTTCTGAATGCAAAGATTATCCATGTAAGCGTTTTGATGCGGAAAAAGACGGTTATGACTCGTTTGTAACCCATAAAAAGGTTTTTACTAATCTCAGCTTTATTAAAGATAATGGGATTGAGCCATTCATCGAAAACCAAAAGATCCGTATTGATATTTTAATGGATTTGTTAACCCATTACGATGATGGGCGCTCAAAGAGCTTTTTTTGTTTGAGTTGTGCTTTAATACCTGCAAAAAAATTAGAAGAAATTCTTGCATTTGCTCATAGTTTGAAGGGTGAGCTTGAGCTCAAAGAGAAGAGCAAACTGATTAAAAATACTATGACAGGGATTGCTGCTTCCGAACAGTTAGAATTGAAACTGAATAAAAAAAACTTTTGAAAAAATGCCTTGTAGCAGCTTGTGCTGGGGGTAAAACGAAATAAGCCCCTGCAAACCGGACACTGAATAGTAATTGAAACATCCGGTTTACAGGGGGCTTAAATATGTATCGCTAAAGCACTGGTTTACTTTCTGGTTTCCAGTTGTTCAATCCTTTTTAATAAAGCATCTATTTTCACTTGCTGTGTTTCAATCAGTTGCTGCTGTTCCTGAATGGCATGAACAAGGATGGGAACCATTGAAATATAATCAACACTCAAATACTCGATTTCTTCACCTTTTTCGACTCCGGGATGCACTCCGCGGCTGACAAGTTCAGGAAATATCTCCTGTAACTCCTGTGCAATAAACCCAAATTGCTTCCCTTCATTGAAATTCATCACTTCAAACTCCCGGGTTTTCATTTCAAAAGTTTTAGGTGCCAGTAACATAATTTTACTCAGTAAATCTCCATCCATTCTTTGTATATTTTGTTTAAATTTAAGGTCAGAAACCTGCGACCATGTGCCGGTATATGCGCCGTTTCCGCTGCAATAAACCCCATATCGGATGGGAGCAGTGCCGGTTGTTGATCCAAAAACACCATATCTTGTTCCTGCTGTACCATGGGCTGAACCCGAAACACCAAATGCCATTGAGCTGTATGTCGTTGCATTGGCTGAACCAACCAGACCCATATATCCACCCGTAAAATGACCACTAATTCCATAACCAGGATTAGGTGTTGAAGTGGCAGTTATGGCATACACATCAAGGTTTCCTGAAAAAGTGTGCTGTACAAGCATACCAAACTCTGTTGTCTGGTTTGTAAGAATATGCAGCCGGTGGTTGGGACTTGATGTACCTATGCCAATCCTATTGTTTTCCAATCTTAAAACCAGGCCGTGGTTATTGTTATTGTTGGTGATATTAATGAAATTATTATTGTGGAAAATTGCACCCTGAAAAATTCCGTTTCTTAAAAAACGGATTCCGTTTACGCCGGTTCCGGTATTCCTCATATCCAGGTGGTTGTTTGATCCGGATATGGCTAATTGACCCTGAACTTCAAGTTTAGTTGAAGGGTTTGAAAGGCCTATTCCTACGTTGCCTGAATTAGTGCTGTAAATATTTGTCCCACTTACAGTCCAGTTTGAACCACCACCTCCTGCGGGAATTGCCCATTGTCCGTCGCCTCTTAAAAAATTGGTACTTGATGGTGTACCGATTGCATTGATTTTAGCAGTGGTAACAGCTCCATTTGCAATTTTAGCGGTTGTTACAGCATTGTTAGCTAGTTTGGTTTCAGTAACAGCCGTATTTGCTATTTTTGCAGTGGTAACGACGCTATTAGCAATGGTTGGGTTAGGGTAATTTCCTGTGAGGTCGCCACCTGCAGGGCCATCAGCAGGTCCTTGTGGTCCAATTGGTCCTGCCGGTCCATCATTACCTTGAGGTCCTTGAGGTCCTTGAGGTCCTTGTGGTCCCGCCGGTCCGGTTTGTCCTGTTGGTCCCGCCGGTCCCGCCGGTCCGGGTTGTCCTGTTGGTCCC
>JAHYJP010000317.1 GCA_019429055.1 Bacteroidales bacterium
ATTTTCCCTTCTTCCCACCCCTCATCCGCTTCCTCCACAAACCACTGCCTGAAAAGCGTTTCCGCCATGGCTTCGAGGGTCTTGTTCTGACGGTGGAGCAGGTCTATCTTGTCGTCGAGGCTGGAAAGCACAGAGGCGATGGCGCGCTGTTCGGGGAGAGGGGGAATTATTATCTCAACTTCTTCAAGCAATTGAGTATTTAAAGAAGGACGCGTTGCACCAACAGACATGTTTTTTATATCCTCTTTAAACCTCTTTTGGCCAAAATAATATGATAAGTATTTAGGATTAAGAGTGGATGTTTCCATAACTCGTACTCTTAAAGTACTACCAGAAAACAACCACCCACTTTCTTTTTTTGTTATGAATGCTCTCCTGTCCACATAGCCAACTCTGCTAAAAACAATATCTCCTTCTTGCAAAATGAACTTAGATAATCTTTCTTTATCCTGATCAGAAACAAAATCGAGTTTGTTATAAGTGACTTTGTTTTCACCAAGATTTTTTACTGTGATCAACGGTGTTCCAACGGGAACATAATCCTCTTGATGTAATTGACTTCCAAATGGTCCTGTTTGTATCTCTGCTAATTTTCCAAGTTCGAGTTCCTTCCACTCACACATCCCGAACCACCCTCCTGATTACCACCGCGTCAAACGTTTCCTTATCCCCATCTTCCGCAACCTGAAATTCACCTTCATAGTACCTATTTTCAGGCTCATGCCTCACCTTGATAATACCTGGTTCATAAAAAATCTCAAAACCACCCTCATAACCGCTGGTCAATACAGGTAGATCCTGTGGCAGGGTTTTTAAAAGATCAACTAACTGGCCGACTGTGGAATGGAATACTTCATTTTTACTCATTGCGATTCCTCCACTCCACTCAATTCCGCCTCGATCTCTTCAATGCTTGGCAGAGATGATCTGAATTCATCCGGCAGATTTTTGGTAATAATGTATTCACTCACCCCAATCGGTTTATGAACATCCTTCAGGGCATATTCCACCACAGTATCATTTTTTGATTTGCAGATAAGAATACCGATAGTGGTGTCATCCTGTTCAGATTTTAAAATTCCATCCACAGCCGATACATAAAAATTAAGCTTACCGGCAAACTCCGGTTTGAATTTTACCGTCTTTAGTTCAACCACCACATAACAATGCAGTTTGACATGGTAAAACAGAAGATCAATAAAAAACTCATCACCGGAAACTTCGAGCTTGTATTGTTTTCCCAGATAAGAAAAACCGGCACCCAACTCTAATAGAAAATGGGTCACATGGTTTATCAGAGCATTTTCCAGCTCTTTTTCATTATGTTTTTCTGTTAATGTCAGAAAATCAAAATTATATGGGTCTTTCAGGGTTTCGATTGCCAAGTCTGACTGAGGCTCGGGCAATGTTGCTTTAAAATTGGTTATGGCTTTACCTTCACGCTTGAACAGATTACTTTCAATATGATGGGTCAGAACAGATCTTGACCAGTTGTTTTGAATAGTTTTTTGAATATAGAAGATAGCTTCATCTAAGTTTTTACACTTGGAAATAATGGCAATATTGTGTCCCCATGGAATTTGTGTTATTTGGGCAACAGCTTGTTGCACAATTTTTGTTTCTAATTGCGAAACAGCTTGTTGCGCAATTGGCTTTTCCTTTGTATAAAACAAATGCCATTGCCTTATAAGTTCAAGATTTCGTTTTGAAAACCCCTTCATATCAGGAAATTCTACCATTAGATCGTGGCTGAGATTTGAGAGAAATCCATCGCCCCACTTTGCAGTAGCCTGCTTTTCCACAATATCAGCGCCAAGCTCCCAATAAAACTGCAATAGTTCAGAATTAACTTTAACTACTGCTTTTATCTGAACTAATCTAACTTTATTTTTAAGCTCTTTCAACCAGACAGAATAATCTTCATCGATAGTTAAGGAGTTATTCATACCAGTTTCACCCGTTTCAAATTCTCAGCAATCAACTCATTCAGCCTCTCTTCCTCTTTCAACTGCTCCTCAAACTCCGCTTTCAGCCCCGTAAACCGCTCATTAAAATCGAAATCATCTTCCTCATCAGGCAACCCCACATATCGCCCGGGCGTCAGCACATGATGTAACTCACGCACCCGCTCAATTGAAGTGGAATTGCAAAATCCCTTCACATCTTCATAATTGCCATCTGGATTGCGCCAGTTGTGATAGGTTTCCGCGATTTCTTCTATGTCTTCTTTTGAGAATTCAAGAGTTCTGCGGTTTATCAGATGCCCCATGTTCCGGGCATCAATGAACAGGATCTCATCGGTTCTGTTACGGTACTTCCCATTGGCTTTATTTCTGCTGAGAAACCACAGGCTTGCTGGGATCTGGGTATTCAGGAACAGTTTTGGCGGGAGGTTCACTATGCAGTCAACCAGTCGGTCCTCCACAAGTCCTTTTCTGATCTCACCCTCACCGGACGACTTAGAGGTAAGGGATCCTTTGGCCAGAACAAAACCAGCCTGACCGCCTGGATTTAAATGATAAAGGAAGTG
>JAHYJP010000058.1 GCA_019429055.1 Bacteroidales bacterium
TACTATAATAATATTATTTTCACAATCCTGCAGGGTCCGGTTAACACTTAAAAGATTTATACCATCAGCCCAGGTTTGTCCCAGTTCACTTTCCAGAAATTGAACGTTCTCAAGTTTTACCAGTCTGGCCTGATGTCCGCCGGCTTTTATATCGTTTATGGTCACAACTTCCGGTTCAATATATTTTCCGGAAGCCTGTTTTACGATCTGTCTGGTTCCGTCAACCGAGTCGAGTTGCAGCATATTGTTAAAATAGCTGATGGTTGCACCGTCGAGCGACAAACGAATCGAATCCCCCACTGTAAGCTCAGTACTTAAAGCCATCCGTAGGTTAACAGCACCGGTAGGATCCTGGATATATGCCTGGCGATAGATATTGCCATTGAGTTCATCCATGGTTACGGTTGCAAAAAGTTGCTTGCCCGTATTGCGGAAAGTATAGGTTTCGCCAGGAACGATCATATCCCTGATCTCGCCAAGAGTAACAATACTGTCAGGGTTTATGGTTGCTATGGGAGGTATATCTGCTTCAAATTTCTCGCAGTTGGTAAACAGAACTGCAAGAACAAGAAAAAAGGCTCCTCCCTTTAAAAATCTGAATTTATTCATAGAAATATTTTTTTGATTTTTCTGAATCCGTTTTTTTAATTACTCAATGTCGTTAAGATTTCTGATAAAGATCTGTGGCGTGTTGAACACGGTAACTACTGCAGTTAAAGTTACAGCATCAGTTGGCAGCGATTCTCCTGCAAAAGTTGCGTCATTACGGGTAAACATGATAATATTTCCTGTACCGTCATTTACAGTTCTTTCGCCCTGGAAATTACTTCCCCCGGTAATAGTGGCATTTACAATGCGGACAAGTGTTGATTCAAATGTATCCATATTACCCAGCAGGTTCTGAATGGTAGTTTCAACAGGTTCTACCGAAACTCCGGTTTGAAGTAAGCTGGCATTTCCATTGGGTATATTGTTGATTTGCAATAACCCGTTAAATTCGGAAAGCTCTGCAGTACCTACATGAACTTTTACTTTGTCACCCAGATTAAGGTCATGATTACTTGTAAACCTGAGCATAATACCGGCTGTTTCATCCTGGATTACAGCATTCCGTCCGGTAGTGTTTCCATTGTCCTTGTCGGAAATGATCACTCCTTCGATGCTGTAGCCGGCGGGAACTGAGTTTGCACCATCGTTGTAAATATCTCTGATCTCTGCAATGGTAAGCAGGTCTGTTTCGCCCGGGTCATATTCGTCAACAAATTCAAGATCATTGAGATTTCTTAGCAACAGCTGCACCTGGTTATAATAAGATGCGATCACAGTAATATTATAAATACCCGGTGTTACAGGTGTATTGGCAAAGCTGGCATAAGGATATGTATACATTATGGCTTCGCCTGTATCGTCGCTTACAGTAATGTTTCCATTAAAAGTTCCGGCGGGAGGTATCACCACATTTTCAATCCTGATCAGAGTTGATTCAAAATTGTCGAAATTCGATTTCAGGTTGTCAATGGTTGTTAGGGTAGGTTCAGGCAGTACACCATCTCCCAGAAGCACACCATTGCCCAGTGGAATATCACTTATCTGCAGTAATCCGTTGAAACGTGAAATGGGCAGGCTTCCGGCAAGGATCCTGATCTGATCTCCGAGATCATAATCATGGAATGCAGCAAACCTGATGGCAAGTCCATCGCCATTTTCGTCCATCAGGTAAAGATTCTGTCCGGGATGATTATCGTGCTCACGATCAGAAATTACTACACCTTCCAGTCTTCTGTTTGGGGGTACTGAAGTGGTTCCCTGGTTAAATAACTCCTTGATCTCGGCAATGGTAATGGGGTCCATATCTTCACCGGGTACAGGGCATCTGTCATCGTTCATTACAACTTCATCAATATTTCTTATGAAAAGTTGCCTGTCATCACGAAACTGTGCCAGTACTGCAATGATACTTCCGTTACCATCGGGTATAGGGGCACCCGCAAAATTTGCATAACCGCTGGTTCTAACAATAATCTGATTTCCGTCGCAATCTTTAAGAATACGGTTTTGAGCAATCAGGTTATCAGGATCGGCAAAGGTTTGTCCCAGTTCATTATTATGGAATTCCACATTTTCAAGTTTTATAAGCCTGGCCTGGTAACCAGCGTCGGAAAGCAGAGTATTAATGTTGACCAATGCGGGTTCCACATCCACCATTGTACTTAATTTTTCAATGCTGTTACCCACATGCACTGAGTCGATCTGGAGCATATTCTCATAAGATCCCAGTGTGGTGCCTTTGAGATTGAGCCGCAGCGAATCGCCCTGGTACAAACCACCCGGCGACATCAGACGCAGGTTAATGGCAGCCGTCTCATCCTGCAGAAATGCACTGCGATAAATATTTCCTGATGAGGCATCCATGGTTATTACACCAAAAACAGTAACATCCTCGGTAAATTTAATGGGCTGGTTGCCGCCGGCAGCAAACATCTGCCTGAGCTCAGCTATGGTATGTACTTCACCTAAGGGAATATCCAGCGGATCTGGTGCATCAAAATCCTTATCAACGCAACCGTTCATCAGTATTATGCCTGCCATCAGCAGAACAAAAAGCCTGAGTATTTTTTGAAATTTCAGAATCATTATTTCGGGTTTTTCTATTCGACAATTTTGTTTCTTTTTCATCTTTCCTGGTTTAAAAAATTACATTCTGAAAGCCAGATTGATGAAATAAGTTCTTCCGTACATGTAGAAGTATTTGGCAGGAAATCTGTCAATATTATTACTGTCATATCTTAACTGCTCAAAACCACCAATGCGGAAGTCGGTATTATCAAGTGCGTTGCTTACACTTATATTCAGATTGATGAAATACCTCCTGGCAATTCTCCATGATTTACCACCGAAAAAGTCGAGAGTAAATGCATTGTCGAGTTGTTCCTGGGCAATGATACTTTCCCAGCCAGGGTCGCTTTCCACAAAACTGGCAAGGGCATCAGCCGTACGTCGGTCGGGGTTTATATCAAGGTAAATGTCATCGTAATAGTTCAGGTTGGTACCGATAAACCAGAAACGGGGAGAGTTGTATCTGAGTCCGACAGAACCTGCAGTATGAGTCATTCCACCCACCTTGAAATTTTTCCAGTATACGGTTTTTTCTTCTGCCAGAAGTTCTCTGTCGTTATCGCGTGTAATGGTAACTGTGGGGCGGCTTGAATAAATATAATCACCTGTACCACCCACCAGCGACATCGACAGGGTTGAAGAGAGATTAATATCCATTCCCAGCTCAACACCCATGTGCCTTTGATCTACACCATACATGCTGTAATTAACGAAAGTGCGGAACTCTTCATGGTAAAAGCTGCGACTCCAGGTCTGGTCCTGAAACTCGCTGAAGAACATAGTGAGCCTTGATTTAACTATGGGTGTGCGAACAATGTAACTCAAATCGCCACTCATAATGGTTTCGCTGTTTAATACAGGAATCAGATCATCCCGTACTCTTGAAGAAATGTATGCATCTCTGAAAAAGGGTGCACGTGTAAGGTATGCTGCATTGGCGGTAAAGTAATGGCGTCCGGTAAATTTGAAAGTAGTACCTCCCTTAAGGCCAAAGTTGGTAAAGTTTTGTTTTTCGCTGTCGCCCAGTGAGTTTTCGGGGAAACGTCCGTTTTGCATGTGTCCTGTGCGCCAGAAGGTAGTTTGTGAAACATTACCTGCAACATAAAAATCCCAACGGGGCAACACCCATTCTGACTGGGCAAAAGCTTCAAACTTGTTTATGTTTCCGGTAAAATCGTATCCAAATCTGTCACCCTCCCCAACAAGCCGGTTGGGTTGCTGCAGGTCATTCTGGGCAAAATCCAGATCCGTTGCATCGCGCAGGGCAAACTGGTCGATATCAACCCACCAGTCGCCACCCAGGAGATCATCAATCAGTTTGTATTGATGGGTTTTGGCCAGTGAAATATTGATACCCCCGCTCAAAAATGTGGTTGAGTTCAGTTGTGCATTGGCAAATGAGTTAAACACAAACTGATTACGGTCGTTGCGGCGGTCTTCCACAATAAATTTGGAACGCAAACCTTCAATGTTATTTCCGGCAATACCGTCAACATCTGCTTGGGTATAAAGATTTTTCAAGTTATACTGGTACATGAGATCCCAGTTCAGTTGCCTGAAAGTTTCGTCGTTTTGCCAAAGCTGGGTGTACTGGTCAAACCTCACAGGGTCATTGGCATAAAAACTGGGCAGATACCTGTAATAATCGGGCCGGGGATCGTGGCCTTCAAACTGACCGGGGAATGGTCTTTCACCATCAAACCAGTTCAATGCCGAAGAACTACCCTTACCAAAAGTATAGGCAGCAGAGGTTTGTATGGCGATGTCGGGTGTTGGATCATAGTAGTGATTGAGCATGATCCAGGGGGTATGGTAACTGTTTACCCTTGAGTTGCGTGCTTCACCATTCTGGAAACCCCAGTTGGGATTGTAAAAGTTGTTACCTGTAAGATCATAAGCTTCCTGGGTGGCAACACCCGGCCTGCCGGTTTCAGAAGGAGCTCCGAAGGCAATCAGTCCCAGGCTGTGCTGATTATTAATTTTTCTTTCGGCAGATAAAAAATAACCCCAGGCATCATAGAAAGTACCTTCCACATAACCCTGGCCTTCCTGTGCAATACGGCGCGAGCCGCTCAGCGTAAGCGCCCATCCGTTATCCTGCATCCCTGTGGAATGTGTGAACATGGCCCGGTGAGCATAACTGCGGTTGGAGTTGGAAAAAGTAACCCGTGTATTGGGGCTGTATTGCGATGCGCGGGTAATAATATTGGTGGCTCCACCTATTCCTCCGAAGTTTTCGCGTGCCACACCAATTCCATCATGTGTAACAGTCATGCGTGTGGCATCATTCAAACCACCCCAGTTGGAGTAAAATGCGCGACCGGTTTCGGGGTCGTTTACAGGAATGCCGTTAATCATTACGGTTGTGTTTTCGCTGTCATATCCTCTGATACGAAAACGGGCCTGGCCAAAAGTAAAACCTGCTGTTGAAACAAATACATCTCTCGAACCTTGCAGCAAGCTCGATATGTCGTGAGATTCTGCATCTCCTTCAATATCATCAATGCTGATTACCGGCAGGTCAAACTCCGGCCGATCAGGTATTTCAATGGTATCGGAAACAGCATTTTCTTCTGCCGTTTGTGCTGACAGCACCGATGCTGATAAAAGCATGCAGGCTGCAATAATACATAACGTTTTATACATAAACGATTTCTGGTTTAAAAGTTTGTACCGGATAAAAAATATCTGGGAATTTATTAATATGCTCATTTGCAATGTGTAGGACTATTCCTGATGCATTACTGCATCCTGAAAATTTAATTCACTATTGTTTTAAAATGATTATTTTTGGGGCATCAAAATTAAGTATTTCTTTGTAATTAAGACTGCCAAAATGTTAAAAGTCTTATGCAATGTAATTATTATTAATCCATAAAATTTTTAAAGTTAATTTCGGATGAGAATTACGAAATTATGCAAATTAAAACTTAAATCATAATGAGATCATTTCTATTTTCAATTTTGCCACTTGCCCTGTTTTTCTTTTACATTTTTAGTATTATTCCTTTTGCTCAGGGACAAGAGGATGATAAGAAATTTCTGGCTCTATGTGTAGCTTACTATAACGTTGAAAACCTGTTCGACACCATTAATGATCCTGACCGGAATGACGATGAGTTTACTCCGGATGGAACCAACCGCTGGACATCAGATAGATATTATGAGAAACTTGACCGACTGGCCGAAGTCATTTCGAAAATGGGTCTTGAACTTACCCCCGATGGTCCCGCAGTTATTGGCCTGGGAGAGGTTGAGAATGAAGATGTTGTATGGGACCTGGCCCGGCAGGAACGTATAAAAGATCGTAATTACCAGGTAATTCACTTCAGAAGTCGCGACCGGCGAATTGACAATGCCTTTATGTACAACCCACGCTATTTTGAAGTTACCAATACTAAGGCAGTACCAACCATTATTGAAGATATGCCCGATTTTCGCACCCGTGACCATTTGGTGGTTTCCGGATTATTACTGGGCGAACCTATCCATTTTATTGTGGCACACTGGCCCTCACGCAGGGGTGGTGAAGCCCGAAGCCGACCCTTGCGAATAGCTGCAGCTGATGTTGCCAGGTCAATCATTGACTCGCTGAAAGCTGAAGATCCCAATGCAAAAGTAATTTTTATGGGCGACCTTAATGACGACCCCACCGACATCAGTGTAAGAAGACATCTGAATGCTCAAGGCGATAAGGACCGACTGAAAGATGGTCAACTATTTAACCCTTTTGTTGAATTTGCCCGCAGAGGGATAGGTACACTGGCATGGCGGGATTCCTGGAATCTTTTTGATCAGATCATTCTTACCCAGTCTTTACTTAACGATGATTACAGCACATTTAAATATCTGAGAGCAGAGGTGTTTAACAGACCTTTCCTGCGACAGCCTTCAGGGCGATTCCAGGGTTATCCCTTCAGAAGTTATGGAGGAGGCGTTTACCTCGGGGGCTATAGCGACCATTTCCCTACATATGTTTTTCTTATTCGTGAAATAAAATAACACCAGCCATGCCAAAAACCATTATTTCAAAACTGGAGGAAAATCCTGACTTTCTGAAATCTGCAAAATCAAGGCGACCCGGAAAGAAAAAGGTAAAATTCAAGAAAGTAACATTTAAAATTACTGAAGGGCAAAAAAAAGCACTTGAGATCATGTGCAAACGACAGAAAACCACTCCTGTCAGATATCTGAAATCTGTTATAACCCATCAAACTGCAAGGTATAAAGCCAGCCCCGAACCGGTAAGTTATGTCACAGAAAACCAACTCCTGCTTTTTGATCTTGAAAAGGAAATTGCCCCGGTAAAGAAAAACAAGAAAATGGTTTCATAATTCATAATTTTGATAATTCTGCAAGCCTGTTGATTTAATCTCTCACCAGGCTTTAGGTTTTTAACACCCCGAAAATTAATTGTCTTTTGGATTTATTTGTTAATAATTGTGGTTTTTATCCGGCATTTTATTATCATTCAAACAGATTAAGACGATTGATTCAATAAAATAGTTAAATTTGAAATAATTTAAAACTAAAACTAACTCTCACAGCCATTGTTTATGCTCCCTGCAATTTTTTATTTACAGGTTTTAGCGATAATTGATCTGGCCTGGATCATTTTTGTTCTGGCTGCCATTTTTTTCCTTAAACTATTTTGGGAATGGAGCTTGAATCAAGCGTTAAGGCATCTGCATAACAATAACATATTTTCTTTAAAAAAGAATCCATCAGGATCAAATTATTTTGATGAAATGTCTGATCGCCAATACATCGATTTTTCAGAAACTATACCTGATATAGTTTTTCAATGCGACAGTATCGGAAATATTACCTACCTGAATAAATCCGGTTTTGACGTCCTTGGGATAACTGAAAACGATTTGAAAGCAGGAATAAATGTTTTTAGTTTTTTGCATAAAGATGATCAAAAAAAAATGGCAAACGACCTGGAAAACTTTGTTTTCAGCAAAAATAAACCCGAAAATATTGAGTACAGAATTATTAACCGGAGGGGAGAACAAAAACATGTTTTATCATATGTATTGCCCTTTTTTGATGCGGATGAAGGATTTGCTGGTTTAAGAGGAATGTCAATTGATATTTCTGACAGAAAAAAGGATGAAGATACTCTTCTTGTTTTAAAGGACATTTTACATCATATGGATATTGGGTTGAATGTTTACCAGACAGATGACCTTGATAACCCCTCGGCTTTCCGGCTCGAAATGGTTAATGCTGCTGCAACCCGGCTCATGAGATTTTTAACAGTTGCCAACATAGGAAAAACCATTGATGAATTATCTCCGATCTTGAAGAAAAACAGACTCCATAACATTTTCTATAATGTTGTGGTTACACAAAGCCCGTCAGAAGTTGAGGAATTTATCTATCAGCCCGATCCCAACAAGGCCCCCGGAATTTATAACCTGAAGATTTTTCCACTGCCATCCAACAGGGTTGCTATGATCATTGAAGATGTATCCGTAAAGAAAAGAACAGAAGCCATACTTAAAATAACCAATTTCGGGCTTGAAAATGCCGGCGATCTGATCCTTTGGATTGATAATAATGCAAACTTTACTTATGTGAATCAAACAGCTGCTGCAAAATACGGTTATCTGAAAGAGAAACTCATGGGGGGTATGGGCCTTTCAGATGTGGATACCCGCATCACCAATAACCAATGGTACGAAATGCTGCAGATACTCGAGAACAAGAATTCGCTCACAATGGAATCGATTCACAAAACTGCTGATGGAACTACCTTCCCGGTTGAGATGTCTGTTAACAAAGTTACCTATGACGAGAAAAAGCAATACTTCGCCTTTGTGCGCGACATCAGTGAAAGAAATCGCAATACCGAACTGGAACAAAAAATACAGGTAGCCCGAAAGTCGGCTGCCCTGAAACAGCAGTTTCTTGCCAATATGAGTCATGAGATCAGAACGCCTATGACAGGTATTATGGGAATGACTTCTTTGCTCATGCGAAGCAACCTGACTGGGGCCCAGCAGGAATATGTCAGGAATATTAAGATATCTTCGGAAAACCTCCTGAATATTATCAATGACGTTCTGGATCTCAGCAAAATTGAAGCTGGTAAAATGGAGCTTAAACCCAGCCGGATCCATCTGGCTGAGTTTGTCAATCAAATTAAGGAAATGTATCAGCATACAGCCCGAAGCAAAGGTATTAATTTTAAAACCCGCATTGATCCGCTCATACCCAAAGCAATTATTGTTGATGAAAACAGGTTGAAGCAACTGGCCAACAATTTAATTTCCAATGCATTTAAATTTACCGATGAAGGGGAGATCAGTATCAGCTTTTATTTGCAGGAAAAACGAAATGATTACCTGATATTATCATGTATTGTGGCAGATACAGGAACAGGTATTAGTGAACAAAACCAGAAGCAGATCTTTGAGAAATTTACACAGATCGATACATCACTCATAAGGCCATTTGAAGGTACCGGCCTGGGACTTGCCATTTGTAAGGAGTTGACCCATTTAATGGGTGGCGAAATTTATGTGGAGAGTGAATTGGGTAAAGGCAGTAAGTTTACTTTTACTTTCAGGGCCGGTTTCGACGAAATTGAAATGGAAAACCCCATTGATATTTCGCCCAACGATCTGAAAGAACTTAATCTTAACGTGTTGCATGTTGAAGATAAATTGCTCAACCAGAAAGTGGTAGGCTATATTCTGTTAAATGCAGGCTGCAATGTTGATTTCAGATCAAACGGGAAGGAAGCCGTTGAACTTTACCAGCCCGGTAAATATGACATCATTCTTATGGATATCCAGATGCCGGTTATGGATGGTATTTCTGCTTACAAAAAACTGAAGGAACTTCACGGTGACAAGCTCTGCCCGGTAATCGGCCTCAGCGCAAATGCCATGGAAGGAGATGCTGAAAAGTTTATGGAAATGGGTCTGGACGATTACATTGCAAAACCCTTCAAACCACAGCAATTGTATGAAAAGCTCGTGCAATGGTCGGGCAGGATCAGTGGTAGTAAGAATGTTTAAATTATTGACAGGATAAGCTTATTTCTGGATTTTCTCTCCTGTTATCTCAATGGTGAATTTCTTATCGGGCAACAAATAGGGGATAAGTACCTCCGATTCCATTTTTTTACCAAAGTATACCGCGCATAGGGTATTGGAAACGTGGTAAATGTATTTTCGCTTTTCTGCCGGACAACCATCCATAATTCCCATTAAAACCTCCCATCTTACAAATTCGGGCGATGACATGCAGTCGTGCCATACAATAATGGATTTTTCAGGGTCAATAATACTGAAAGCGGTTTCGGTGTCTTTTTTCACCGAATCGTAATGATGATCGCCGTCTATAAAAACCATGTCAAAAACTGTGTTCAGGCTGGTAAAATCAAACTCATGCGAGTTGGCAGCAATGTGTTTTACATTGGGAAGTTTTTCTGAAAAAAACCTGTGCGATTGCACATATTTTGCATCATCGGTCAAATCCATAATGGTATCATCGGGCAGATTTACTGTATAACAGTTTTTAACCACCGATGCTACATTGGCAACACTTTCGCCGCGCCAGGTGCCGATTTCCAGGTAGTTTTCAACCTTGTACTTTTTTGCCAGCGCTTTCAGCAATGCAATGTCGGTGGGAAGAGAACCTCCTTCAAGAAAAGCATAAGGATAAACCGTTTCCTTAAATCCGTTAAACAATTTCACTATGTCAACCGAAGGAAGCCCGTTTTCCAGCATGTACTCTTTTATGGCTCTTTTCCGGTAAACGGAACTATGATGAATGATCTCGTTCAGCAACCATGGCCTGGGAAGAATAAGCGCCAGCGCCTGGAAAAGTTTTTTAATTTTCTGCATCTCTCTCTGATGTTTTTTTGAAAAATCTTATGTATTCATCAATGTCGCTCTTTCCGGGGAAAAACTCTCTTAACGGAAATCCTGATATTTTCCTGAAAACCATAAAAGCATAAGCTGAAGTAGCTATGAATGATGCGGTTCCGGCCATAGCAGCTCCGTAAAAATCGTACAGGGGAATAAGTACCAGGCTCAGGGCAAGTGTAACGACAAGTCCGATGGCTGATGCCACTGTATTGATATGATATTTTCCCTTTCCGGAGAAATAATGCCCGGGGATCAGGTAAAAATTGTAGGAAAATATGCCGGGAATAAGCAGCAAAATAATTGGTTTCACCGGACCGAATTCTTCCCCGAACATAAACCTGAAAAAGGAAACCGGCAGGATACTCAGCCCGAATATCATGAGTATACTGAACAGGAGTGAGGATCGTAGCAGTTTAATAGTCAGTTGCCTGTTGTACGATTCATCGGTACTGTTGGTAATCCGTGCATACTGCACGGTGGCAATGCTTTTGCTTATGAGCCATACCGATTCGATTATGGCAACTGCAACCGAATAGATCCCCACACTTTCATTGCCATAGAAAATCAGCAGGAGATAATAGCTTAACCTGAGACTGAGCATCTGGGTAATGTGCGAAAGCTGATTAAAGAAGCCATAGCGAAACATGCTCGGGATCAAAGCCTGCTTAACATCATTAATTTGCCGGCCTGCCTTCCAGTGTTTTGCCAGTAAAAGGACGCTGAGCAATAATGAGCTTCCATAGCCGAAATAAAGCGCATAAATGTAGGCATGAATATTTTCAATGTTCAGCGCGAAAATGGCAATGACAAGGAAAACAGCAACAGATAATATTTGCAGAACATGGATAGCATTTTTAGCCAGAATTTTTTCCTTGCCCAGTAAAATCATAGTGTTAGCTGAGGCAAGTGCGCTAATGAAAGTAAGCATGAAAGTGTGAATCAAAAGCTCATGATTAAGCCCCGGAATTAAACGGGCAATAAGAAAAGCTCCGGAGCATACTATAAATGCCCACAGGTAAGAATATTGAAGTACCTTTCGGTTGTTAAACCTTGGAACGATATAAACCAGGGTTGCTCCACCGATAATATTGTTGAAAAGCAGAATGATGACAATATTGGTAAGGATGATGCTCTGCTCACCTTTTACCTCTGCCCCCAGTGTCTGTGAGATCACCACTGCAATGAGCAGGTTGAGCAAAGCAGAAATAAAATTGCTCGCAAAGGTGGTATAGATGTTTTTAAACAATGCGTTTCTTATTTATAACAGACGTATAAATTTCAGTAAATCTTTCACCAATCCTTTCATAACTGAAGTTTTCAGATGCATACTTATGCAGTGCTTCCTTATGGAAAGAAGTAAGATTATCAAGCATAGTGTCAATGGCATCGAGCAGTGCCTGCTCATCCCTGGCAGCAATCAGTTTACCCTTATCGGGTGTAAGATGTTCCCTTATACCGCCCACGTCGGTCGAAATTACCGGTAATCCTGCTGCAAAAGCTTCAATAATAACGCATGGAAGGTTCTCGTAATTGCTGAACAGCACAAACAGATCGGAATGGCGCATGGTTTCAGCAATCTCCTGTGTACTCATGGTGCCGTGAAAACTTACAGTATCTCTATTCAGATTTAACTTCTTACTATAACTGATATGGGGTTTCAAATCTCCGTCACCTACAATTTTCAGTTCAAAATCATTTCGCTTTTCCGATAATTTCTTAATTACTCTCAATATGCCTGAAACGTTTTTATGCTTATCTGCAAGATGCGATACGTGCAGTATGGTTTTCTTTCCATTTTTTTCAGCATTTTGTTCAGGATAGAAATACTTTACATCCACTACATTGGGTACAACCTCATACCGGTTATGGAATTCGTTAAGTATCATGGCTTCTTTAAGGTTATGTGTAACAGGCATTATTGTGCCTGCTTTTTTGGCTATCATTCTGCTTATCCACCTTACCGTTGCAGGTTGTTTTACCTGGTTGGCGGGCAGGTAACCCGTCCAGTGTTCTGAAATAACATAAGGTATTGCAAAAAGATATCTGAAGATGAGTGCAATAACACCTGCAGGGAAGAGTACATTAAGGTGCAGAAGTTGCGGTTTGCCGCATTCCTTTCGGGCCAGTCTGTATGCTTCCAGGTAGTATTTCAGATACTTAAAACCGTTAATCATTTTACTTAACAAAGACCCTGAGCTGCTTTTTCTGAAATACCAGATATACGTTTTAACACCGGCCCGGGTATAAAAATCGGTTTCAAGGGGAGCCCTGGCATCTTTGTCGGCAACCACATGAATGGCAGCCACATCGTTATACAGGGCAGCGGCTTCAGCATATTTTTCATTAAAATTACCATCGGTGGGATTGGTTCTGTTCGGGTACCAACTGGATAAAAAAAAGATACTGTGCCTTTTAGCATTCATGTCTTAGCGTCTGATATTCGCGCAAAGATAAGCCATTTTTAGTAACGCAAAAGGCGCTTTGAAACAGTCAGGCTTATATTTAAACTGTAGGCTTAAAAAAATAAAATTCATTGTATTTGCAGTAAAAATTTTTTCTATATTTGCACTCCCAAACGGTGGATGTAGCTCAGCAGGTTAGAGCATCAGATTGTGGTTCTGAGGGTCGTGGGTTCGAGTCCCATCTTCCACCCGAAACAAACCTTCACAGCCCGCACAAAAAATGCGGGTTTTTTTTTGTCCCGCGATTTAATTACATATACCACCGTTTTTCCTTCAACCCCAGTATTATCCGGTATAAAATTCAGTGATTAACCTAGAAATTTCATTATAAACTCACTGTATTTTTACCCTGTTAACTGCAGGCACATTTCTGCTGATTTATCCTAAGAGCGAAAACATTAAAAAAAATAAATATGAAGGCATTTGTACAACTTTCATTAATACCCTTTTTACTTGCATCTTTTCTGGTTAGTAAAGGCTTTGCGCAATTTATTCCCGAGCCTTACCGGCCTGGTTCAGAAGAGCATGGTGATGCTGAGTTGCAGGTTAGAAGCGACGACGTCATCATCTGGCATGAAGACTTTAACGGTGGTCTTCCTGATGACTGGGAAAATGTGGATGCTTCGGGACTTGTTACTTTTGAGCATACCTTTGATGGACCACAAGGCCCGTATTCCGTAGGTATGTCCCCATTGAATTCTGCCACATCTTACAATGGTTTTATGATACTGGATTCCGACCTTGCCACATCACTGAACCCCCAGGGACTTGTAACAGATGCCTGGATACAAAGTCCGCCCATCGACCTGAGCGATTATGAAAGAGTACAACTGCGTTTTCAGCATAATTTCAGGTATTGCTGTTCTCCCGGGCAGGTTGAAATTGTTGCCGAGGTTAGTACCGATGGTGAAAACTGGACCACCTGGGATGTTCGTAACGGGTATGCCCCCAATAACACAAGTCCTAACCCCATCCATAAAGCCATTAATATTTCTGATGTGGCTGCCGGCCATGAGCAGGTGTGGATACGTTTTCGTAAAACCGGGGCAACACACTACTGGTGGATGATTGACGATGTGATGCTGGTTTCCTATGTGGAAAATGACATGGAAATTCAAAACATTTCCTATAACCATGGTTATATTCAGGTTCCTGCCGGTCATCAGCAGCCCTTTCAGTTTAAAGCACAGGTTCGCAATGCCGGCGGTTTTCCCCAGAATAACGTCGTGCTTTCTGCCAGTGTAAATGAACTTTTATTCAACGGAGCAACTGAACCCCTACCTGTTGTGCAACCGGCACAACAACTTACCATGGTTATCCCTGGCGAGTTTACCGCTCCTTCAAGAGGTATATACACCACACAGTTTGCTCTTACACAAGAGCAAAACGACGAAGTCCCCGCAAATAACTTTTCCACTGCAGTATTTCATATAACAGATACGGTTTACTCACGAAGTCTGGATGTGTATGATCCGGAGCTTTATCTTGCTCCCTCCGATCCGGGCAATGCATTTGCTGCAGGTAACCGTTTCAGCCTTTACAGCGAAATGGAAGCTACTTCTGTAGCTTTTGTTCTGCACCAGAATACATTGCCTGGTACGCAGGTTTACGTGAAAATTTTTGAATGGGCAGATGAAAGTCTTTCAGAAGTTTTCTCAACCAATGTTCCTTACATAATAAACGCTGACGATATTACTCCTGCCGGAGCCTTATCCCCCGTTTATGTTGTGATACCTTTTGAATCAGCTGTGGAATTAGGCCCCGGTGAGTTTGTGGCTGTGATTTATGCAGATGCCGGCGAAAATGTGGTTTTATCAGCTCAAAATACGGTAAAACAACCTGAAATGGCAAGTTTTGTATGGGCAAATGAGGAGTATTCCGAATCAGATGTAACACCTGTTATCAACCTGCATTTTGGCAATCATGAGGTAGAATGTGATCCTTTGTACGATTTTCTTGTCGGAGATGCAGTATGTGGAATGGAAACCGGATCCATCGAAGTAGTGCCTTTAACAGGAATTGGCCCCTGGAGTTTTGCCTGGGCCGATGATCCTGAGAATGAATCGGCAATACGCGAAGATCTTGCAGCAGGAGAGTACGAGGTTACCATTACCAATGGATTTGGATGCGTAACCGAACTAACGGTTACAATTACCGATGTGGATATCAGCATGGATTATGAAGTTTCTGATGCCATCTGCGCCACCCAGGGAACCATAACCATGATTCCGCTAAACGGCCAGGAACCATTTACCTACGAGTGGTCGCATGACGATAGTTTTAATGGAGGAGCCGCAACAGGGTTGGCTCCCGGTATTTATACCGTTACAGTTACCGATGCCAATGGATGCGAAACCGTAAAAACCATTGAAGTGGGCAATATTGATGAAATGCCTGTAGAAATATATTCCCATGATGCTTATTGCGGCAATCAGAATGGTATGATTGAGCTTATACCAGGTGCCGGAGTTGAACCCTTTATTTATCATTGGGATGGCCATGATGATGCCACTCAGCCGGTACTCGACAATCTTCCTGCAGGAAATTACAGTTTTTCGGTTACTGATGCCAACGGATGTTTCTTTGAAAGCATGGCTGTAATTGAAGAAGAGAATTATGAGCTGGAGATTGATTATACAGTTTTTGATGCCAGTTGCGGGCTTAATAATGGTGAGATCAGTGTTGATGTTATAAATGGAACAGGACCCTATTCATTTGAATGGTCAAACAGCCTCAATCAGCCTGAGATTCAAAACCTGGCACCTGGTACCTACCATCTTTTGATTACAGATAATTTCGGATGCGACAGGCAGGAAAATTTCATTATTAACAGTGTGGGTGCTATGCCCGTGATAAACTGGGATGTTACTGATTCTGAAGATTGCGGTGGCAGCAACGGTGTCATCGTTATTTACTCCCAGAATCCGGAAGCAGATTACCTTTATGAGCTTCTTAATAATGAAAACGGAGTAGTAACTGAAAACAATAATGGCACTGATCCTGATTTTATGGTAGAAGGACTTCCTGCAGGTCAGTATTATGTTAGTGTAATCAGCGATGACGGTTGCCAGAAAATTCTTACGCTTAATGTTAGCGATGAAGGTGCACCTGATGTAAGCGCAACCATAACCAAAATCAGTTGCCATGGTGATAATGATGGTGCCATATATGTTTCTGTTGCAGGTGGAACTAATCCGCAGTTTTTATGGAATGATGAGAATGAAAGCACTACACCCGAAATCACGAATCTGCCTCCGGGTATCTACACAATTCAGGTAACCGATGGTGGTTGTTTCGGTATCGAATCCTTTGAAATCATTGAGCCTTTGCCATTGCTTGCCAACGTAAGCATTGATCATATCGAGTGTGCAAACGATCAATTGGGTAATATTTTCCTTCAAACATACGGAGGTACAGCCCCTTACACTTACATCTGGAGTAACGGAGTTTCCAACCGAAACCTACTGGATGTCCCCGGTGGTGATTATATAGTAACCATAACCGATTTTCATAATTGTGTCTTCCAGAACAGCTATACCATCAGTTCGGCTGATTCGTTGATTGTAAATGCTGAGATTACTCACACTGAAGACGGCAATGCAAACGGAAGCATTATTGTTACCGTTACAGGAGGTACCGGCAGTTATACCTATCTCTGGGACGACGGACACCATACTCCGGTTCTTACGGGTCTGCTTCCCGGAACCTATACCATTACAGTTACCGATGAAGCGGGTTGCATGGTTGTAAAAACCTTCATGGTAGGTTCACTTAATGTGGATCAGCAGGTTACAGAAACAGAATTAAGGGTTTATCCCAACCCCGCCAGCAGTCAGATCTTTGTCGAACTCTCTGATGTTTGTATGGGTGCAACCCTGGAAGTGGATATCCTCAATATAATAGGAAAAAATGTGAAAAACCTCAATTATGATGATCTGCATGGCAATAATACCCTGAGTATGAATGTTGCAGATCTTTCGCCGGGTATTTATATCCTTAGGGTAAAATGCGGACGACAGGTCTGGCAGTCCAAATTTGTAAAAAGATAAAAAGACTTTGTTTCTGTAATTCTTTCACTCTGATTTTTGTGAGAAAAGGGCTGCCAACCGCAGCCCTTTTCTGTAATGCCTGCTTGAGATTTGGCAAATTGGTGTATCTTTGCCGAAATTGCTGACATATATGGTGATAAAACAGATCATATATCTGATTCAAAAGGAATTTCTGCTGGAATGGAGGCAAAAACATGCACTGGGTGGAATCATGTTGTACCTGGTTTCCACCATTTTCATCTGTTATCTTTCCTTTGCCGGGATCATGTCGATACCCACATGGAATGCCCTTTTCTGGATCATTATTGCTTTTGCTTCGCTCAACCTGGTTTTGAAAAGTTTTGGTGATGAAACCTCCGGTCGTAAGCTGTACCTTTATACATTGGCAGCTCCCACTGCAATCATATTTTCCAAAATACTGATTAACAGTATAGTTATGATTGTTCTTGGTGTTTTGGGTTTTGTACTGTTTAACCTTTTTATGGGAAACATTGCCGGTGGCAATCTGACCTATTGGGTAGTTTTGATTACTGGTGTTCTGGGGTTTTCTTCCGTTTTAACCATGGTTTCAGCCATTGCCAGCCAGGCCCGGAATAATTTTACGCTCATGGCAATACTGGGTTTTCCGTTGATCCTTCCCTTACTATTGCTGCTCATAAGGGCTTCGCTGGGAGCAATAGAAGGTGCTTCCCTAAAGAGTGTTTCAGGAGATCTTGTGGTGATCCTGCTGCTGGTTATGATTTCTTTAACATTGTCGAATATTTTGTTTCCTTATCTTTGGAAAGAGTAAAAAAATAAGATCTGAGATGCCAAATAAAACCTGGAATTACACCTGGAAGATTTTTACAATTATACTAATGCTATATGTCATTTTAGGTGGATTGTTGTTTGAAGTTCCGGCCTTGCCTGTCATACATCAAACCATCAGAAATATTTATTTTCATGTGGGGATGTGGTTTTCCATGATTTTTATCCTTTTTGTCGGATTTCTTTTCAGCCTGGCATATTTACGGAATTTTGACCTTAAGTATGACCGGATGGCCTATGCCACTGTAAAAACAGGATTGGTATTTGGCATTTTGGGTATCATTACAGGCATGATATGGGCTCAGAATACCTGGGGTACTTACTGGGTTAACGACCCCAAACTTAATGGTGCTGCGGTTGGAATACTTGTGTATCTGGCTTATCTTATACTGCGTGCATCGCTCGATGATCCTGAAAAGCGGGCACGGCTGGCAGCCGTTTACAAGATCTTCGCTTTTGTGATCATGTTTGTTTTTATTATGATTCTGCCGCGCATTTCGGGTCCATCCATCCATCCGGGTGTTGACGGAAACCCGGCACTGGCCACCGGCGATCTGGATCCCATGATGCGTAAAGTTTTTTTCCCCGCAATTCTGGGGTGGATATTATTCTCTTACTGGATTTATACCGTTGTGGAAAGGAAAGATAAAATCACCCAAAAGATTAACCAACTTAATGCTGATCAGTTATGACAGAAATTCATGGTAAAATATATGTTGTGGCAGTTGTTCTTGCTGTTATCTTTGCAGGACTTGCCATCTTTCTCTTTTATATTGAAAGGAAACTGGATAGGATGGAGAAGAAAATTATGGAATTAGAAGAAGAGAGAGAAAGTAAGAAAATAAGAAAATAAGCAAATGAAGAAAACTCATATAGCTGCACTTATCTTTGTTGTTATTGCCATAGCGGCCATCATAACCACGGTGTATGATGCCGATACCTATGCAAGCTTTGCCGAAGCCCGGGAACATCCGGGACGGCAGTTCCATATCATTGGTGAATTAAATCCCGAAAAACCCATTGAAGAGAGAATTGAGCAAAATACGCTCACTTTTTCATTCTATATGCTTGACAGGGATGGTGAAGAAAGCAAAGTGATTTATTTTGGTGGCAAGCCCCAGGATTTCGAAAAGCTCGACCAGATTGTTCTGGTGGGTTCATACAACCATGATAATTTTGTGGCTTCGCAATTGCTGCTCAAATGTCCTTCTAAATATAATGAAGATGAGTTTGCCGATACTGCTGAATACTAGAATTTAATACGAAAAAATAATAGGCTGTCTCAAAAGCCAGATTTTATTTGGACGCTGAGCAGTTCGATAAACTCACTGTAACACCTGTCGAAGCGGGTAACTGGCTCGTAATCAGATGTCGTTTCGACAAGCTCAACGACCAGTTAGCCCTTTTTCAGAGTTTTCCCAAAATTTCAGGAAGTTTTTTCATGAGAGCCAGTTCTTTCATCTTTTCCCTGGCTTCCTGTACAGGTGAGCCAAAATAGGTTTTACCCCCTTCAATACTTTT
>JAHYJP010000059.1 GCA_019429055.1 Bacteroidales bacterium
AACGGCCAGGGTGAGTTCCTGGCTGCTTCCCATGAATACAACGAGCTGGGTCAGCTTATTGAAAAGAACCTGCACCGGGGCCAGGGGAGCCAGTCATTTTTGCAATCCATCGACTATTCCTACAATATCAGGGGATGGCTTACCGGCATCAACAAAAGGGATAACAACAACGATACCGACGATGCTTTCTTCCAGGAATTATTCTATGACAGCGTCGCTACAGTCAGTGAATTTAACTGCAACGCGCAGTACAACGGAAATATCGCGGCGACCCTTTGGAAAAACTCCAAAAACGGAACGCAAAAAGGATACTGCTACACCTATGATGCCCTGAATCGTTTGACAGCGGCAGCCTATGGCGAAAGAAGCGGGGGAGCGTGGAATTTTGGAAAATACAAGGTGCCGGAGATAAACTATGATTACAACGGCAATATTACCAAGCTCGTCAGGTATGGTTTTTGCGGGCAGAGTTATACATGCATAGATAGTTTGATCTATCATTACCATAATCCCGGAAGCAACCGGTTAATAGGCATTATCGAGTTAGCCGACCGGTATTGTGGTTTCAGGGCAGTCAATACGATGCCCGCATACTATTACGATGCCAACGGCAACATGAACATGGACAAAAATAAAGGGATTGAAGCCATAGTGTACAATCATTTAAACCTGCCCACCAAAATAGAATTTGAGAACAACAAGAGAATTTACTATCTTTACGACGCGGCAGGCACCAAGCTGCGCAAGTATTATTACGAAGACAACCGGCCGATGACAACCACCGACTACAGCGGTCCCTTTGTTTACACCGGCCACCACCCGGATTACATCCTCACCTCCGAAGGCCGGCTGAAATGGGATGACCACGACAGCTTGTTCTACCCCGAGTATTTCATCAAAGACCATTTGGGCAATGTGAGGGTAGTTCTCACCACCAATCCCAACCAGCATCACCTCTCACAGATCACCGACTATTACCCCTTCGGCATGGAGATCCCTGTTTCCGGCAACTCCGACAACCAGCTCAAATACAACGGCAAGGAGTTCCAAATGGAAGCAAAGCTGGAGTGGTATGATTACGGGGCGAGATTCTATGACCCGGCGCTTGGTAGGTTCCACACGACGGATGCTTTTGCTGAAAAATATTATAGCTTTTCTCCTTATCAATACGGTGCGAATAATCCAGTATTGTTTATTGACATAAATGGAGATAGCCTACAAGTTACAAACGAGGCTATTTTGGCAATTTATCATGCATTAGACAAGAATGCTAATGTGAAATTTGATGTTAAAAATGGAGTTATTGACCCTGAATCTTTTAAAGAGCAAGCCAAAAATTCGGATGATATCGTGCTGAAGGACTTATATGAAATTGCCAGTGACAAACGTATGGTTGAGTTAAATGTTTCAAATAAAGAAACATACATGGACAAAAATGGAAATATTCAAAGTAATGAATTCCCAGCGCCATATGATTTTGATATAAAAGATTTGGGTCCTGATGTATATAAACAAATGAAAGCCTTAGGAGAACCTGATGGAAAAACAATACAAGGAAATTTAGGAAGTACTTTAATTCCTGGAGAACGTTCATTATCAGGGAAAAGGCCTACCAATGGAAATATTCAAATCATAATAAATGGCAAAGGAAGTTTAAATCATAGAGCAGTAGCTACTGCCCATGAATTTGGTCATGTTGTACTTTACTTACGAGGGTTACCACATGGTCATGGTCAACCTGGAGTAGATAAGGCTGTATATGACGAACGTTCTAATGTTGTAAAAAAACGACTCGGATATGACTACTAAGATTATTTTATATACAACATTACTTCTTCTTCTCACGAATCTCGGTTTTGGACAATGTGAGAAAAAAGATAGCACTGTTTTCTTTGATGCTGATTCTATGCGTCTGGGTATCTTCTATAAGACTAATGATAAAATTGATTCAACCCTTTATTGGGATTTAGAGGGAAATAAGATTAATGTATCTTTTAAAGTCCCTGAATATAAATACGGGATAGATTCTTTGAATAATTTTCTTTTAACAGAATTTAGGAATAGATTAAATTTTGTTGAAGTTAATGGTGCAGCCTTGGTTTACATATTACTTGAAGGTTCCCGTATAAAAGAAATCAGAATTGGCAAAAGAATAGGTTACTATAAAAAACATGATGCTTTAATAAAGGAAACTCTTATGCTGACTCAAGGGAATTGGATTGTTCCTGATATTGATAAACCTTTATTGTTTACGTATTTATTTAAAATGAAATAAATAGAAAAGCCCGGCAATGCCGGGCTTTTTATTGCGCCAATCTTTGTTGAGTTTCTTTCTGAAATATAAAAGCAGAAATAAGCTTTTCAATTACGGTTTTATCTTCTTCCCCCATTTTTTCTACGGACTTGAACAGACCAAGCAATTTGGAATCTTTTAGAGCCGCTTTAGCCTTTTCCTCTGTATCACCACTAACCAGATAGTCCACCGAAGTATTTAAAGCATCTGCCATCTTTTTAAGGACATCAGCCGGGGGCTGTACGCCTTTAACCTCGTAACGGCTCATTTGCGGATAAGATATACCAATCTTTCCGGCCAGCTCTGTTTGTGATAAACCAGCCTGCTTTCTTAACTCCTGGATCCTTTTACCTAAGTCAGACATTTTTGTATCGTTTAAGAAAATTATCAACACAAAAATACTAAAAAAGATACATATTATCAGGTGTTTTGCATCATGTTGTTAATATCTTGAAATAATCTGAATTGCATTTTTGAATCTTATTTGATTTATTTGCATCAGATATGAAAATGAAAAAATTATCAACAATGAAAAGTAAGACCCAAAAACAAGTAAGGACTTTAACAATACAAAGTGATGTCCGCTACGGAATGAACTACCTGTTCAAAGAAGTTCCCAAGCTACGATTAACCGGACTTTGGCTTAAAAAAGCTGGGTTTAAACCAGGTGAAAAAGTACAGGTAGAAGTAAAGTCAGGAAAACTCATTCTAAAACCAGTAGAATAATGGAAATCCGGGAAATAAAACAACGCCTGAGCATCTTAACGGTGCTAAACCATTACGGCCTGAAGCCCGATAAAAACGGGATGGTAAAATGTCCCTTCCACCAGGACGATAAACCCAGCATGAAGATTTACCCGGCAACCAATACATTTAATTGCTTCGGCTGTGATAAGAATGGCGACCAGGTAGAGTTCTGCACTTTGAAAGAAGGAGACAAACACAAAGGCATCCTGAAAGCTACGGCACTGACAGGAGAAATAAAGCCGATGAACAATAAACCAAAACAACAAGAGAGCCAGCCTAAGCCGAAACAGAACCACACGGAAACCCTCACAAAATTTTTTACTTACTTCCAAAACAACCTTAACCACCCGGTAGCCTTAAAACCCAAAGAATACCTGAAAAGCCGGAACCTAAACCACGAACTTTTAGAAATGGGCTACAACTCCGGGCAGTTCCACCACCGGGGCAAGCTCACGGAAGCAGAGCAGCAGGCATGTGTAAAAGCCGGGTTACTCGTTCCTTATGCCAGTCCGCTTCCCCATGCTACCGGAGCTACCTACACCCCTTTTGCAAGAGAGTGCATTATCTTTCCTTTGCTGAACAAACAAAACCAGGTAGTCAGTCTTTACGGGCGAAGTATTATCAATAATGATAAGTCGAAACACTACTATTTAAAAGACAGGCAAGGGCTTTACCCATGCCATCCCAAACCGGAAACCACCAGGTTAATTTTAACCGAAGCAATCATAGACGCAGCAACCCTTTTACAAATCCCTGAAATATCCAACCAATACGGAATCCTTGCATGTTACGGGACAAACGGTTTAACTGATGAACACAGAGAAGCAATAAAGCAACTGCAAAGCTTACAAGAAATAATCTTCTTTTTTGACGGTGACAAAGCCGGGAGAGATGCCATAAAGAAATACCAGGAAGAACTTTTAAACGAGTTACCAGGCGTTAAGTTAACCGCAATAGAAACCCCGGAGAGTGAAGATATAAACAGCCTTTTGCAAGGCCATGAAGGGGAAATCTTTACCCATCTGTTAGAGAACCGGGAACCTTTTTCTTTAACTGAAACTGTTTTAACTGAAGAACGGGGCAACGATACCCAGGTACCACAGGAGCCAACCGGAACCATAAAAGAACCTGTCTTGCCATCCGGCAAGCTGAACACCCGGAACCCCGAATTTATCACCTACACAACTGACGAACTGCAAATCATTTTATTAGGTGGCATCAACTTAGGCCAGATAGACAGGTTACGGATTACTATAAAAATAAGCAGAACCGACACCGGGGATCCATTGCACTCGATACGCCACACCTTAGACCTGTACCACTCCGATTACCTGGAAAAGTTTATAAACAAAGCATCGGAACAACTGGAAACCAGCACCAGCATACTAAAACGTGCCATCGCAGAGCTTACCGAACAAATAGAGCAATACCGGTTAACCAAAATAGAAAGTATGAAAGAACAAAAACCCCAAGCCCGGCAACTTACCGAAGAACGCAAAAACAGGGCAATCCGCTACCTGAAAGCCCCCAACTTATTACAGCGTACTAATGAAGATATAGGAAAGACGGGAGTTATAGGCGAAGAAATAAACCGTCTTTTGATGTACCTGGTATTTACTTCAAGACTTCGGGAACAACCCCTGCACATTGTAAGCCTGGGCGCAAGCGGAACCGGAAAAACCTACCTGCAGGAGAAAGTAAGCGAACTGATACCGGAACAGGACAAGTTAGAAATAACAATACTCTCCGAGAATGCTTTTTATTACTTCGACAGGAAAGAGCTAAAACATAAGCTTGTGCTTATTGAAGATATGGACGGGGCGCAGGAAGTACTTTATCCATTACGGGAACTGCAAACCAAACGCAAAATATCCAAGACCATCCCCATCAAGGACAGCAAAGGAAACTTAAGAACAATTACTTTACACGTGGAAGGACCGATTTGTTTAGCCGGAACCACAACAAGGGAAAGGCTTTACGAAGACAATGCAAACCGCTCTTTACTCATTTACATTGACAACAGCCAGGAGCATAAAGAACTCATTATGGACTATCAAAGAAAACTGAGTGCCGGCAAGATAGACAGCAGAACGGAAACCAACTTAAAAGAGTTTTTTAAAAACATGCAAAGTGTCCTGAAACCTGTAAAGGTGCGCAACCCTTACGCCGAATTGTTAAAGCTTCCTGAGTATGTTTTTAAGCCATTAAGGACAAACAGCCATTACCTGGCCTGTATCGAGACCATTTCTTTTTACTGCCAGTACCAGCGGACACTTAAAACAGACCCGGCAACGGGTGAAACCTATATCGAAACAACTTTAGAAGATATCGAATGGGCTAATAAACTCCTTAAAGATGTATTACTGGCCAAAAGTGACGAGCTGTCCGGGGAATGCCGCAGCTTTTTTGAAAGGCTTAAAACATGGATAAAAACAGGGCAAAGAACCAGCTTCTTTGCTTCGCAAATAAGGGAATCCTTCCGGATGAACCCCAACAACCTTAAATATTACCTTATCCAGCTCACACGCTACGGCTATATTAAACCAGTTGGCGGAGACAGGTACAAACGGGGTTTTGAGTATGAAGTGGTAAACTTCGATGAATACAACAAGCTAAACACCAGCATTAACAGCGTGTTCGATGAAGTCCTGGCCAGGATTAAAAACAAAAACAAAACCAGTGGGTAGCGTGGATAATACGTGGATAATTGGTGTAATTATCCACTCAAGTAACTATAAACCAATCCATTTAAGGCAGTGGATAGCTACACTTGAAAAATGCAGTATATACCTATAAAAAACCGTCGTAATGGAAATAAACGTTATACTCTCCGAATCCTTTGAAAAGTGGCTGAAAACCCTGGAATATGCAGAAAGCACCGTTTACCTGTCGGTACGCTATGTAAATGATTTTTTCTTTTATCTGAAATCCAAGGACATTAAAAATCTTGAGCAAATCAACCCGGCCACGATAACCGGTTATTATAAACACCTACAAACCCGGCCACAGAAGAAACAAACCGGCGGTTTATCTCAAAACTACATTGTAAGCAACATCAATGCCATAAAGCGTTTTAGCAAATACCTGCAGGTAACAGGAAAAGGCAACCTGGAAATAATCCTGCAAATACCGGTAAACAAAGCGACAAACAAAACTATCCTGAGCCAGGAAGAAATAAAAGCCTTGTACCAGGCCACCGATAACACCGAGTTAGGAATCCGGGACAGGGCAATACTTGGTATTTATTATGGCTGCGGCCTTCGGCGCAGCGAAGGAACAGCCCTGAACGTGAAAGATGTAATGTATAAAGAACGGCTTGTTTTTGTCCGTGGCGGGAAAGGTAACAAAGAACGCTATGTACCCATGACAGAGCGGGTAAAAGATGACTTGCTGGACTATATTTTTTTAATCCGGGACAAAGTAAAAAGGCACAATCAATCTACGGAAGAAGCTCTTTTTTTAAGCGAAAGGGGAAAGCGCATGCACGGGAACAGCATTATAAACAGGCTGCACCAGATGGCCACCAAAGCAAAAATACAGAAAGAAATCGGGCTGCATACGCTCAGGCACTCGATAGCTACCCACCTTTTACAATCGGGAATGACACTTGAAGAAGTAAGCCAGTTTTTAGGCCATAGCTCATTAGAATCAACACAGATATACACCCATTTAGCCCATGAATAAACCCGAATATAAGTTTACAGGCGAAGTAAAACTGCAGGTCGAAAGCTTCAGGAACCACCTGCAAAAACAGCATATTGATAAAAACACGCTCCGCCAGAAAACGAACTATGCAGGTTACTTTTTAAAATGGCTGGAAACAGAGCATTTACAGGCAGAAAATACCAGGTACAACGATTTATTAAACTTCGTGGATTACTGCAAACTGGAAGGAAAGAGCAAGACCCATGTAAACCGGATTATTGCATCCGTCCGGGATTATTACAAATACCTGAAAAAAGAAATCCCCGACATTATTAACCCTGCTGCAAACCTGTATTTAAAAGGGGAACGGCATAAAGTAGTAAGCGGGATTATTGATTTTGCAGCACTTGAAAACATTTACCAATCTATTGAAACTACCAATAACAGGCAGAAACGGAACAAAATTATTTTAGGCTTATTGATTTATCAGGCTGTAAACACTGAAGAACTAAGCAAATTAGAGCTGTGCCATGTAAAGCTAAAAGAAGGTAAAATATACATCCCTGGGAACCGGAGAAGGAACAGCCGGACACTTGAATTAAAATCCTTCCAGATAATGGAACTACACGAATACTTAACCGAAACAAGGCCGAAAATATTAGAAGAAATTACCAGGCCTAAACCAGCCCGTAAGCCTGACAGAATCAATAAAACCCGCATTAAAGACCAGCTTTTTGTAAGCATCAACGGCAGCGAACACATTAAAAACAGCTTGTTGCACCTGTTTAGAGATGTGCAGAAAATAAACCCGAATATCATAAATGCCGTTCAAATCCGGCAAAGCGTAATAACTTACTGGCTTAAAAACCATAATTTACGGCAAGTCCAATACATGGCCGGTCACAAATATGTAAGCAGTACCGAACGATACCAGACAAACAACCTGGACAGCTTACAGAACCGGTTAGACCAATACCATCCTTTAAACCGGAAAGACTAAGAGAATCCCGACTAACGACACGGAAAAGCGGTATTCGTCAGTTGTCGTCCACAAAAGCCACGCCAAGCCGTCACAGCCCATTTTTATGATATTGTTTGTTTTTTAAGGTATAAAAAAGAGCTGTGCCGCCCTGCGGGTGTCCGCTGCGCTACCAGCTTGTCATGTCTTTTGTTGTTCCTCCGCCTTCCTCATTGGCAGCTCCCGGTCTTTTTTTATATTGGCAGTCGTTCCTTTGTGCCAAAATAAAAAAATCCCTACGCTGCCCGTGTTTGGCTCGCCTGCTAACTCCCTCGGTTCGGCTTTGTCATGCTTTTTGCGGAAAGACAAAAGGCAAAAAGCCCGCCAAAGCCTCAGTGCAAGCACCACTGCCAGTCAGCCTCCTGACGTCAGCTTTTACCTGTCAGGCCTCGGTCGTACTCGCAGACGGCTCGCGCCTCTCCAGGGCACAGTCCGCAAACCGCTCCGTTCCTCCGCTTTTTGCAGCCTGTACCCTTCCGTTTTAGCCGCAGGCGCTTTTTCCTTCATTCCTGAACAGACAGTTAACTTCTAACAACCAGGAGAAAGAAAAAAAAACAATACCAAAACCAAAAAAAGAAAAGCAAAGTTAAGTCGGCTTCCAGGTCAGTAAAGGCCAAGCCCTGCGGGTTTTGTAATATTTTTTTATAAGGTATTTTAATTTTTAATTGTATAAAAAAATATCACAAAAGCCTTGACAGCCCTTCCAGCCTACCTTGTGGAACGGCTTTCTTTTTTTCGGTTTTTCTTTTGAAAAAATGTTTTTAACCTTTAAAATCAAATGAATATGAAGTATTATCTCTTAGAAAACAATGGAAAGCTTGAAATCATCAAGGTACAACCCCATCAGGAACCAGCTTTCCTGGAAGAATATGCCGGCAGGATAAAAGCAGAAGCCGACAGCTTGGGGGAACTCCTGCAACAACTCGGAAAGCTCCAATTATAGGGGCTTTTTCTTTTAACTGAAATAACTGAAATCTATCAAGTTGGCAGGACGTATCAACGGAGAACGTGCGTTGGGAAAATTGCACATAATATCAAGGTATGAAATCGTTTTAATGTTTTATACCGGCTATTATGTGCAGTTTTAGCGGGCTGGCTGTATCTCCCGGTAATCTTTCAATTAAAAGTTCAGATAAAAGAAAAAACTTCTTATTTTTGAGACAGTAACGAAAAATATGGGTTGTCCAAAACTTGCATATGGCCATGAAAAACAAACGCATTTAAAGTGCGTCTGGAACTCCCGTGGACACTCAAAAACCCACGTAAGTTGGTACGATTACGGTTGGCGACAATACGACCCTCAATTAGGACGGTTCCACACCCAAGACAGGTTCAGTGAAAAATACTACAGCTTCTCAAATTATTCCTATGGTGCCAACAACCCGGTACTGATGATCGATGTGAATGGGGACAGTCTTTGGATAAGTTACAAAGGGAATAACATACTGTATGAAAACGGGAATCTTTATAACAATGATGGAACGGCTTATACTGGAAAAGGCGTAAAAACAGATAAAAATGGAAATGTTACAGGATATAAGGGTTTTTTAGGTCAAACTGTGAATGCACTTGGAACCATCAGTGGAACTGCTGAAGGAGGAGCAATGGTAACAGAGTTACAATCTTCAACAAATAATTTTACAATCGAAAAAGGCCCAAGTGAGTTTAGTCGAGATGACACATACAAAGCCTATGCTAATCAATTCCAAACAGACCCTTCACAAACTGCAACATATAACATGCTTTCTGCAAATGGGGTTAATTTTGCGGGTGGTTCGGGAGGTACTATTTCTTGGAACCCCAAAGGTACGACATTGCCCATTGTTGGAGGAACAGGGACAAATGGCACGATTGATTTAGCCCATGAAATGTTCCATGGACTGGATGCAAATAGGGGGTTGTTGGATGATCGGGTACAAAATGGAGTTAAGAGGAGCGAATGGCAAGCGGTTTATAGAGAAAATACATTACGAGGTCAATTAGGTGTACCACTAAGGACACATTATATTAGTGTCCAGAATCCTTCTGGTGTAGTTACTGGAGGAACTGGCCCAAGAATGATTACTCCTGCTAATACGCCAATATTGCCAACTTGGTATACACCTTAAAGCCCATTGCAAAATGAAAAATATCACAATATTACTTACAATATTAATGGCTTCTTGCTCTATTAATAAGGACTTGGCAATAATAAAATTTAAGCCAACAGAAACATATCCTAAATATACATTGGATGTACCTAAAGGTTTTGAGTTGAAAATCCTTAGTGTTACAGTTGAAAAAGAACACCAATATACATATGGTGACTCTTCAATGATTTACTTAACTAATTTTGACAATACGCCAAATTATGAAAACATTAAGAGCATGGGAGATAGTATTGCCAATTTTAGATTCCAGAATGAAGAAATGACGAAAGAAATTAATCAAACATTAGGCAGAGAAGTTGTTAAAGTTTTACCTGATACATTTGAATTGTCAGGAATAGACAATAACTCATTATATTGGAAGGATATAAAAGTTGGTAAAATTAGCATTGGCTATCAAAAAGTGCCGAAAGAAAAGAAGGAGTTATTTGATAAGTCATTAAAAACATTAAGAATAAAATAATAGAAAAGCCCGGTCAACGCCGGGTTTTTTATTGCGCCAATCTTTGTTGAGTTTCTTTCTGAAATATAAAAGCAGAAATAAGCTTTTCAATTACGGTTTTATCTTCTTCCCCCATTTTTTCTACGGACTTGAACAGACCAAGCAATTTGGAATCTTTTAGAGCCGCTTTAGCCTTTTCCTCTGTATCACCACTAACCAGATAGTCCACCGAAGTATTTAAAGCATCTGCCATCTTTTTAAGGACATCAGCCGGGGGCTGTACGCCTTTAACCTCGTAACGGCTCATTTGCGGATAAGATATACCAATCTTTCCGGCCAGCTCTGTTTGTGATAAACCAGCCTGCTTTCTTAACTCCTGGATCCTTTTACCTAAGTCAGACATTTTTGTATCGTTTAAGAAAATTATCAACACAAAAATACTAAAAAAGATACATATTATCAGGTGTTTTGCATCATGTTGTTAATATCTTGAAATAATCTGAATTGCATTTTTGAATCTTATTTGATTTATTTGCATCAGATATGAAAATGAAAAAATTATCAACAATGAAAAGTAAGACCCAAAAACAAGTAAGGACTTTAACAATACAAAGTGATGTCCGCTACGGAATGAACTACCTGTTCAAAGAAGTTCCCAAGCTACGATTAACCGGACTTTGGCTTAAAAAAGCTGGGTTTAAACCAGGTGAAAAAGTACAGGTAGAAGTAAAGTCAGGAAAACTCATTCTAAAACCAGTAGAATAATGGAAATCCGGGAAATAAAACAACGCCTGAGCATCTTAACGGTGCTAAACCATTACGGCCTGAAGCCCGATAAAAACGGGATGGTAAAATGTCCCTTCCACCAGGACGATAAACCCAGCATGAAGATTTACCCGGCAACCAATACATTTAATTGCTTCGGCTGTGATAAGAATGGCGACCAGGTAGAGTTCTGCACTTTGAAAGAAGGAGACAAACACAAAGGCATCCTGAAAGCTACGGCACTGACAGGAGAAATAAAGCCGATGAACAATAAACCAAAACAACAAGAGAGCCAGCCTAAGCCGAAACAGAACCACACGGAAACCCTCACAAAATTTTTTACTTACTTCCAAAACAACCTTAACCACCCGGTAGCCTTAAAACCCAAAGAATACCTGAAAAGCCGGAACCTAAACCACGAACTTTTAGAAATGGGCTACAACTCCGGGCAGTTCCACCACCGGGGCAAGCTCACGGAAGCAGAGCAGCAGGCATGTGTAAAAGCCGGGTTACTCGTTCCTTATGCCAGTCCGCTTCCCCATGCTACCGGAGCTACCTACACCCCTTTTGCAAGAGAGTGCATTATCTTTCCTTTGCTGAACAAACAAAACCAGGTAGTCAGTCTTTACGGGCGAAGTATTATCAATAATGATAAGTCGAAACACTACTATTTAAAAGACAGGCAAGGGCTTTACCCATGCCATCCCAAACCGGAAACCACCAGGTTAATTTTAACCGAAGCAATCATAGACGCAGCAACCCTTTTACAAATCCCTGAAATATCCAACCAATACGGAATCCTTGCATGTTACGGGACAAACGGTTTAACTGATGAACACAGAGAAGCAATAAAGCAACTGCAAAGCTTACAAGAAATAATCTTCTTTTTTGACGGTGACAAAGCCGGGAGAGATGCCATAAAGAAATACCAGGAAGAACTTTTAAACGAGTTACCAGGCGTTAAGTTAACCGCAATAGAAACCCCGGAGAGTGAAGATATAAACAGCCTTTTGCAAGGCCATGAAGGGGAAATCTTTACCCATCTGTTAGAGAACCGGGAACCTTTTTCTTTAACTGAAACTGTTTTAACTGAAGAACGGGGCAACGATACCCAGGTACCACAGGAGCCAACCGGAACCATAAAAGAACCTGTCTTGCCATCCGGCAAGCTGAACACCCGGAACCCCGAATTTATCACCTACACAACTGACGAACTGCAAATCATTTTATTAGGTGGCATCAACTTAGGCCAGATAGACAGGTTACGGATTACTATAAAAATAAGCAGAACCGACACCGGGGATCCATTGCACTCGATACGCCACACCTTAGACCTGTACCACTCCGATTACCTGGAAAAGTTTATAAACAAAGCATCGGAACAACTGGAAACCAGCACCAGCATACTAAAACGTGCCATCGCAGAGCTTACCGAACAAATAGAGCAATACCGGTTAACCAAAATAGAAAGTATGAAAGAACAAAAACCCCAAGCCCGGCAACTTACCGAAGAACGCAAAAACAGGGCAATCCGCTACCTGAAAGCCCCCAACTTATTACAGCGTACTAATGAAGATATAGGAAAGACGGGAGTTATAGGCGAAGAAATAAACCGTCTTTTGATGTACCTGGTATTTACTTCAAGACTTCGGGAACAACCCCTGCACATTGTAAGCCTGGGCGCAAGCGGAACCGGAAAAACCTACCTGCAGGAGAAAGTAAGCGAACTGATACCGGAACAGGACAAGTTAGAAATAACAATACTCTCCGAGAATGCTTTTTATTACTTCGACAGGAAAGAGCTAAAACATAAGCTTGTGCTTATTGAAGATATGGACGGGGCGCAGGAAGTACTTTATCCATTACGGGAACTGCAAACCAAACGCAAAATATCCAAGACCATCCCCATCAAGGACAGCAAAGGAAACTTAAGAACAATTACTTTACACGTGGAAGGACCGATTTGTTTAGCCGGAACCACAACAAGGGAAAGGCTTTACGAAGACAATGCAAACCGCTCTTTACTCATTTACATTGACAACAGCCAGGAGCATAAAGAACTCATTATGGACTATCAAAGAAAACTGAGTGCCGGCAAGATAGACAGCAGAACGGAAACCAACTTAAAAGAGTTTTTTAAAAACATGCAAAGTGTCCTGAAACCTGTAAAGGTGCGCAACCCTTACGCCGAATTGTTAAAGCTTCCTGAGTATGTTTTTAAGCCATTAAGGACAAACAGCCATTACCTGGCCTGTATCGAGACCATTTCTTTTTACTGCCAGTACCAGCGGACACTTAAAACAGACCCGGCAACGGGTGAAACCTATATCGAAACAACTTTAGAAGATATCGAATGGGCTAATAAACTCCTTAAAGATGTATTACTGGCCAAAAGTGACGAGCTGTCCGGGGAATGCCGCAGCTTTTTTGAAAGGCTTAAAACATGGATAAAAACAGGGCAAAGAACCAGCTTCTTTGCTTCGCAAATAAGGGAATCCTTCCGGATGAACCCCAACAACCTTAAATATTACCTTATCCAGCTCACACGCTACGGCTATATTAAACCAGTTGGCGGAGACAGGTACAAACGGGGTTTTGAGTATGAAGTGGTAAACTTCGATGAATACAACAAGCTAAACACCAGCATTAACAGCGTGTTCGATGAAGTCCTGGCCAGGATTAAAAACAAAAACAAAACCAGTGGGTAGCGTGGATAATACGTGGATAATTGGTGTAATTATCCACTCAAGTAACTATAAACCAATCCATTTAAGGCAGTGGATAGCTACACTTGAAAAATGCAGTATATACCTATAAAAAACCGTCGTAATGGAAATAAACGTTATACTCTCCGAATCCTTTGAAAAGTGGCTGAAAACCCTGGAATATGCAGAAAGCACCGTTTACCTGTCGGTACGCTATGTAAATGATTTTTTCTTTTATCTGAAATCCAAGGACATTAAAAATCTTGAGCAAATCAACCCGGCCACGATAACCGGTTATTATAAACACCTACAAACCCGGCCACAGAAGAAACAAACCGGCGGTTTATCTCAAAACTACATTGTAAGCAACATCAATGCCATAAAGCGTTTTAGCAAATACCTGCAGGTAACAGGAAAAGGCAACCTGGAAATAATCCTGCAAATACCGGTAAACAAAGCGACAAACAAAACTATCCTGAGCCAGGAAGAAATAAAAGCCTTGTACCAGGCCACCGATAACACCGAGTTAGGAATCCGGGACAGGGCAATACTTGGTATTTATTATGGCTGCGGCCTTCGGCGCAGCGAAGGAACAGCCCTGAACGTGAAAGATGTAATGTATAAAGAACGGCTTGTTTTTGTCCGTGGCGGGAAAGGTAACAAAGAACGCTATGTACCCATGACAGAGCGGGTAAAAGATGACTTGCTGGACTATATTTTTTTAATCCGGGACAAAGTAAAAAGGCACAATCAATCTACGGAAGAAGCTCTTTTTTTAAGCGAAAGGGGAAAGCGCATGCACGGGAACAGCATTATAAACAGGCTGCACCAGATGGCCACCAAAGCAAAAATACAGAAAGAAATCGGGCTGCATACGCTCAGGCACTCGATAGCTACCCACCTTTTACAATCGGGAATGACACTTGAAGAAGTAAGCCAGTTTTTAGGCCATAGCTCATTAGAATCAACACAGATATACACCCATTTAGCCCATGAATAAACCCGAATATAAGTTTACAGGCGAAGTAAAACTGCAGGTCGAAAGCTTCAGGAACCACCTGCAAAAACAGCATATTGATAAAAACACGCTCCGCCAGAAAACGAACTATGCAGGTTACTTTTTAAAATGGCTGGAAACAGAGCATTTACAGGCAGAAAATACCAGGTACAACGATTTATTAAACTTCGTGGATTACTGCAAACTGGAAGGAAAGAGCAAGACCCATGTAAACCGGATTATTGCATCCGTCCGGGATTATTACAAATACCTGAAAAAAGAAATCCCCGACATTATTAACCCTGCTGCAAACCTGTATTTAAAAGGGGAACGGCATAAAGTAGTAAGCGGGATTATTGATTTTGCAGCACTTGAAAACATTTACCAATCTATTGAAACTACCAATAACAGGCAGAAACGGAACAAAATTATTTTAGGCTTATTGATTTATCAGGCTGTAAACACTGAAGAACTAAGCAAATTAGAGCTGTGCCATGTAAAGCTAAAAGAAGGTAAAATATACATCCCTGGGAACCGGAGAAGGAACAGCCGGACACTTGAATTAAAATCCTTCCAGATAATGGAACTACACGAATACTTAACCGAAACAAGGCCGAAAATATTAGAAGAAATTACCAGGCCTAAACCAGCCCGTAAGCCTGACAGAATCAATAAAACCCGCATTAAAGACCAGCTTTTTGTAAGCATCAACGGCAGCGAACACATTAAAAACAGCTTGTTGCACCTGTTTAGAGATGTGCAGAAAATAAACCCGAATATCATAAATGCCGTTCAAATCCGGCAAAGCGTAATAACTTACTGGCTTAAAAACCATAATTTACGGCAAGTCCAATACATGGCCGGTCACAAATATGTAAGCAGTACCGAACGATACCAGACAAACAACCTGGACAGCTTACAGAACCGGTTAGACCAATACCATCCTTTAAACCGGAAAGACTAAGAGAATCCCGACTAACGACACGGAAAAGCGGTATTCGTCAGTTGTCGTCCACAAAAGCCACGCCAAGCCGTCACAGCCCATTTTTATGATATTGTTTGTTTTTTAAGGTATAAAAAAGAGCTGTGCCGCCCTGCGGGTGTCCGCTGCGCTACCAGCTTGTCATGTCTTTTGTTGTTCCTCCGCCTTCCTCATTGGCAGCTCCCGGTCTTTTTTTATATTGGCAGTCGTTCCTTTGTGCCAAAATAAAAAAATCCCTACGCTGCCCGTGTTTGGCTCGCCTGCTAACTCCCTCGGTTCGGCTTTGTCATGCTTTTTGCGGAAAGACAAAAGGCAAAAAGCCCGCCAAAGCCTCAGTGCAAGCACCACTGCCAGTCAGCCTCCTGACGTCAGCTTTTACCTGTCAGGCCTCGGTCGTACTCGCAGACGGCTCGCGCCTCTCCAGGGCACAGTCCGCAAACCGCTCCGTTCCTCCGCTTTTTGCAGCCTGTACCCTTCCGTTTTAGCCGCAGGCGCTTTTTCCTTCATTCCTGAACAGACAGTTAACTTCTAACAACCAGGAGAAAGAAAAAAAAACAATACCAAAACCAAAAAAAGAAAAGCAAAGTTAAGTCGGCTTCCAGGTCAGTAAAGGCCAAGCCCTGCGGGTTTTGTAATATTTTTTTATAAGGTATTTTAATTTTTAATTGTATAAAAAAATATCACAAAAGCCTTGACAGCCCTTCCAGCCTACCTTGTGGAACGGCTTTCTTTTTTTCGGTTTTTCTTTTGAAAAAATGTTTTTAACCTTTAAAATCAAATGAATATGAAGTATTATCTCTTAGAAAACAATGGAAAGCTTGAAATCATCAAGGTACAACCCCATCAGGAACCAGCTTTCCTGGAAGAATATGCCGGCAGGATAAAAGCAGAAGCCGACAGCTTGGGGGAACTCCTGCAACAACTCGGAAAGCTCCAATTATAGGGGCTTTTTCTTTTAACTGAAATAACTGAAATCTATCAAGTTGGCAGGACGTATCAACGGAGAACGTGCGTTGGGAAAATTGCACATAATATCAAGGTATGAAATCGTTTTAATGTTTTATACCGGCTATTATGTGCAGTTTTAGCGGGCTGGCTGTATCTCCCGGTAATCTTTCAATTAAAAGTTCAGATAAAAGAAAAAACTTCTTATTTTTGAGACAGTAACGAAAAATATGGGTTGTCCAAAACTTGCATATGGCCATGAAAAACAAACGCATTTAAAGTGCGTCTGGAACTCCCGTGGACACTCAAAAACCCACGTAAGTTGGTACGATTACGGGGCGAGGTTCTATGACCCGGCGATCGGGCGTACATCAACGATGGACCCGCATGCTGAAAACTATTACAGCATGAGTCCTTACGGCATGTTCGCCAACAACCCAATACTATTTGTTGACCCAGATGGTAAAGACATATTCATTAGCCATGAAAACGAACGCTATAAGTACTCCAATGGAAACGTATACAGGAGTGTGGAAGGGAACTGGGAACAGGTCCAAGCGCAAGAAGGAAGTTATTTAGCAAGCATTCAAGAATCATTAAACACTTTGGCGAGCCAAGAAGACGGTGAATCACTTATTGGTTTCTTTACAGGAGATGAAAACCATATTCAGATCAGACAACGTTTGGAGGGTGAAGAAGGAAGTGGAAATCGGCTGTCTGGATGGTCAGTAGTTACTGATAAAAACCCGGAGGGTGGTATAATACCAACAGAAGCGGGCTTGCAGAAAAGCCCTTTGTTTGTCGCTGTTGGTCATGAGATGGCTCATCGTAAAGACATCATTAAGGGTACATTTGATGGCAATGAATGGTTCACAACAAGTGATGGTACGACTATACCAAATGCAGAGGTGTTTGCTACACATTATGAGAATATGATTAGGGCAGAACATGACTTGCCTTTGCGTACACATTATGCAAGGGATTCAAGAAAGGGAGTAGGACCAGAAATAATCCAAAGTGGGCAAAGTCGCTTTTATAATCAATACGGCCGCCCCTTTGATTATAGAAACAGAGTAGCTAGAAGGGAGTTTATACGCACATTATAAAATAGTCAACATGATGACCATAATGCAAAACACATGTTTGGGGGTATTTTTCTTGTTTATAATTAGTTGCGGGGTGCTGCAATGCTCTTGGCCTTATGAGTTGACTAGAGACAGACGTAAATGGGAAAATAGAAAAAAAGCAATAGAACATTACAACCTTGACCTAAAGACAAATCAAGATTTTTATTTAATTGAAAGTTCTGTCGGCTGGAATCTTGGGCATTGGGGGTGCTTTTATTTAGGGGACAGTTCCTACTGTTTTTCACAACCAGAACCTCTTAAACCTATAGAGTTTAAGCCATTTATTTATGATGTTTTTATTGTAGAATCATTGAAAAAAGGAAATATTGACACCTTGCTCGTGTTAAGTAAATCCCCCGTCCATAAAATAGTATCACCTGCAACAAGTTTTTTTTTAATCAGATATGTTAATGGTGTGTATGAGGAATTCCAAATGAATGCGTTTAAAGTAAAACCAGAACTACCACCTGATGACATTTAGTGAAAATGTCTTAGACCCTTAAATAGCTGGACAGAATTTCTTAAAATTATGATTCATTTTACACGGGAAAGTCCTGGGGAGAGAGATATAACTCCCGTATCTGCCACCCCCACATACCGGGACATTGTTCAGCATATCGAATATGATTCTGTTGGAAGGCAAAAGTTCGATTTTCTTCCCATTCCAGTAAACAGCGGCCGGGATTTTCAATCAGGTGCGCGCGATTTGACCCTGAATTACTATAACGCCCCGGAAGATGTTTCCATTCCTACTACCCCTTATCCTTTCGGAGAAAAAGAATTTGATAATTCTCCATTAAACCGGGTCATGAAACAAGGTTATATCCATTCCCATAGCTATTACGAAACCAAAGACAACATTAATTATACGGAGCTGCACGGTTATACCGACGAGGCATTTCCGCCCATTGATTCATGTAAAATATTAAAGGTCTATTATTATGACACGTATGATTTAAACGCCGATGGCCAACCCGATTACGAATATCAGCAAATCCCTCCTTCATTTGCAGACCTGAACTACTGGGATAACCCGCGCGGGCTGACAACGGCGGTGAAAGTTAAAATGCTGGGAGACCGCGTAATGCCTGAGCCATGGCTGATCACGGTAAATTTTTACGACAACAGGTTGCGTGTCATTCAGCAGCTTATAAGAAACCATTACGGGAATTACGATACCATTTCATCAAAATACAATTTCGCCGGCGATCTTTTGCTTTCCCGTTATGCACACAATGGAACGCACGTTGTAAGCGACAGTATGGCATATGATCATAACCGGCGGTTGAAAGAAACCTTTACAAAAGTCAACGGCCAGGGTGAGTTCCTGGCTGCTTCCCATGAATACAACGAGCTGGGTCAGCTTATTGAAAAGAACCTGCACCGGGGCCAGGGGAGCCAGTCATTTTTGCAATCCATCGACTATTCCTACAATA
>JAHYJP010000318.1 GCA_019429055.1 Bacteroidales bacterium
GCTTAAACCCGAAAGCGTAAGAAAAGAGATCGGTAAAATAGCACAGGGAATTCTTTCCAGATATAAAAAATAGCTTTCCGTTTTTGCCCGCAATATTGTTTATCTTTCCTTGCATAAAGGTGGGAATAATACTCCTGTTAGGCTTTCCATAGTTGCGAAGATCGCGTTTCCCATCCGCTTCCTCCTTTTTATAAGGGTACTCTGAAGCCCCATTAGAAAAAAATCATATAATTTTTTTGCAATGCAAATACGCTGCATTGTGCTGTACTAGTTTTGCTTTGAAAATTTATAGTATTATGGTGAAAATGAGTTTTTATATGTGTGATTTTAAGGTTGGGTTACCTGTGTCTTTTCTGAAAAGAGACAGGGTGCTTTTTTCTTATGATACCAGTTTTCATCACTGTAATATTCTTTCAAACAATAACTCCTGAAAAAAATCTTCTATGGGAAAAAAACGAAACGATAGCTTACTTTCAAAAATTGCCGAGATCTCTGCAAAGGCAAGGAACTGTCAGGGTGATTTCAGTAACATGACTCCTGTAAAAGCTGAGATTGATGCTGTGCGGAATTTTCTCGACATTACGCACGACCAGGCAGTAATTTTTTCTTGTCTGCTGGAAATGAGTTTTAACCGAGGCGCAACACTGGAAGGTCTTGCAAAGCAATTCCAGGTAAGCGTTCTCAGTGTATTTTCCATGCTGGATGAGATCAGCGTTCTGGAAGGTAAAATGCTTCTGCAAAGGAACAGCCGTATTCATCTTCGCAGAAATAATTATGCCGATTACAAGTATGTTATTCCCGGTGATGTACTTGAGAGTTTACGTACTTCAGACAGGTCTGTGCTTGAATCTGAAAAAACACTGAACTTGCCGGCTTTTCTGGAAACGGTTTTTGAAATTGCAGACGAACGCGAGGATAATGAATTTCGCACATCAGTGATGATTGAGCAAATTGAAAGACTTATGCTGAAGAACAAACATCTTCAATTTATCACTTTTGTAAACGAGAATATTGAAGAGAGTATCAATAAATGTCTGATTTTCATTCTGGCTTACATTAAGTTCTCAAGAAAGATGTACATAGGAATGGACAGCATCATTGAAGGTCTTTTCGACAATTTCAACCAACGGCTGGAATATGAATATAACCTGGCAACAGGTAAAAACGAATTGCTTAAAAAAAGCCTGGTAACCATCAATGAATCAGAGTTTCGCAATACACGCACCCTGAACCTTACCTCACAAACGCTCAATGAGCTTTTCCGCGATTATCCGGAGTTTATCAATCTTGAAGAGGAAAAGATGGATGGGATAATCAGGTCAGATTCCATCAAGAACAAGCAAATGTTCTTTGGTCAGCGACTGAAGAATGATGTGGACCGGCTTACGCGCCTGCTGGGCAGGCAGGAATTCAATAAATTTACAGGCAGGATGGAAAAGTCATCTCTGCCCCGGGGGCTTACCGTGATTTTTCTGGGTGGCCCCGGTACCGGGAAGACTGAAACAGTTTATCAGATCTCACGCATGACCGGGCGCGACCTGTTTATGGTAGATCTCAGCCAGACCAAAAGCAAGTGGTTCGGTGAAAGCGAAAAACTTATTAAGCAGGTTTTTGATGACTACCGCAAACTTTACGAAAAGATGCCAATTCAGCCCATCCTTTTTATCAATGAGGCTGATGGGTTATTTACAAAAAGGCTGAATATTTCCGGCAGCTCCACATCAGCCGACCGGGCCAATAATACCATTCAGAACATTATCCTGCAGGAACTGGAAGATTTCAAAGGTATTCTGTTTGCCACCACCAACCTGGGTGCAAACCTGGATATGGCATTTGAAAGGAGATTTCTTTTCAAGGTGGAGTTTAGTCAACCCTCTCCCGAAGCAAGGGCACAGATATGGAAATCCAGGCTGAAGATGCTCAGGGAAGAACATCTTCGCACATTGTCTCGTTATGAACTAAATGGCGCAGAGATTGAAAATGTGGTACGCAAATATATGGTGGAAAAAGTCGTGGATAATAAACCCATGAATATTAACCGCCTGAAAGAGCTTTGCGAAGAGGAAAAGCCTTTTGTGAAACACCGGAAAATGGGTTTCCGAAGATGAAAAACCCGTGCATAAGTTGCATTTGTGGTTTTTGATCTCATTACTCATCAAAAGCCAGAAGTGCAATAAAGGGTCTCTTGCCGTGAAAAAATCCTGAGTATAACCAAAATATAAAAGTCATGAATTTAAAAGAAAAACAAAAAGTATTTGATAAATTGGGTATTGGCAGTATTGCACTTGTAGAAAAATGGCTGCTGAGAAATGAAATCCCCATTAAAAAGGAAACATTGCAGCGAATAACCGATGATCAGGGCAAAACCCTTGCATTCAAAGCCGAACTGGATATGATATCCGATCAGAAGACCGGTATTTTGAATGGTGCGGTAACGGAGGTTATTGTTAAATTGAAGGAAGATTCTTTTTAGAAGAATTTCCGGATCCCCTGTGGTTTTGGATAATTCCACCAAACCCTACGGAAACGGCTTAAACTCCACC
>JAHYJP010000319.1 GCA_019429055.1 Bacteroidales bacterium
TCCACTGTATAGTAAAAACTGCCCTGTGCAGTTGTAAAACCGATGTTTACACCTTGTGATTCGGGATGCATGATCAGAATAAGTTCTATACAATTAAACTGCTGGCCAAAATCACAGCAAGGGTTATCGGGGATTATCTGCAATGTTTCCCAGGTTTCATTGGGTGAGGCACTTACGTCAACAATGAACGATGGACTATCGGGGCACATAGGTTCCTGCCCGTGAAGCAGAAAAGGTATCCATGAAATAAGAAATACGAATGCGAGGAGTTTTACGACGGCTGAATATTTCAGGTCTGCTTTTGACACGGTAATTTTCTTAATCTCGTTTAATGTAAAAAGCAGCCTGGGATCATGTGCCGGAAATTCCTTCTCACATATCCTGAAATCATTGAGTATGTTGTTGTCTGTAGTGTAAATTAACATTCCATATTTTGCATTTGATGCAACATTATTTTGCCGGTTGCCCATGTCAAATCAGGTGGCTTTCTGTTACCTGACGAAATTACTAAATATACTTTCGGTATTTTTTGGATAATACAACCATATTTCATAGGTGATATTACCTGTTTAACCAGAGGTTTTTTTCGGTGTTCTTACCTGCAATTCTTTTTCGGTATTTTTTTTCAGCCAATGCTTAAAATTTTAATAAATAGATGTAACATTGTATACCTGATTATCAGTACGTTATTTTGATAAAAGTGCCTGATTATCAAGCGTGTTTAAACTTAAGTCAAGAAAATTTGTTTCTATACCTTAAATCCAATGAAAACCATTTTTAAAACCCTTGTTACATTTATGATCTTATTGAGTCTTGGCGCATGTAAAGAAACTGAAACCAACCCCTTGCTGGTAGATTTTAAAACTCCATATGAAACACCTCCGTTTCATAGTATCCGGCATGAACATTATTTGCCGGCCTTTAAAGCAGCAATAGAAGAAGCAGGAAATGAGATTGAAGCCATTGCCAATGCTGAAACAGCTCCTGATTTCTCCAATACCATTGAAGCTCTCTCGCAGGGCGGGGAAAGGTTATCAAGAATCAGCAGTATCTTTTTCAATCTCAACAGCGCTGAAACAGATGAGGAGATGCAACAGATTGCCCGTGATGTATCTCCTTTGATAACTGATTTCTACAATGATATTCTCTTTAACGAAAAACTGTTTCAAAGAGTAAAGCAGGTTTATGATCAGCGTGAAAACTTTGATCTTACCCCGGAACAAATGATGCTTCTTGAAAAAACATGGAAAAGTTTTGCCCGCAATGGTGCCGCACTTCCTGATGACAAAAAGCAGAAGATGCGCGAGATATCCCGCGAACTTTCAGAGCTTTCGCTGAAATTCAGTGATAATATTCTGGCTGAGACAAATGGCTGGTTTTTGCATATTACTGATGAGGTTGAACTTTCTGGCTTGCCGCAATCTGCTATAGATGCTGCAGCACAAGCCGCAAAAAGTAAAGAACTGGAAGGTTGGGTCATCACTCTTCATGCTCCGAGTTTCGGGCCTTTTATGAGATATTCCGACCGGCGCGACCTTCGTGAGAAAGTTCATATGGCCTATTCAACTCGTTCATACAAGGGCAACGAATACGATAATACAGAAATTCTTACCCGTATTGCCAATCTCAGACTCGAAAGGGCAAATCTTTTGGGCTATCCCTCTCATGCTGATTTTGTGCTGGAAGAAACCATGGCGAAAAGTGCAAATACTGTAAACATTTTCCTGAAAGAACTTGCCGATGCATCATTCCCTGTGGCAAAAAAGGAACTTGCCGATGTGCAGGAATTTGCCAAAACCAAAGGCTTTGATCAGAAAATAGAAGCATGGGACTGGGCCTGGTATGCCGAAAAACTCAGACAGGAAAAATATGATTTCGATGAGGAGCTTACCCGTCCTTATTTTCAGCTGGAAAAGGTTAAAGAGGGAGTTTTTGATCTTTCCAAAAGGCTTTGGGGGCTTACTTACAGGCAAAATAACGATATCCCCGTTTATCACGAAGATGTTACTGTTTATGAAGTTTATGATGAGGATGGAAGATTTCTTTCCCTGCTTTACCTCGACTTTTTCCCACGACCCGGAAAAAGTGCCGGAGCATGGATGACCAGCTTCCGCGAGCAATACCGTAAAAACGGACAGGATATAAGACCACAGGTTTCCCTGGTATGTAATTTTTCCAAACCAACAGATACCAAACCGTCGCTGCTCACCTTTAATGAAGTAACCACCTTTTTGCATGAATTCGGGCATGCTCTGCATGGTATGATGTCAGATGTAAATTATGTGGATCTGTCAGGCACCAGCGTTTATAGGGATTTTGTTGAGCTTCCTTCGCAGATCATGGAAAACTGGGCCGTAGAGCGTGAGTTTCTGGATTTGTTTGCCAGACATTACGAAACCGGTGAACCCATTCCGGCTGAACTGGTGGAGAAGATCATTGAAACCGGCAATTTTCATGCAGCTTATGCTACGGTTCGCCAGCTCAGTTTCGGACTCAATGATATGGCATGGCATAGCATTACACAGCCGGTTACCATGAAACC
>JAHYJP010000060.1 GCA_019429055.1 Bacteroidales bacterium
TATTGCTCTTCCTTCAAAATTCCAATCATCCTGTCTATTTCATCTTCAGGGTAGCTTCCGCCAATATGAAATCTTCCGCCAACTAACGCAGCCATAACCATAGGCATTGCCACTCTATTGTTTTCCACCACCAATGCTATGGGCTTGCCAATGTTTTCTTTCGACAGCAAATAGAACTTTAGTGAACCGGTAATTATACAATGGATGATGATTGGAGGGCGGTTTCCTGTCCGATAAGAAAGTTTGAACAGGCTAAAGGACTTGGATGACCGGTGAATTGAAAATCAGCAAGGCAAATCTTTGGGACATATTTACCAGATCAGGAAGTTTTTTACTCATTTTTCCGGTCATTATTCTGTTGTTTCTCAAAGTAAAGTTCCGGTAAAATAATTTTCACTTCATGGTCTGCACCTTCTTTCAGCCAGAATAAAATAAAATTAACTTTTGCACTTTTCAATTCATAATTTTTCTCTTTCATTGATTCAATTTGGCTTACAAACTGTCTGGAGAATTTTAAAACTGATTGTCCTTTTGAACTCAAACATTCATCATCGCTCAAAGTCAAGACATCTCCACTTGATAACCGGGAGACCGGATATTGTTTGTTAATAAAGAAGTCAAGCCAAACATCTTTATGAGTCAGATGCATTACCAGTTCATTTGGGGGAAGATAAGACTGATTGTCTTCTACTCGTTCTAAATTTTCTGCAAAAATATTATCAAGAAAATTTGAGTTCAGGTGAATTGTCAAATTATTTTTTGCTCTTGTCATGGCAACATACAACTGTCGTTTGGCTTCATCAGTTTCAGGGTTAAAGTTTTCAAGCATCAGAAAAACATTATCAAACTCTTTCCCCTTTGCTTTGTGAATAGTTGAAACGAGGATTGTTTCTACGTTGTGATTACATAAATCTTCCAGCCTGGATTCGCGAATGAATACCTCCAGATCTGATTTGTACCTCTTTTTTGGGTTTGTGGCTTCAAAATCCTTGATGATGTTTAAACAAATTTCCAGCTTATTGCTTTTGCTAAACTTGTTTATCAATTCCCTTTTCGCAGTTAGCCAAACTTCTTCGCTAATGGTGAAACCTTCATCATCGAAATTCAATCGCTCCAGAAAGTATCTGACTTCTGAAAGATTATACAAACTAAAATTATCATTGTTTTGAATCAACTTTGCTTGTATACCATTTTTTAAAAGCAACCCTGTAATTTGCAACGCTTCGTTATTTGTATTTGTAAGCACGCATGTAGTTCCTGTAAGTGCGGTAGAGAGTATATCATTAACAAGCGGAGTTATGAGGTTATCGCTTTGATAACGAACCAGTTTTATTTTCCCGTCGTCGGTTTGCTTTGGAATTATTGGAGTATTTTTCAATCGGTTACGAATCCTTTTAACAAATTGATTTGTAAAATCAACAAGATTCTTTTTGCTTCTGTAATTGTCAACCAATTCATGTTTAACAGCTTTGTTTACCTGGATAAATTGTTCAAGATATTTTGAACTGGAGCCTCTGAATTCATAAATATTCTGGTCGTCATCACCCACTGCAATCACTCTCATTTCTTCATTCTGCTCCATCAGGGTATTTATCAGTTTAAACTCATCTTCATCCATATCCTGGGCTTCGTCAATCACCAAAACTGTTTTGGTAATCCGGCTAATTTCAACTTCATTATTATTGATTTTATCAACTGTCTTCTTTAAAATCTCACCAGACTTTTCCAAGCTTCCAACTTTTCCCAGCAAGTCAAAACAATAAGAGTGAAAGGTTTTAATTTCAATGTAGTTGGCTGCATTACCAATTAACTTAAGCAGTCGTATTTTAAATTCTGTTGCCGCTGCCCTGGAGAAAGTAACCATGAGCAACTGCTCATGTTTTACATCTTCCATCAGGAGCAAAGAAGCAAGCTTGTGGACCAGGACTCTGGTTTTGCCGCTTCCGGGACCTGCCGCGACAACAATGTATTTTGCTACATTATCTTTGATAATTTTCAGTTGTGTTGGGGATAACTCTCCAAAAAGCTGCTTGAATTTCCCGGGGGTCATTTTGAGCTTGAGATCATCAACCTTGCTCCCCGGAAAATACTTCTTAAGAAATGAACCATAATTTAACTTAAAATAATCTTCTACAAATTGCAAAGCATCCTTGTAGTCGCTGATCATCTTTTTAGCATATTCGCCAACGATATGAATTTGCTGAACCTTGTTTTCATAAAACTGATTGAGTTTCTGATAATCATCCTTGGTATATCTTTTTAGTTTGTCATTCTCCAGTCTTTCAATAGTCAGTTGATTATAAACAACAAGAAAGCCACCTTCAATTTTGATTGCATCAATCCTTGACAAGTAAAACAGCGCATCTTCAACATCCTCAATTGTAACTTTCTTACCAAAACTTGCTATTGAATTTTCAAATGCATCTTTCAATTCATGAACGGAAAACTCAACCAATACTTCTTCTTTTTGCGCATCTTCTGCAGAAATTTTCATATTACTTGTTTCATAAAGGAAATCAACAATAAACCTTGATAACTCATGTCGTTTTTCCAGTTTCTCCTGCAAAACGTCTTGAGGGTGAAGGGAAAGCACCACAACATGATTTTTTGAATATTCCAGGTTTTTGCGTTTAATCCAATTTTTAATTGCCCAGAAATTAATGATCGTTTTTATCTTGTGGGTGCTCACATCCTCGCAATCTTTGGCTTCAGCTTCTTCGTTCAGCTCTTTAATGTGAAATGTTTTTTCCTTTTCTTCAAATACAGGAAGCAGGAAGTTTTCTAACTTGCTGAATGTGTTGAGAATGCTGAGAGAGCGGTTTTTATTATCACCTTTTTTGATAAAGGCTGTCAAATCTTTTGTGTCAGCCAGGATCTTTTCCTCACGAAGGAGGTTCACAATATTTATTACCTCTCCTTTTACAATACCCAAATGGTCGCTGATGTAATCAATTCTTGATTCGGCTGACTCTTCATTTGAATGTTTTCTGCTTTTGCTTGAAAAGAGCTTCTTGATAATCCGTATCCCATTTATTTTTTGCTTTTCGTCAAATCTTTCAGATGCCATGATTTTTTCAATGGCCTCCTGTGCATTTCTGGAGAGAATACTGTTGGCAAAAATCCTTGGCATGTTTTGCCCACGCTTTAAATAACCGGCATCTTCCAATGCAGCAATGGCTGTTGTAACCCTTGATTCTATTTCAACAACATTATCATCCCATCCGGCTTTCCTGGCAATTTCCAGGGCAGAGTTTGATACTTTTGAACGAAACTTTGTAATATCTTTTATTGCTTTCCATATCTGCTGAATCTCCTTAATAGACAGCTTGGTTTGATTCAGCAGGATGAAATGTTTGCTAAGGTCTTCCTCATTGAATAAGACAAAACAATCTGCAACAATATTTTCATCCCGACCTGCTCTCCCTGCTTCCTGAATGTAGTTTTCGAGTGAATCAGAAATTTCATAATGAATAACCATACCAACATCTTTCTTGTCAACCCCCATTCCGAAAGCAGAAGTTGCAACCATTATTGAGACTTCACCTGAGATGAAAGCATTTTGGTTGGAAGTTTTTTCCTTAACATCCATTTTGCCATGATAGGGTTTTGCATTAAACCCATCATTGGTCAATCGCTCTGCAAGCAGATATGCCTTTCGCGTTCTTGATACATAAATTATTGTTGGACAGTTTTTTTCTTCGATCAGATCTCGCGCTGCCAGATACTTCTCTTCTTCATCTCCCTTTTCAAAAACCTTATAATGAAGATTTGTTCTTGAGGCTTTTGAAGTAAACAGTTCGAATTCAAGAGAAAGTTTTTCTTTAAAGTAATAACGGATATCTTCAATCACTTTTTGCTTTGCCGTAGCCGTAAAGCAAGATACAGGAATTCCATCCTGAAGATTCTTCTTTTCCTGAATTGACCTGATAAAATCGCCGATATATAAATAATCGACTCTGAAATCCTGCCCCCATGAAGAGAAACAGTGAGCTTCGTCAATTACAAAACGAGCAATCTTTCTTCCTAAAATCAATCGTTCAATTGTTCGGGATCGCAACGACTCGGGCGAGATATAAAGAATGGATGCAGAACCATCTTCAACTCTCTCAAAAGATTTTGCTCTTTCAATCGGGTCAAGCAATCCGTTTATTGTTACGGCCTCTGTAATCCCAACTTTTTCAAGGTTATCAACCTGATCTTTCATTAGCGATTGTAAGGGAGAAATTACTACAGTTAACCCTTTTGCATTTTCACCACTCATTAAAGCAGGAACCTGAAAAGTGATCGACTTTCCGCCACCAGTAGGAAAAACAACCAGAATTGATTTGTTGTCCACTGCCGCTTTAACCGCTTTCTCTTGCAAAGGTTCGCCTCCGTAGGTTCTGAAAGAATCAAAACCAAATAATCTCTTCAATCCCTTATGTACGTCTAATGCGCTGTTACAATAAGTACAGCCGCTGATACAAGGTTTATTTCGCAATTTGAACATTATCTGTTCAACTTCCGGATAATTTTTAAGCACCCAGGGAGGTGTAATTGAATGGATTGTTTTATTATGTATAAATGAGCTTATAAGAGATAAGCAATAAGCAAGTTCAATCGGATACTGTTCAATTATTTTAATGAGGTTAGCTTGTTCGCAAATTTCATTTTCAAACTTTTGCCGAATAATATTCTCAAGCTCTCTGCTTTCGCTCGTATATGCAATGAAACGAAAAAAGGACTTAAACTCTTTCTTGTCATTTAACAGCAAATAGAAAATTTGCTTAAGCGTTTCATCAGCTTGTTTAAATGCTGCAATTTCATCATTGAATAAGTCTTTAGCTTTGATTGAATCATTCAAGGGGTTATTTGTCTCTTCTGATTGTAGCTTATCGTCTTTTAATAGTGCATGATAGGGTTTGGCAGGAAAAAGTAACGGGGAAAGAAACAAAGTGTCAATAATGTTTGCCGGGTTAACTCCTGCATCCGTTAGAGCTTTGCTGATATACTTTATATCGTGTTTAAAAATATTGTGTCCACAAATGAATTGCGTTCCGTTTAAAAACTGAATGAACTCAGCAACCGAAGTTTTATGAAAATAACTTCCATCATCTTTGATACTTCCAAGGTCAAGAATCTTGCCGGTCGTAGGATCAATTTCGGTATCAATAAAAGCAATTGAGTTCATGTTAAGTTAACTGGATTTTTATTCATCGTTCATTATCAATGTGTCATTTGTCTTTTTTACCATTAGCCCAAATTCGTTTATATCAGCAAATATATACCACTTTTGCAATTTCAGAAGGAATTTTCTAATTTATCATGCAATGCACCGGCTTTATTTACTCTTTAAAGTAAAACAGAATCTGTCAAATAATCATGGGGTATAGAGTATGCAAAAATCAGGTTTCACAAATCTGCATAGAGGCTGGTGGGCTCTTTGGGATCACAAAAAACAAAGCCCTTCAGCAAAAATGCTGAAGGGCTTCTTAGTAGCGGGGACAGGATTCGAACCTGCGACCTTCGGGTTATGAGCCCGACGAGCTACCACTGCTCCACCCCGCAATATATTTTGAAAGCTTTGTGCTTTGTTTTCTCAAGAACGATGCAAAACTAAAATCGGTTCCGTTTTGCAGGTGCAAAGATACAACAATTTTATTCACTCACAAACTATCGGAAGGCAAAATCAATTTAAAATTGTACTTTTGCAATCCCGTAACATTATCCACTTATCAATCAGCAATTTCCATTTTGAGTAATACAGATCATATGCACAAATCCGGTTTCGTAAATATTTTAGGCAAACCTAATGTGGGCAAATCCACTTTGATGAATGCCCTGCTGGGTGAAAAACTTTCCATCATAACTCCCAAGGCACAAACCACCCGACACCGTATACTGGGCATTGCCAACGACGATGATTACCAGATCGTTTTTTCAGATACTCCGGGTATCATAAAACCGGGCTACAAGTTGCAGGAACACATGATGAGCTTTGTGCAGTCGGCCATGGAAGATGCCGATCTTTTTATCCTGGTTACGGAAGTGGATGATGATTTCAAGGATGAGAAGATCCTGAATAAGCTTCAGAAGACCGATGTTCCTGTATTGCTGCTCATCAACAAGATCGATCTTGCCAGTCAGGATCAGGTGGTGGCCAAGTGCGAACAGTGGAAACGCGATTTTCCTTCGTTTATGGTTCTGCCCATATCAGCATTGAACAACTTCAATCTCGACCAGGTAATGAATAAGATCCTGGAGATCATTCCTGAGAATCCGCCCTATTTTCCCAAAGACGAACTTACCGATCGACCCATGCGGTTTTTTATTGCCGAGATTGTAAGGGAAAAAATCCTGCTGAATTACCAGAAAGAAATTCCCTACTCAGTGGAAGTGGCGGTAGAAGAGTACAAGGAAGAAGTAAAAATTGTACGCATCAGATGCGTCATTTTTGTGGCCCGCGATTCGCAAAAGGGAATCATAATCGGGCATAAGGGAAGTGCTCTCAAACGCATCGGCACTCAGGCCCGTAAAGACATTGAAGAGTTTGTAGGCAAGCAGGTTTTCATCGATCTGCACGTAAAAGTGAGCAAAAACTGGCGGGATGATGATTTGCAACTGGGGCGGTTTGGGTACAGGTAGGGTTTACTGCGGAGACGCCAAGGCGCGGTGAGCGCAGAGAATTTATTTTTGATTTTTCGGAATTAGATAAGCTGAGCCCGGCTTCGCCTTGTTTCGGATTTCGGATTTCGGATTTTCAACTTTTTAACCCATCAACTTTTCAACTTCTCAATCCCGAATCGCTCACGCTCTCGGGACTTCGCTCTCGCTCAGCCTCTCAACCTTCTTTCATACTCATCTGAATCCGCTTCCTCGCCACATCGACATCCATAATGGTAACCATAACCTTTTGATTGAGTTTTACCACTTCTGACGGATTGCTGATGTACCGGTCGGCCATCTGGCTGATGTGCACGAGTCCGTCCTGGTGGGCACCCACATCCACAAAAGCACCAAATGCAGTGATATTGGTTACGATGCCGGGCAGTTTCATTCCGGGGCGCAGGTCGTGGATACTTTTTACCGACGGGTCAAATTCAAATACTTCGATCTCCTTTCGGGGATCGCGGCCGGGCTTGGCCAGTTCGGCCATGATGTCTTTCAAGGTCGGTAAACCTGCCGTTTCGGTTTTGTATTTTTCCAGCACGATCTGTTTGCGGAGTTCTTCTTTTTTCATCAGGTCCGATACTTCAACCCCCAGATCTTTGGCCATGGCATCCACAATGTGATAGCTTTCGGGATGCACGGCACTTTTGTCGAGGGGGTTTTTGCTCTGACTCACCCGCATAAAACCTGCAGCTTGTTCAAAGGCTTTGGCGCCAAAGCGCGGCACTTTTTTCAGGGAACTACGTGAAGTAAAGGGCCCGTTTTCGTTCCGATATTCCACAATATTTTTAGCCAAAACGGGTCCCAGTCCTGATACATAGGTCAGCAGTTCCTTGCTGGCAGTATTTACCTCCACACCCACGGCGTTCACTGCACTGACCACAACATCATCCAGACTGTTTTTCAGCAGTTTCTGATCCACATCGTGCTGGTACTGCCCCACCCCGATGGATTTAGGATCAATCTTTACCAGTTCGGCCAGCGGATCGGCCAGGCGGCGACCAATACTCACCGATCCGCGCACAGTAACGTCATAGTCCGGAAATTCTTCTCTGGCAACCGAGGATGCCGAATATACCGACGCACCACTTTCATTGACCATAACTGCCATAATATCCTTTGGGAAACGGATGCTGCGAATCAGCGATTCGGTTTCACGTCCGCCGGTGCCATTGCCAATGGCGATGGCTTCAATATCGTAGGCATTTACGAGGCTCTGGATTTTGGCAGCGGCTTCTTTCCGTTTATTATGCGGCGGGTGGGGATAAATATTTTCGTTGTGAAGGAGTTTTCCCTGCTTGTCGAGACACACTACCTTGCAACCGGTGCGCAACCCCGGGTCGATGGCCAGTATATTTTTTTGCCCCAGTGGCGGTGAAAGCAGCAACTGGCGGAGATTTTCAGCAAATACTCTGATGGCTTCTGCATCGGCTTTCAGCTTGAAGAGCTGCCGCATCTCTGTTTCCATGGAGGGTGCCATCAGCCTTTTATAGCTGTCTTTAACAGCCATCTGCACCTGTTCCGATGCCTGGTTGCGGCCCTTTACAAACATATCTTCAAGCATTTCAAGGGCTTCTTCTTCATCGGGCTCAATACTTACTTTCAGGAAACCTTCATTCTCACCACGAAACATGGCCAGTAAACGATGCGAAGGAGCCTTGGGAGCCGGTTCCGACCAGTCGAACCAGCTTTCGTATTTCTCACCTTCTGCTTCTTTTCCTTTGGCCACCTTACAGGCTAAAATACTTTTCCGTTCATTGAGTCGGCGTATCTTTTGTCTTGCGCGGGCATCTTCATTTACCCATTCGGCAATGATATCGCGGGCGCCGGCCAGGGCAGCATCCGCATCGGGCACATCCTTCTCATCATCAACAAAAGCAAGGGCTTTTTCTTCCACATCTATATTGGTTTGCAAAAAAATCATTTTAGCCAGGGGTTCCAGTCCGCGTGCAATGGCCATGGTGGCGCGGGTTTTTCTTTTGGGCCGGTATGGCAGGTAAAGATCTTCCAGTACAGCCATCGTTACAGCATCGTTGATCTGCTTCTCCAGTTCGGGAGTAAGTTTCTCCTGCTCGCGAATGCTGTTCAATATAGCATCACGCCTTTTATCCAGCTCTTCCAGCTGATGCAGGCGATCGCGAATCACAGCGATTTGTATTTCATCAAGCGACCCGGTCATTTCTTTCCGGTACCGCGAAATGAAGGGTATAGTTGCTCCCTGTGCCAGCAGTTCGGCGGTTTTATTTACCTGCCAGGCCTGAAGTCCCGTTTCAGCAGTCAATATATCTGTATATTTTTCCATAGCCATGCATTTGTAAATGGGACGCAAACCTAAGGATTTTTTTGGTTGAAAAAAAATATCTTCATCCATCAATCCTCATAACCGTCACTCATAAAATATTTTTTCTATTCACATACAACTTTTCTTATATTTGACTTGTTTACAAGGCATAAAAAGCACAACCAGTGACAAAAAAAGTACTGATTATCGGAAGCGGGCTCGGAGGGCTGACCACCGCACTTCGTCTGGCACGAAGAGGCTATCAGGTGGAAATGGTTGAAAAAAGCTCTCAGGCGGGAGGCAGACTGAACCAGATCAAAAAAGACGGATTCACCTTTGATATGGGTCCCACCTTTTTCAGCATGACCTACGAATTCAAAGATTTTGTAAAAGATGCTGAAATTGAGATGCCCTTTACTTTTAAGGAGCTCGATAAACTCTATGTTGTAAATTTCAGGGGATCCGACAGAAAGTACTCCATCCATAAAAACCTTGACCTTCTGGCAAAAGAATTTGAAGCCATCGAACCTGATTTTAAGCGTAAGATGGGGAATTTTCTCCGATCGGGGGGCAAGTTCTTTCATGATGTGGAACATAAGATCCTGAAACGTAATTATGATAATCTTTTCGATTATCTGCTTGCCATGGCTACGGTTCCACCAAAGTACCTTCCCAAAATGTGGAGATCCGTTTGGGGTGAACTGGACCGGCACTTTGATTCGCGCGAAGTGAAGGAAATTTTTTCGCTGGTGGCTTTTTTCCTGGGTGCTACACCCTTTGACACACCTGCCATTTATACGCTTTTATCCTACACCGAACTGGTGCATGATGGCTATCATAATGTGGAAGGCGGCATGTATAAAATTGTTGAAGGATTGATTAATGAGATGAATAAAAAGAACATAAAAATTCATTACAATACCGAGATAGTCGATTTTCAAGAAGAAAAGGGCCGGCTTAAATCTTTCACCGATCAGAACGGCAAGGAATGGACTGCCGATGTGTATGTAGTAAATAGCGATGCTGCATTTTTCAGGAGCAAGGTTTTGAAAAGGCCCGCCTTCTCAGAGAAGAAACTCGATAAGATGCGCTGGACACTGGCCCCCTTTACCCTTTATCTTGGCATTGACCGCAAAATTGATGAAGTACCGCTTCATAATTATTACCTGGGCGATAATTTTGAAGAGTATTCCAAAAAAGTTTTCAAGAATTCTATCACTTTCGAAAAGCCTTATTACTATGTAAACGTGGTTTCGCGCAGCGACCCGTCAAGTGCGCCTGAAGGAATGGATGCACTCTTTGTACTTTGCCCCGTGCCCGACCTGCGTTTCAAGCCCGACTGGTCAGACAGGGATAAGATTGCTGCAAATATCATAAGTGATCTTTCGGAGCGAATGAAGTTTGATCTTAATAAACACATAGTATCGCAAACTGTTATGACTCCTGTTGAATGGGGCAACGCTTTTAACCTTTACAAAGGAAGCGGACTAGGACTTGGGCACGACCTGAACCAGATCGGTAGTTTCAGGCCTAAAAATTTTGATGAGAAATTCGGAAATGTTTTTTACGTGGGAGCAAGCACCCTGCCCGGTACAGGCCTGCCCATGGCGGTAATAAGCTCAAAACTGGTTGTAGAACGAATAGCAAAAAAATATGGACTTTTACACGCGTAATGCACTGGAGTGCAGCAAACGAACTACCTTGAATTATTCCACATCCTTTTCAATGGGTGTATGGATGCTGAAGAAAAGATTCCGCCCGGCCATTTATGCCATATACGGTTTTGTGCGTTTTGCTGATGAAATTGTGGATACATTTCATGACCAGAACAAAGAAGTCCTGTTGAAGCGTTTCTCCGAAGATACCTATGAAGCTATAGAGAGAAAATTCAGCACAAACCCCATTCTGCACAGTTTTCAATGGGCAGTAAATGAATACCAGATTGAACGTGAACATATTGAAGCATTTCTCTACAGCATGGAGCTTGACCTCTTTAAGGACCGTTACAATCGCGAGGAATACCACCGCTACATTTACGGTTCGGCTGAAGTGATCGGATTGATGTGTCTGAAGGTTTTTTATCATGGTGATGATGATGGCTATAAAAGCCTGATCTATCCCGCCCGCAAACTGGGCGAAGCTTTCCAAAAGGTGAACTTCCTGCGCGATATGCTTTCCGATTATCATGACAGGGGAAGAGTTTATTTTCCGGAAGTGGATTTTGAAAACTTTGACGTGAGTATGAAAAAGGATATTGAAGTAGAAATTGATCAGGATTTTAAAGAAGCTTACGCAGGAATTAAGTTATTGAGGAAAGATGTGCGTCTGGGTGTCTTCCTGGCCTACAGCTATTACCTGAAACTGCTGGAGAAGATACGTGGAGCAGAACCCGATGCACTGCTGGAAAAACGCTTCCGTATTCCCAATTCCCGTAAAATGATGTTATTAGCCAGATGCTACATACAAAATGAATTGAATGTGGTATAATGAATTGAATTCAGAAAATTGAAAAAAGCAGCAATCATAGGATCAGGGATCGCAGGAATAGGCAGCGCACTGCGACTGGCAGCCAAAGGCTATGACGTTACGGTATATGAGCAGGCTAAAATTCCCGGAGGCAAAATATCACAAATAAGGGATAAAGGCTTTCGATTTGATACCGGCCCTTCGCTTTTTACCCTTCCCCAAATGGTGGATGAACTCTTTGAGCTTTTTGGAGAAAAACCTGAAGATCATTTTAAATATCAAAAACTGGATGCATCCTGTAAGTATTTCTGGGATGATGGAACTATTGTAAACGCCTGGCAGAACACGGAAAAGTTTGCAAGCGAAGTGGAACAGGCAACCGGTGTTCCCGGGGAAAGAATTTCGGGATTTCTGAAAAAAAGCCGGATTCTTTATGATATTACTTCCGGAATTTTCATGTTCAACTCATTGCATAAGTTAAAAAACTTCACCACACCGAACTTCCGGAAATCGCTTTTAAAGGTGCATAAAATAGATGCTTTTACCAGTATGCACAAAAAAAATATGAGCTGGTTTTCGCATCCTAAAATTGTTCAGCTTTTTGATCGATATGCCACTTACAATGGCTCTGACCCCTATCAAACGCCCGCAACACTCAATATCATTGCACACCTTGAGCACAATATCGGGGCATTTTTTCCCGAAAAGGGCATGTACAGCATTGTGGAATCGCTTGTAAAACTGGCCGAGAGCAAGGGAGTGCATTTTAAATACAAAACCCCGGTACAGGAGATCATTGTTGAGGGGAAGAAAATCAGTGCCCTCAAAATCGATAATGCTATCAAACAATTTGACCTTGTAATAAGCAATGTGGATGTTGACACACTTTACCGAAAACTATTGCCGGATCACAAGCCCTTTAGCCCTAAACTAAAGACCCAGAGGTCAACATCAGCACTTATTTTTTACTGGGGAATCAATAAAAGTTTTCCTGAACTGGAAGTTCATAATATACTGTTTTCGGAAGATTACCGGCAGGAGTTCATGCACTTATTCGAAAGTAAAACCATTAGTCAAGACCCCACTGTATACCTGTTTATTAGTTCAAAGGCAGTAAAGGGCGATGCACCTAAGGGCAGCGAAAACTGGTATGTAATGATCAACGTGCCGGAAAATGTGGGCCAGGACTGGGATAGCATGATAGCTGATGCGCGAAGGCAAATCATTAAAAGGATAAACCGTGTGCTGAAAGTGGATATTGAACAGCACATTCTTCTTGAACATATGGCCGATCCCAGAAGTATTGAGGCCAGAACAGGGTCGTGGGGTGGTTCTCTTTACGGACCCAGCTCCAACAGCCGTTTTGCAGCTTTTCTGCGGCATCCCAATTTCAAAAAAAAATTCAGGAATTTATATTTTACGGGAGGAAGTGTTCACCCGGGCGGTGGAATACCTCTTTGCCTGGCATCGGCTAAAATAGTAGGAAATGAAATACCTGAAGTTTAGCTATCTCTCAACGAGTTTTCTTTTTTGTACAACCGGGCTCCATTTCAGGATACATTTTCTTAAAATCTCTGAGGTTACCGGCTTGGTAAGATAATCGTCCATCCCTTTTGAAATGTAAAACTCTGCATCACCTTCCATGGCTTTTGCACTTAACCCGATAATGAGAGGAAGTTGCTTTTTGCTGTAAATCCTTCTTAACTCCTCCGAGGCCTTTAACCCATCCATAACGGGCATCTGGATATCCATAAAAACAATATCATGTTTGTGAATATCCAGTTTTTCCAATGCTTCTTTTCCATTGACTGCAAGATCGACATTGCAACCAATTTCGTTCAGCATGAGTGAGATCACCATTTGATTGGTAGCTTTGTCTTCAACCAGTAAGACATTAAAATCAAGAACATCCTTCTGAACATGCTCCGGTTTTACAAAGCGATCATTTTTCGGGAGTTTTTCTTCTGTTTTGGCGCATTTAAGAATCAGGCTGAAGGTGCTCCCCTTACCGGGTTCGCTCTCCACATCAATGCGGGCATTCATTAAACTGGCCAGTTTATCAGAGATAGATAAACCCAGGCCTGCGCCTTCATAATTGCGGGTATCTGAATTATCAAGTTGTGAGAAAATGCTGAAAAGCTTATGCCGGTCGCTCTCGCTTATTCCGATTCCGGTATCTGAAACACTTATCTTTAAAGAAACATGATTAGCATCTTCATTTATTTTTCTGTACGATAGTTTTACTTCTCCTTTATGTGTAAATTTTATGGCATTGGAAATAAGGTTTGACAGTATCTGGGAGATACGGTTCTCGTCAGCGTAGATCTTTTCAGGCAAATACGGATCAAAATACAAGCTTAGTTTTAAGCCTTTCTGCTCTGCCAAAGCGCGGAACAGACTGTATATGGCGTTTCCGGAATCACGCAAATTATGAAGGACGGGTTTGATAACCATCTTACCTGCCTCAATTTTTGACAGATCTAAAATATCATTAACTAAATGGTGTAACCCATCTGATGACTTACGTATGGTTTCCACATAAACCTTCTGCTGCTCGTCAAGAGATGTTCGCATAAGCAGATCAGTCATTCCAATGATCCCGGTCATGGGTGAGCGTATTTCATGACTCATATTGGCCAGAAACTGTTGCTTGATATTGGCAACTTTGGCTGAAATCTCAACTTTTTTATTCAGCTCGGCATTCTCAATTTCGTTGGTAATATCCCAGCAGCAGCCCACAATGCGCGAAGGATTTTCATTTTCATCAAAGAAAACACTTGCAAAAAGCCGCATGTACTTTACTTTCTCCTCTGAAGTTGAAATTCGATAAACCGTTTCAAAATTTTCCCTTTTATTTAACTCCCGGTTAAAAACAAAACTGAGATTTTCACGATCTTCTTCAACCACACTATTTTTCCATTCTTCCATAAGGTTGGCAAGGGATTGCTTGCTGATTTCATGCAGAATAAACATTTCTGATTCCCAGACCAGCTTTTTGGTTTTCAAATCGAAATCCCATATGCCAATAGATGCAGAGCTGGTTGCCAGCAGAAGGCGTTCAGAAAGTTTCTGCAGGCGCTTCTCATATTCCTTTCTTTTGGAAATATCCTGATAAATGCCAAAAACACCCAGGTTTGAATCATTAAGGGAAACCATCTTGCCTTGTATCTGAACATCAATTAATTCACCGGATTTATGTCTGCGCATGGTTTCCGTGCTGATGTATTCTCCTTCTCCAACCACCCTTGAAAGATATTTACCTTCGTCCTTAAGCTCGGCAGGAACTATAAGTTTATTGATCTGGCTGCCTAAACACTCATCTTTGGTATAGCCAAATAAATCGAGAAACTGATTGTTAACCTGCTGGATTTTATCATTGTTATCAAGAATTACTATGGCCAATGGAGCTTGCTCAATGAGGGTCTGAAAAAAAGTTTCCTGAATCTGAAGTTGCTTTTCGGCAATTTTTTGCCCGGTAATATTCCTTGTAATACCGCAGATTGCAAGCACCTCGTTTTTATCATTAGCCACCATAAATCCCCGCATATTTCCCCAGCGTATGCTACCATCTTTGTGCAGAAACCTAACTTCCAGGTCGATGAGTATTGATCTGGGGTCTTTACCTTTCCCCAATTGTGAAGCAATATTATTTCTCAGCAGGTTAATATCATTGATACTGTCCTTGTGAATACAGTCATTAAAATTCTTTTTGAGAAATTCAGAAGGTTCATACCCCAAAAACCAGTCTACTGAATCACTGACAAAAAGGTAACGATTGAAATCAACATCGATCTCCCAAATAAGATCATTGATGTTTTCAGTTACCAACTGGTATTTGCTCTGTGCCTGTAAAAGCTGGATCTCTGTAGTCTTTCTAATGACAATGTTATTCCATTCCCTTATGGCCCGTCTGGAAATGTCAGGCAACAAATGAAAAACTTCAGGGCTTTTTATATAGTAGTCAAAAGCACCTGCCTTAAGAAGTGATTTTTCTGCTCCTCTCACAGCCAGCGAAGAAAGAATAATGACAGGTATTTTATTTTTAACCTGCGGGTTTTGAAGCAGTTGTGCTTCCTTTTCTTTTATCAGAATCCAGCTGCAAATTATCAGATCGCAATGAATGGTCGGATGGTTCAGTTCAGGTAATTCATCGGCCGATGCAAAAGTCTGAAAGTTAAAATAGCTTCCACTTTTCTGAAAGGATAAAATGATCTGATCCAGATGATCAGGGTTATCTTCAAAAATTATGATGTTTTTTTTTGACATGGCCAATTTTCAAAAACTTATCGATTCAGGACCAAGGATTAATACACTTTGAATCGATCCGGTGATTGGTTGTTTAATTACAAGATAAAACTATAATTTTCCGACGAATTAATTCTCCGTGTTTAACGTAAAACAGAACAGGGTTCCGGTGTTGTTCCCATCCGACTCAACCCATATGGTTCCCTTATGATTTTCAACAATATGCTTTACCAGTGAAAGACCCACACCTGTTCCCTGGCTGTTATTGTCGAGCTTGTTAAACAGACCGAATATTTTTTCCTGGTATTGCCTGGGAATTCCAATTCCATTGTCGCTAACACAAAAAACTGTTTTGCCGTCGCGTTCAGTGGAATACACCTGAATTTTTGGTTTTTCGTTTGGTCTTGAAAATTTTATGGCATTTTCAATTAGGTTTTGATATAACTCACGTGTGCGTGATCTGTCAGCAAATACCAAAGGCATATTTTCCTGAATATTAATCTCACACTTTTTCTCACTTATCAATCCAAAAAGCAGCTCTTTAGCTTCCATTGCTGCTGAAGTCATCGAGAAACTTTCATAGGGATTAACAATCCTTCCTACTCTGGACAATTGCAAAAGATCTTCAAGAAGTTGCTGCATTTTATCTGTAGCATTTTCTATCCGCATCATGCTTTCTTCTGTTTCATGAAGATTTCCATCCCTGATGTCCTCCCTGAGCAGCCCCATAAAACCTTTTATGGTAACCAGCGGACTACGCAGGTCATGAGAAACGGTATAGGAAAATCTTTCCAGTTCTTCATTGATCCGGCGAAGTTCTTCCACCTGTTTATTTACAAGTTCTTCGGCTTTTACCCTTTCGGTAATGTCCATAATAAATCCTTCGATATACATCATGTCTCCATTAAAATTGAAGACACCATGGGCCTGTTCCCAAACCCATTTTATCTTACCTGATTTTGTAATGATCCGATACTGGATTTCGCATTTATTCCGGACATACAAAGCATGCTTAACAATTTCCCTGATTTTTTCACGATCGTTTGCATGAATGATTTCCTCAAAAGCGACAAGATTGTTGTGTATAAGTTCGGAAGGTTTGTACCCGGTAAGTTTTTCAACACCCATGCTAATGAACAGCATGGTCCAGTATTTATCATTCCTGCATCGGTAGGCCATACCTGGCAGGTTGCTTACCAATGTGGCATTTATACGTTCTGATTCCTCAAGTGTGAGCTGCATTTTATGCTTTTCATCAATATCATTAAAGGAAAAATAGTATTTGAGCTTGCCGGTTTCCTGAAAGCTCACGGCATGATACTGTACACGAAAAACATCGCCATTCAAACGCAAGAAGTTAGCTTCACCAAGCACAGGTTTATTCTGGGATAATTTATCAATTTCGGAAATAATATTATCCATTGAATTCTGGGCAACAATATCAAGTAACTGATAGAAGGGTGGGTTTCCGGGATCAGCCCCCAGTATTTCACATGCAGAAGCATTGATCTGTTTTAATCTGAGCTTATCATCGAGTATAAGTGTTGCATAAGGAGAATGATCAAATATCCTGTTAAACCTTCGCTCACCATCTTTAGCAACCCTGAATACCTCTACCTGTTCGGTAATATCCATTATTATTACCAGCCTGGTTCTTCTGTTATTCATAACAGGAAGTCTATGCGCAATGATTTCTGCATGAAATACGGAACCATCCTTCCTTTTGTGCAACCATCCGCTGCTTCGCTGATAGTCGGGCATGGGCCCTGCCATATGCTCCATAAAAGATGGTATTTCCGAAACAGGCCTCAATTCTGTCAGGGTGAGATTGAGCATCTCTTCCATAGAATAGCCGTATTGCATCAGTGCCGCTTTGTTAACCTCCACAAGGCGAAGATCCTGAAGATCATAAACAAGCATAGGATGAGGATTGTTATCAAACAGATAACTGTAACGCCGCGAACTGTTTTTGTACCTCTCCTCAAGCTGCTTTTTATCCTGGATATCAAACAAAAAACCAATAAAACCTGTAAAATTTCCTTCTCTGTCGAACTGGGGAGCACACGAATTGAAAACCCATTTGTATTCATTATGCTTGTCCATTATTCTGAACTCAAGAGTAAAAGCTTCCTTACTAATAAGTCCTTTTGAAAAATTTTCGATACAGAAAGGTTTATCATCAAGGTGTACAATATCAATCCAGCCCAGCGGTTTATCTTTAGGAGGTAAAAAGCCTGTAAACTCAGTCCATTTCCTGTTAAAAAAAATACCGTATCCAAAGGCATCTGTTTGCCACATAGGCTGAAAATGGCGGTTAAAAAAATCGCGCTGAAGTTTCCGGTTCTCAGCCTCACTCAGCTTTGCCTTACGCAAATCCCTTATCATCCAGGATACGATGAAATAAATCAAAGTACCACTCCCCAGTACAAATGCCCAGCCTTTAAATGTTTGTACTCTTGTAAGGGATGCAGCATCGGTAAGAAGCCATGCAACAATGGTATCAGAAAACATGATCCAAAAGACCCCGAATACCACATATATTGTAGTGATCCATCTGGCAGGATGTTTTTTCTGTAAAAGAATATTTTTCCACATGAACTTATTCTTTATAACCCCTTTCAGGTTTTTTCTGCTACATTAACTCAGTTTCAGGCACTTTTCTTTATGTTTTTCAGGCTTAAACCGACTTCTCAAAAAAATACTCCGATTGCAAAAGTTAATATAAGCTAAAGACGATCTTTTTTAAAAAGTGTGCTGTTTTTTTCTGAAAATTTATGTAGGTTTGCTTACAGGCTACTGTAAACATAGCATTTTTTTTCATGCAAACCCTTATTAATCTTAATTTATTCCTTATATTTTTTCTTAAACATAATAAAATCCAATAACCCATTTCAAAAAAATAAAATTATGAACGATGTAAAGAAGTACATTGAAGAAAACAAAGATCGTTTCCTTAATGAATTATTTGAGCTGATCAGAATACCCTCTGTTAGCTCCAAGGAATCGCACAAGGAAGATATGTACAAAGCTGCAGAATGGATAAAGAATAAACTACTTGCTGATGGTGCCGAGCATGCAGAAGTAATGGAAACAGAAGGCCATCCTGTTGTATACGGCGAAAAGATGATTGATATGTCGTGGCCTACTGTATTGGTTTACGGGCATTACGATGTTCAGCCGGCCGAACCTTTTGATTTATGGGATAGCCCCCCTTTTGAGCCTGAAGTGAGAAACGGAAAAATTTATGCAAGAGGCGCCAACGACGACAAAGGACAAATGTTCATGCACTTTAAGGCATTTGAATATCTTCTCAAAACCAATCAGCTTACCTGCAATGTTAAGTTTATGATTGAGGGAGAAGAGGAAATCGGTTCTCCTAGTCTCGGAAAATTTTGCGAAAAGAATAAAGAAAAACTTAAAGCTGATGTTATCCTGGTTTCTGATACATCTATGCTCGGACCCAAAATTCCTTCCATTACAACAGGATTAAGAGGACTTGCCTACATGGAAGTAGAAATAACAGGACCCAGCCACGACCTGCACTCAGGGCTCTATGGTGGTGCTGTTGACAATCCTGT
>JAHYJP010000320.1 GCA_019429055.1 Bacteroidales bacterium
CCTGAATACCTGGTAATGTTATTCCCTGTAAATGAGGCTTTAACAACTTTTGATTGGCCGTGTAATTTTTTCTTTGTATTTTTCATCCTGAAAGTGATGTTTTTTGTCTAATCTTTTCTTTATAACGGTTTGAAGATAAGCAATTAACATCACTTTTCCTAATTTTTAATTTACTTTTTTAAGTTAAACACGGATTTTCACGTCACTAATTGACCGTATTTCACTTCTGCATTTTTTCAAAAATGTTCGCGTTAATTTCTGATAATGAGGAGAATAGGATTGATGTGGATTCATAAATGAATTTTCAAATACGGTATATTTTAATTTTATTGTGTCAGTATTCTGTATTTTTAATTTGATACAATTTATCTTGAAAAATTATAAACAGCTTTTATTCAAATTGTTAATAAATATACAATATCGGACTGTTGTTATTTAGTGATATTTTAATATATTTATCACAGTAATAATAGACCGTATTATGGACTTAAAATTATTCTTCGAAATGCCAAAATCAGTGGCACACAAACAATATGAAGCGCTTCGGATGTACTACCTTGGCGGTGCACCAGCCCAGGAAGTCGCCGATCGTTTCGGCTATACCTACCGGGCTTTCACCTCGCTGGTGACTTCTTTCCGCAGGAAAATGGTTATGAATCCCAGGGACAGTATCTTCTTTATCGAAAACTCCCCGGGGCGAAAGATCTCCATGCAAACCGATGAAGCCAAAGCGGTAATCATCGACATGCGTAAGAAATATTATTCTGTGCCGGAAATTAAAGTTGCCCTGGACGGCCTGGGACACAGCCTGTCAGAGAAAAGCATTTACAATATTGTTGTTGCAGAAGGCTTTTCCCGCCTGCCCAGACGTTCAAAGCTGGCAAAACAGCAGTTGGACAAGGTGCAGGTGGAAGCAGAAAAATCAGTTGCGATAAGCTTTGTTCCTGAGACGTTCAAAAGTTCCAATGCAGGCATATTAATGTTCCTTTCCCTGATCAGGTATTACCGCATTGATACCCTCATTGCCCGGTCTGGTTATCCGGGGACATCGGTAATTGACAAGTCTTGCTCGGTTTTTTGTTTCCTGGCGCTGAAACTGGCCAACCGCCGGCGTTACTCTTCGGACGATACCTGGTGCATGGACCGGGGAATGGGTTTATTTGCCGGTCTGAATGTTTTGCCCAAAACGGCTTGGTATACTTCTTATTCTGACCGGGTGACCACCGGTATGAACCGTAACTTTCTGAAAGAACTTCACCAACTGTGGCTTCGGCATGGATTACTGGAAGATACCGCCAACCTTGATTTTACGACCATACCCTACTGGGGCGATGACAGCCACCTGGAAAACAACTGGTCGGGTAAACGCGGGAAAGCGCTTGCCAGTATGCTGGCTGTTCTTGCTCATGATCCCGATCGCGGGCTGATCGATTACGGAAGCGCCGAGGTCTTGCAAAAAGATGAAAGTGCCGTGGTCCTTGAGTTCCTGGACTTCTACCGACAAGCAGACAAAAAGAGAGGGAACAAACTCAGGTATCTTGTTTTTGACAGCAAGTTCACCAACTATGAGAACCTGGGGAAGCTGGACCAGGATCAGGTTAAATTTATCACCATCCGCCGCCGGGGTAAATTGCTTTTGGAGCGAATCGACAAGCTGCCCGCCAAGGGATGGAGAAATGTCAGGGTGGAATGTGCCGGGAACAAGCAACGGATGCTTCGCGTTTACGATGAAATGGTTTTCCTCAAGGGTTATGAAAAGCATATCCGGCAAGTTACCATTACCGGCAACGGGAAAATAAAACCGGCCATGATCATCACCAACGACACAGATTTACAGGTGGAACAGATCATCCGCAAATACGCCCGCCGATGGATGGTTGAAAAGACGATCTCCGAGCAAATTGAGTTCTTCCACCTCAACCTGGTTTCCTCGTCGATGGTCATCAAAGTCGATTTTGACCTGACCATGTCGATTGTGGCTTATAACCTCTACCGGTTGTTTGCCAATGAACTGGGCCGGTATGCAAACCTTACAGCACAAACCCTGTATGATAAATTTGTCCTTAATGGTGCTGACATACAAATCGACGAAAAAATGATAAAAGTCCAGTTAAAGAAAAAAAGACAACTGCCCTTGATCCTTGAAACAATGCAAAGATTTAACAAACAGAAATACCCCCTGTTGGGAAATAAAACGCTGATCTTTGAAGGTGCAACATATTCTTAAAATACGCCCAATTCTTTACCGTGAAAATCTGTGTATACAGTAAAATCTTCTTCGTTCCATTGATCTTTTACTATTCTTTGAGCCCACTCCGAAAAGTCAGAGGGGCGGTTAATAATTATCTTAACTCAAAATGTTAACAAGTTTGTTGATATTTATCTCAATTAATATACACAGACTTCCAATACCTATAACTGATTATCAGTATATAATACAATGATACGCGTAAAGTAATAATACTTATCTTAGCTGTCATGGGACAACTATTATTACCTATATTTCCAGGCGACACCCAAATGAT
>JAHYJP010000061.1 GCA_019429055.1 Bacteroidales bacterium
TGACACAATGATAGCTCGGGAGAAAATAGTATTGCTGATAATGAGGCAGTTATAAAATACAGTGTAACAAAAACACCGGTTGTAACTTCTTATAAATCAACAAACAAAGGAATTTTGGAAAAATAGAGAATTTCCATAGGAAATACCCACCGTCAGGTCCACCCTGCGTTTAGGCTCTCTGGCAAAGTTGATGAGCGATCCGCTGGATAACGGACCATTGGGGATAATGATCGTCTTGTTATCTACGGTCAGCATGAATGTATGAAATATCTGGATTTCCTTTACTGTGCCCGTATATCCTTGCGCCTCGATAAAATCTCCGACTTTGAAAGGCTTTATTAACAGGATGATCACGCCCCCGGCGAAGTTTTGCAAGGTGCCTGACAGGGCTAAGCCGACAGCCAGCCCGGCGGCCCCTAAAATGGCCACAAACGAGGTCATCGGGACACCTACCATGGTGGCGATGCTGATCACCAGTAATACCTTCAGCAAAACCCTGACGGTTGTTTTCAGGAATGAGCGGAGCGAAACGCTCACTTCCCTTTTCTCCATAAGCCGGACAAATGCCCGCACCAGTATCCTGATGATCCACAGACCAGCAATCAGTGTAAATATGGCCCCGATCAGTCTTAGCCCGTAAGTTACGACCAGTTCTTTTAATATATCTGTCAATTGTGCAATGTCAGTTAGGCCCATATTTGTTATTGACTTTCGTGTATTTATTTCAATATCTTACAACTTGCCGTGTGACCTGATAATTATCCCTGGTGTGTATATGAATGGCGTACATCCCAACCGGCAGGTGACCAATATTTATGCTGATATCCCTTTGGTTGAAATGCCGGGTGTACAATAATCTGCCATCTTCTGAGAATATCTCAACTTTTTCGATTTTAACACGGGATGAGGTGATATGCATCATATCTTTTACAGGATTCGGGAAAATGCGTATTTCATCGTACGGATGAGGGTCATCAAGATAAACTTTAAAGCCTGTTGTAAAAAAGCAGAAATCGGAATAGTTGATCAGGTTACCATAATAGTTTTCCAGAAGATTGGCCTTTTGCCTGATGAAATATCGCTGCTGTTCCAGGAGTTCCTGATCCGGGATGATGGTTATGGTTGTTTTGTCTTCACTGACCGTACCGGTGAAAGAGACAGGATTGCCATAAATATTTGATTCTTTAAAAATAAATAAGTTGGGCACATCTGCATCTTTCAATTCCTGGCCAAGGATTTTCCGCACCGGTTCGGAAAAAGTCACGGTTATGGCTGTATTGGGATCAACATTGACTGATCCGTTGACGGGATTGAATTGTACCGATGGTAAATTCGGCTCATACATGCCTTTCAGGTCTAACTGACAGGCGATTCGTTTCGTATTGTCTTCATTATCGAAGTTCAGTGTCAGGACATCCTTAAATTGACCTTCTTCATTTGATTTGAAAAATAGTGAGATTTCGGCCGAACTGCCCGGAGAAATATAAACGGGCAGATTTTCTGAATAAAATTTAGAAGTTTGATGATTATGTGAGCTTGTAATCTGGATAGCCTCTGAATAGTGATTGACTATCTGGAGCAGGTACTTTTTCGGCAGCATATAGCCGTGATAATTGCCAAAGTCAACATTATCCTCTGTGCTGAAAACCGTTGATTCCCAGGGATACCTGAGTGAGCGGTAACCGGTGACAGTATCGGGAAGGTACAATTCGAATACAATTTCATTATTGGAATTCACCTCTGTCATGGCCAGCGGGGTGTGCCCGCCCCAGCCGATCAGCCTGTTGTTGTTTGGCAGGCGTTGATTACTGCCTGTAACCGGAGCGTAAATATCCGGGTCGTATTGAAAACCCCAGACCAGCAGCGCTGTCATGTTTACTTCATCCAAATTGTATTCCAATGCTCTGGATTCCGGAGGGATATGAAGATTGCCGTTGTCATACACCGTGTAATTCCCATTTGACAGCTTTCTTATATCATGTTGATGTGAGAAACCGATCGGGTCATTGAGGAAGTTGAATTGATTATTCTTGGCGTTTAATCCCAGTCTCCAGATGACATCACCTGTGGAATAACTGATCTTTGTAACCTCATCCATGTTCCGGCTTGAAATAAGTATATTGCCATCCGAATCCAGGTCCAGTGCATTGGCATGTACATAGTCGATCCAGGGGCTGGTAAGGCTGATATCCCAGGTGGCGTCAGTAATTTCAAAATGATCCCAGCTTCGCCATTGGAAATAGACGTTCCTGTTCAGATCCACCTCCTGGATCACCAGCCCGGTAACCTGCGCTGCCGGATTACCTCCCGGCACAATCTGGCTCATATTGACAACCTGTATATCGTAGATCAGGATCAGGTAATGCCCGTTTTCCAGCAGCAGGATGTCATGATTATCAATATAGTAACCATTCCCCGCCCTAACTGAATCATAAATATCATAATTGCTGTCCATCAGGTAATAACAATCCCGTTCCTGGTTTTGCCGGCCATTGACCGCAAATGTCAGAATCCCCTCATCCAGCACTTTAAAATCGGTGATCGGCTCGTTGATTTTCTGATAGAAAACCGGTGTGCCATAATTATCCCAGATGGATAAGTATTCATTATACTGCGGTGTAAGGCGGGTGCTGGGGGTAAAGAAAATATAACTATCGGCAATGCCATTTCCCATATAAACACTGGTTGGCGCCGGATAATCGGAAGGCAGGTTATTGTCCGTCATGTTTGCGACTAACCGGTGAACCCCTTTATCAACTGGTAACGGGGTGAATCCGATGGCAGCACAACATCCCGGCTCAGGTTGTCTTTTCTTTTGTGGTTGTTCCCTGGTCGTGAAACTGAAGTAAATTTCACTGATATTCTCACCTTCCATTGATTTCAACCATGGTTGCAGGTTAATTTCTATTGTCTCGCCAAACGCAAATTTGCGATCGGGTTTAATGAAGAGGGTTTGAAGATCTTCAGATAATTCCAATTTGCAGGGTATATATCCTGATATTGAGCCTGTTAAGGTTACAAGGCTGTTGGATAAGGAACGCTTGTCAAAGGGAAATCCGGTTTTCAGGATCGGCACCTGTTCCGGGTTGATCCCAAGAGATCCGGGAACAGGACAGACGTAGCTGAACAGTATGGATTGGGCTGAGGAACCTAAGATTAGCAAAGTGGAGATCAACAGGGAGATAATTTTTTTCATCACTGTACATTAAGCTGACTGTTTTCAATCGGCTAAAAATACAAAAAAATGGGGAAGATGCCAAAAAGTGGCTGTCTTAAAAGTCAAAAAGTCTCTTTTTTTAGTAGTCCGACGACTGAAGCCGTCGGTTCCAACTTTTGTAACATACTCGGAACCAACGGCTTTAGTCGTTGGAGCACGACTCAATTCCAGGCATTAGTCCGATTGCATAGACTTTTGAGACACCCTCACTTGACACTCAAACGATCTTTTTCGCCTGCTGAAAAGAGGCATCATCCTTGAACAGATGCCTGTATGTGATATGTTTCTTGCCGGGTTTGGCGCCGACGGCCTCGAGTGTTGCCATCATTTTGGGATTGAAATCCCCCACCCACGACAATTCCATTTCGGTGATATGCGGCCGTTTGACCAGCACAGGCTCCTGCAGATGCCAGAAGATGGCCGATTCCAGTCCCATTCCCTGGTATTTCGGCACGATCCCCAGCATGGACTGGCGAAGGCGCGTAATCTCTTTCGTTCTCTTATAGTAAAGAAACCTGAGTTTGTTCCAAAAATTCATCTTTCCGTTAAAGTGGCGGAAGATCATGTTGGCGTCAGGGTACATCACGAAAAATGCCACGGGCTTCCCATCATGATATACAAACCAGATGAAATCCTCTACCAGGATTGGTTTAGCGCTTTCAAGTTCTCTTTTTGCCACTTCGATATCGAGCGGGACAAAGTGTTCATGATTCACCCAGGCCTGGTCATAGATCTCTTTCAGGTCATGCAGGAACTTATCAGCTTCTTTATAGGTGAAATGCCGGAAAGAATAACCCGGTCGTTTATTCACCCACCCGGCGATCTTCCAGAATCTTTCCGGAAATGGAACGGCCAGGTCGAGGTGTTTGGTGATCTGGGTGAAATAAGGTATGAACCCGTAGTTTTCGAAAAGCTCCTGGTAATAGGCGTGATTATAAGGCATGCCATAAGCCGGATGGGTATAGCCTTCCACCAGCAATCCCCAGAAGTTGTCATTCTCCCCGAAATTCACAGGTGCATCCATGGCTTCCATCCCTTGGCGGTCTAACCAATCCCTTGCTGCATCAAAAAGGATATGCGCCGCTTCCTGGTTATTGATACATTCGAAAAAGCCGGCACCCCCTGTAGGCTGCTGGTAACGGTATGCCTTGTTTTTATTGTAAAAAGCGGCAATACGCCCTGTCAACTTTCCCTGATCATCTTTTAGTATCCAACGAATGGCATTGCCATCCTTGTAAAATGCATTGAGCGAAGGGTTAAATATCTTTCTGATATCCATATCCAGCGGACATACCCACACGGGATCGTCTTTATATAACACCCTGGCGACATCGAGAAATTGTTTTTCGGTAGTTTTATCAGTTACTTCTATAAGTTGCATTCCCTTTATATTTTAGGCAAATGTAAGGGTTTATGATTTTGAAGCGGGGTTTTCCATAATATTTAGGTAATCAATTTAGTATTCAAAGGCCCTGAAATATTCCCGGCCCCGTCGATATAACCGTGAGAGAAAGCTTCCCTACTGCGGATATCGACAATCACCGGGACCGTTCCGGCCGATCGGATCTTATTCCAGAAATATATTGGCGCTATACCCTGCTGATCAGCAGCGGCCGCGGCTGCTTCTTTCAGCGGCATACTGTACTTTGACGGCCAGAAACGAAAAGCCAGGATGCCGGCCAGCAGAACAACCAGCATAATGATCATTCCGATGCGCAAAGGGGTCATATTTTCAATTTTCATGATGCTTGTTATTAAAGATTAACAACCCCCGGCCGATACCACAGTGGTGGCGGGGACAGGAACTTGCTTTTTCTGCGCAGGCGTTGGCAATGCCATGCCGGCCATATCTTCATCCTGGAAGATGGCGGCCGCCTTTTTCCGGAATCGGTACTTGCTGATCTCGTCGAAGGTTGTCAGCCCTTCCGGGGGTTCATTGTTGTTGAAGATGGTTTCGACAAAGCCATATTGCCCGCTGAAAGGCAGATCAAGATAATCCATACCGGCTTTCAATGCCGCATCCCAGTCATAATCGACCCACAGACCTCCCTTGCCCTTTTCGGGGTCCCATAATTTGGCCTGCAATATCCTGTTGTGTACCAGGTCGTAGGGTTGCTTGCCGCGGTGGACCTTCATCGGGATGATCTTCGAATCGGGATCGTGGTAATCTCCATACAGGGTATTGATCCTGACCGGGATATCAGTGATGCTGTCGGTGAGCAGGTGGTGATTGGCTGTGCCGTTGAACCAGGCGTAATCGGGGATGGCATCCTTCTGCCAGGTGAAGGTCCCTTTGTCGGTGAAATAAATCTGCTCCCCATCTGCATTGTAAATTGAGATAGCCTGTCCGTTTTCCAGTTGGGTAGTGGCTGTCGACCAGTCCCAGCTCATCTTGGTGGGGTTCACCTTTGCATAGGTGGGGATATGGCAGGTTTTGCAGGATACCTTTAGCGTATGCTCATTGACCAGGTCGTCCTTGTGCAGGTAGGCCGTGTGGCAGTCTTCGCACAGGGCCCGGCGCCGGCGCTATGAAAATGGCAGCCGCTGCAGTTGAACTTTTTAGGGGAGGAAAGACTGGCGAAAACCTTCTGGTAATCAGTCCCTTCGGCCGGATACCCTGCCAGCCCCCTGGCTTTTTCGTAAACATTGGAATTATCGTGGCACACCAGGCAATCGATATTGTTCGGGTCGGAGAAATCAAAATTTTTATGTCTGTAACCGTACCCGGCATGGCAGCGGTTACAGGTGCGTTCGCTGCCCGCGATGCCGGTGCAGAAGTTGTTCAGGGCATTTTTCTTGCCATAATAAACCACTCCCCGTCCCTCGATGTACTCCTCTTTTTCCCACATGAAATGAAAGCTTTTCAGCATTTCTTCCCCGCGTTCCACGTGGCATTTCAGGCAGGCCGCCGTGATGGCGTGGGCGTCGGGAAAGGGCCCTTTTAGTTCGTCAAAGCGGGTATGGTCAATAATCCGGTGCTTTTTCACCGAATATTGTTCCTGCAGTTCCGGCAGGTTATTATACCCGGGCAGGTTCTGGATGTCGTAGATCAGGATGCCCAGCAGGGCCACCGGCAACAGAACCAGGAAAATCAGTTGAACAAGGTTGCGCATGGTTTGAATATCCTATAAAATCTAGATGATAGGTTGCTGATTATTTTTATGCGACAAATTTACTTATCTCCATGCAAGGAATCTTTGACCAGGCTTAATTTAGAATGAGTACAATTAGCATAGCGCATAGAGCTTAGAGCATTGGCCCTATGCCCTATGCAAATTTTACGATATTTGCAGTAACAAAAACTCAATATGAAAAGAAGATCACTTCAATCACTCATTATCTGCTTCTCACTCTTCACTCTTCACTTTTCACTATTCACTATTCACTCATCCATGGCACAGCAAACCGGCAATATTTTAAAAGTTTAAACCAGTAAGGGTATCTATTTGCAGTCACGATTCCTGTTGTATTTACCGCAAGGCTATGATACGCTTGACAGGACGTGGCCGCTGCTGTTATTCCTGCACGGTTCCGGGGAGCGGGGAGAGTTGCTGGAACTGGTGAAGCGGAACGGCCCGCCTAAGATGATCGAAGAAGGCCGTCAGTTTCCGTTTATCGTTGTTTCGCCGCAATGCCCGGAAGACCAGCGCTGGTCGGTGGAGATACTTGACATGCTGCTCACAGAGATGGCGGAACGTTACAGGGTGGATAACAGCCGGATTTATGTGACCGGCCTGAGCATGGGCGGGCAGGGCACCTGGAACCTGGCTTTTGCTTACCCGGATCGCTTTGCCGCCATTGCCCCCATTTGCGGCTGGGCGGATCCTGGAAAGGCTCGTTTAATCAGGCATTTACCCGCCTGGGTTTTCCATGGCGCCAAAGATGAAGTGGTACCCTTAGAAGAGTCCCAAAAGATGGTCGGGGCCCTGAAAGCGCTGGGCAGTCCTGTAAAATTCACCATCTATCCCGAAGCGGGCCATGATGCCTGGACGGAGGCGTATGAGAGCGAGGAGATGTGGGAGTGGCTACTGGAACAGAAGAAGGGACATTAGCTCGCTGAAGCTTGCGACATTGGCTCGCTGCGCTCGCGACATTAGCTCGCTGCGCTCGCGACATTAGCTCGCTGCGCTCGCGACATTAGCTCGCTGCGCTCGCGACATTAGCTCGCTGAAGCTTGCGACATTAGCTCGCTGCGCTCGCGACATTAGCTCGCTGCGCTCGCGACATTAATGGACATTATTGTAAAATGCAAAATGTTGGAGCCTCTCAAGGGAATTCCTGTTTTACTATCTCACGATACCGGATGCGCGATTATTTATATCTTTGCAGCATCAATTTTGCCTCTTTAGCTCAGTTGGTAGAGCATCCCGCACGTATGTGCGGGAAGGTCGTGGGTTCGTTGAAATTATTTTTTGCCTCTTTAGCTCAGTTGGTAGAGCATCCCGCACGTATGTGCGGGAAGGTCGTGGGTTCGTTGAAATTATTTTTTGCCTCTTTAGCTCAGTTGGTAGAGCAGCTCACTCGTAATGAGCAGGTCGAGGGTTCGAGTCCCTTGAGAGGCTCTCAAGCCCAACCATTTATTTATTGACTTATACTTTCCTATCTTGGATGGGCTATGGAATATTTCGTTTACATTCTTTTCAGTGAAAAATTTGACAAGCTTTACATCGGTCACACGAACAACATCGACCGTAGAATTTATGAACATAATCTTGGTCATGAAAAATCTACCCGATCCGGAATCCCATGGAAGTTGGTTTACTCTCGTGCATTTGCTTCCAGAAGTGAAGCATATAATGAAGAACAAAGAATCAAAAAAAGAAAAAGTAAAAAATACCTGGAAAAATTGATAAATCAAGTGTAGAGCATGAGGCTGTATAAGAAGTCGTTTTCACATTGTTGTATGCCGTTTATTATTCTTGTACCAACGGGTAAACCCGTTGGTTCCGTATATGTTACAAAAATGGAACCGACGGGTTCACCCGTCGGAGCACCAAAAAGATGTTATGGAACGACTTCTGATACAGCCTCAAGGTCGAGGGTTCGAGTCCCTTGAGAGGCTCAGTCCCGTGGTATATTTGAGTACCGGCCCCTCCCCTGGCCCCTCCCCATGCTGATAGGTTTCCTTTTCGCGGGCGTTTTCTGGGGGAGGGTTTGGCACATGTAATTTCCAAAGGATAAACAACTGGACATCGGGCCGGTATGCCGCCTTAAAGACGAAGGGAGTCGTTAGTATTCAGTCGTTAGTCGTTAGTCAGCGGTCAGCGGCCGGTGGTTGTCGAAATATTGGATATTTTCGGGAAAACCCTGGAACCCTGGAACCTGGAACCCTGGAATTTGACATCAGCCACCTCCCGTCAGGGATCTATTTCCTGCGGGTATATGCTGGCCGGCAAATGATCGTGAAGAAGATCATAAAATTGTAATAAACCAACCACCTTGGCACTAGGTGCACTGATGGGCATCGAGATAATTAATCAATTCTTTATTACCCACTAGACCATCGGCCTTAAAAACTTCACTCAGCAATTTCAGATAAGAAAAAACTCCCACCGAAGCGGGAGTATAGGATTTACATCCTTCGGCATAAAGCCTTATTGTGATAAGATGTAATGAAACAAAAATAGTGAAATAATTCGTATATTTCAACTTTTTTTAATATTTTTCAGCGTTTTTTACCAATAATCCATTAAAAATATGAAAATTCTCGGACTGGACCTCGGTACCAACAGCATTGGCTGGGCGGTTGTGGATACATTTAATAAAGAAATTCTTGATACAGGGGTGCGAATTTTTCCTGCTGGCATTGAACCTGACACTATTGGTCAGGGAGATAAGGAAAAATCCAGAAATGCAACACGCAGGGAAAAAAGGCAAATTCGAAGGCAGTATTTCAGAAAAAGATTGAGAAAAATTAAACTCTTGGAGCTATTGATTGATCAGGGAATGTGCCCTCTTTCAAGGGAGGAATTGAATAAATGGAAGAATTGGGACCGGACAAAGAAAAATGAAGGGAGATTATTTCCTCAAACAGAAGAGTTTCTAAAATGGATAATGATGAATCCCTATATTTTGAGGGAAAGGGCCATAAATGAACAGATATCGTTATTGGAACTCGGAAGGATTTTTTATCATTTCATTCACAGGCGTGGTTTCTTAAGCAGCAGAAAAAGCAAAGAAGAATCAACCATTTTTACGAAGGGAAAGCCGGAAGAAAACATTCTTCCTATTAATGAAACAAAAGAAAGAACCAAAGGCACCACTTTAGGAGCATACCTTAATTCAATTTCTTACAAAGTAAAGGAGCCTTACAAAACAATTACCGATGAATCAGGAAGGGAAATCAGGGTTAGAGGGCGCTATACACTCAGGGATATGTATATTGCTGAATTTGAACTGATATGGAACAAGCAATCAGAATATTATGATTTGAATGATCGATTCGTAATATCAAAGAAAACCCGTGTTTTACATGGTTCATTGTCTAACAAGCGAAATCAACATAAAATCAATTATCTGCGAGAGAATTTTGGACATGATAATATAGAAATTATCGAAGGAGATACTGTTTATCAAAAAAAGGTCATTTCATATTCAACAAATAGCCTTAAAGAAAAACTTGGTGGCGAAATAAAATTATCCAATGATGATGATGGAAACATTGTTGTTGATCACAAAAGCAAAGAAAGTGTATTATTCTGGCAACGACCGTTGCGATCTCAAAAACAACTGATTGCCAACTGCAGGTTTGAAGATAATCTTCCGGTAATAAGTAGCAATGGAGGGTTTCTTTTGGATAATGATGGTAAAGCAGTTAGAAGAAGCAAAAAGCCTTGTCCTGTATCTCATCCGGAATTTGAACTTTTTAGAGCCTATCAATTCATCAATAATATTAAGTATGGTAAAAATATCAGGCTTTCAGAAATTCAAAGGCAGAAAGTTCTTGACCAAGTTAATAGTCAGGATGGTGGATTTGAGTTTAAAAAGATTGCACAGGGCCTGAACCTTTCTTATGAGAAGTTTAATTATGATGATGATTTCAAAGTAGTTGGCAATGCGACTATTAAAAAACTGAAAGGATTGTTTTCAGAGGAAGTCTGGAAATATAAATACGATGAAATCTGGCATTGCTTTTACTTTTTTGATGACGATGAAAAATTATTCCTAAAGCTTAAACAGGATTATGGATATGCCGGAGATATCGAAAAAATTAAGAAAATCAAGCTAAAAGATGGGTATGCCAGTGTATCCCTGAAAGCAATACGAAATATCATGCCTTTTTTAATGAAAGGCTACCAATACGATCGGGCTGTCATTCTCGGTGGGATTAGGAATGCTTTTGGGAAAAGATGGGAGTATTTTAAGGATCAACATAATGATATTGAAAAGGATGTTGTCAATATATTAAGTGAGGATAACAAGGAAGGTGAAGCAATAGAAAAGATTAAAGATAAACTGGCGGCACCAATATTTGGATATGGGTTTTCGCAAGATGACCCAAGGTTTTCGCAATTATATCATCATAGTCAGGAGATTGAGAAAACAGACGATTTGCTTTTTCAAATACCGGAAATCGAAAACCTGAGGAATCCGATTGTGCAACAGGCTTTAAATGAAACCCGACGATTGGTTAATTTATTACTTGAAAAGTACAGAGAAAAGTATGGTTCTGATTTTCATTTCGACCGGATTAATGTGGAAATGGGGAGAGAGCTTAGAAACAACAAAAGTGCAAGACAGGAAATGTCAATAAAAATCAGGGAAAATGAAAATAAAAATGAAGAAGCCCGGCAGCGATTGGCAGAATTCGGTTTACAACCTTCCAGGGATAATGTTCATAAATACCTGATGTATAAAGAAATTGAGAGCAGGGCCAGCGGACCTGTTGTTTGCCCATACACCGGAAAAGTGATTAACACATCGAATCTTTTGGGTAGTGAAAATGCAATTCAGATTGAACATATCATTCCTTACAGTATTTCGTTGGATGACAGTTTTGGGAATAAAACTTTGTGTGAGGCAAATTTTAACAGAATGAAAGGCGAAAAGACACCCTATCAATTTTATTGTGAAAATCCTGATCCGATATTATGGGGTATTGATAAATACCCAAATCAGGAGGATGGTTGGGAAGCTATATCACAACGAGCTTTCCGGTTGTTGCCCTATAACAAAGCCAAGCGGTTTTCTTCTTCAAAGAGAGATTTTAAAAATGATGATTTCATTGAAAGACAATTAAATGATACCCGATATATTGCAAAAAAAGCAAAAGAAGTATTATCAAATATTTGTTATGATGTAAGGGTTATGCCCGGTCAATTGACCGCAGAACTCAGGCACCTTTGGGGATTGAACAATGTTCTGCAACCTTTACAAACGATTGATTTAAAAGATATTCAGATTAATGAAGATGAAAGCGTTCCCTGTTATCTCGTAACTGATGAATTCGGAAATACTGTATCGCTTAAAAGACGACAAAATCTAAAGCCCAAAACAGGTGATAGTGAAATTCTTATTTCGGGTCAAATTGAAAATCAGCAATTCCATTCAGCGAGATTTACAATCAACTTTGAAGCTCCCGGTTTGCAGAACGGATGGTACTGGGCCAAAATTGGAATCTCAAATGTCGGAAAACCAATGCCGATGTATGTTGATAAACCAATTGTTAATGAGGATTTTATAGTCTTTAAGGGCTATGTAACCAAAGGGTATTTTAATAATGATACTTTGGGAAAACGGAAAACGGATATTCAGGATGGAAGATACTGGGCCAAGGTTAAAATAAGTGCTGTCAGGTTTGAAGAACCTGTGAAGGGAAAAGAACCGACAGTCAACCGAAATCAAGTGCTGTTGTATGGCATCGTCGAGGAAGGTTACTTTAATAGCTATATATACAAATGTGAGGCTAATCTTCCGGATGGGAAATATTGGTTAATATTAACTATCGATGCCGACAATATTGAGTTTATCAAGGCCGTAAATCCGAAACCGGCAACATCCTTGAATGAATTCGTCATTACAGCTACAATTGATGATTCCAGTAAATTTGTGGCTGACAATGACAAGGATTTTCAAACGGAAACAAATGAAAAATCCGGTAAATACTATGCGGTTCTTACAATCAACTCTGCTCCAATTGACTTATTTAATATTGAAAATAAGCCGGATGACATTCAAAAAGGTCAGACTCTTATCGAAGGGAATATCTGGGTTGATAAGTATACAGGAGAAATCAAATTTGATCCCAAGAAAAACCGGGATGATCACAGGCATCATGCGGTGGATGCCATTGCCATTGCCCTGACCGAACAGGGATATTTACAGCGCTTAAGTACCTATAATGCGCAAAGAAAAGGCAAGCAAAGAGAAAAACAGTACAGTACGGAAAAATTTCCTGAACCATGGCCTGGTTTTGATCAGGATGTGAGAAAAGCCGTTAATTCCATCTTAATCTCTCATAACAAATCGAATAAGGTTTTAACAAAGAATAGAAAAGGGTTTAGCGTCAGGGGGCAATTGCATAAAGAGTTTGTTTTCGGCAAGCGGCAAGCCCCGCAGCAGGAAGAAGGATACCATAGGAGAATTAAGATAACAGAGCTGGAAAACAATAAGCATGTCGGGAAAGTTGTTGACCTGACAATACGAGCATTGATTCTTAAGCATCTGGAAGAGAACTGTCAGGTCAATGTCAGCAACCCCAAAGGTTTTAATATCCCAAAAGATGCTTTTGTGAAGGATGGCCAGTGGCGGTTGTTCCTGTCCAACAAGCATGGTGAACCTGTGCCGGTCAAAAAAATAAGAATAAAAGAATACTTAGGGAAGGCAGCAAAGTTGAAATCAGGCATAAACCAGTGGGTTAACCCCAGGAATAACCATCATGTTCTGATTTACACAGATTTAAATGGTGATCTGAAGGAAGATGTTGTACAATTCTGGACGGTTGCTGAAAGAATATTACAAGGAGTTGAGATCTACCAGCTTCCGGAAGATGGGAAGGAAATCGTTACGACCCTGGAGATTAACGATATGTTTTTGTTGGGATTAAGCGATGAAGATATTAAGTCGCATAAGGATGACTTGTCATTTCTATCTAAACATCTTTATCGTGTTCAGAAATTCACATCTGGTGATTATTATTTTAGATTTCATACTGCTTCAACCATTGCAAATGATTCAGAAAGAATTTATATAAAGAATTTTTCAGATGGATTAACTGGTTGGAAAAGATTTAATCCAAAAAAAGCATATTTAGACATTGATGGAAAAATATCTGTTACATAGATAATGCATAATAACGAACAGTGATCAAACGAACCCTCTTTTTCGCCCAGCCATGCAGGTTGACGGTCAAAGACCGGCAACTGGTCGCCAGCTATCCCGATGGCGGTGAAACCAGGTCGGCGCCGGTCGAGGATCTGGGTTTCGTGGTGATCGAAAACCAGCAGATCAGCATCAGCATGCCCTTGCTGACGGAACTGACCAACAACAACGTGGCCGTGGTTTTTTGCAACAGCTTCCATTACCCCTCGTCAATGCTGCTCAACCTCGATGGCCATCACATACAGCAGGAGCTGTTCAGCCACCAGGTTGCGGCTACAGAACCGCTGAAAAAGAACCTCTGGAAACAAACCGTCGAAGCCAAGATCAGGAACCAGGCGGGGGCTTTGCTCAAGCTCTCGAAAGATTACAGAAAAGTATTGCATTTTGCCGATAAGGTGAAAAGCGGCGATCCCGAAAACGTGGAAGGATCGGCAGCACGCATTTATTGGCCGCTATTGTTCGGCTCAACATTCACCCGCGAACAGCACGGCGATCCGCCAAACAACCTGCTCAATTACGGCTACGCGATCATCCGGGCCGCGGTGGCACGCGCCCTGGCCGGATCGGGACTGCTGGCCACCCTCGGTATCCATCATCACAACAAATACAATGCTTTCTGCCTGGCCGACGATATCATGGAACCCTACAGGCCCTATGTGGATTTGCTGGTTCACGAGATATGTTCCCATGAAGAAAATATTGATGAGCTGAAAACCGAACTGAAACTTAAATTGCTGGAGGTACTGGCATGCGACGTCAGGATGGGCAAACAAACCCGCCCGCTGATGATCGGGCTTTCGTCGACCACGGCATCGCTGGCGAAATGCTTTGCCGGTACGGCTAAAAAATTGAATTATCCGCTGATAAATTAATACCGTGGATGAAAAACCGGGCTGAACATGGAACAAAACCGTTTAAATGCCTATCACATCATGTGGCTTTTTGTTTTCTTTGACTTGCCGGTAACACTGAAAAAGGAAAGAAAGGCCGCGGCGCGTTTTCGCAAGGACCTGATGAACGACGGCTTTGGCATGATGCAGTTTTCAGTTTACACCCGCCATTGCGCCAGCAAGGAAAGTTCGGAAGTTCACGTGAAAAGAGTGAAAGGTAATATACCGGAGAAAGGACAGGTCAGTATTTTACAGGTGACGGATAAACAATACGGTGAGATCATAAATGTTTGGGGACGAAAAAGCGTACCTTTGGCAGAGGGACCGAAACAACTGGAACTTTTTTAGGTTATTTTGTTCTTTGATTTATTGAAAATATCCTTAACCTTTGAAAAATGGAGTCAAATCCACTTCCAGGTTGCTGCCGTGCAGTGTTTTTTCGATGAAAAATCTCCCGAAAACCCCACAAAATTAGGGCTAAAACGGGCTTGGTTGTGGTTTGATGTAATTTCCAAAGGATAAACAACCCTGAATCGTTATCATTTGCCCCGGTTCCGGTTGTGGTTTGATGTAATTTCCAAAGGATAAACAACTATTCAAACTCGTTTACTGAAAAAGATAGTGTTGTGGTTTGATGTAATTTCCAAAGGATAAACAACAACGCATCGTATGGGTATGCTTGAGCAGGTGTTGTGGTTTGATGTAATTTCCAAAGGATAAACAACGAAGCGTTAAAAATGGTTAATCCTAAATACGTTGTGGTTTGATGTAATTTCCAAAGGATAAACAACCCCATTGTGAACATGGAAACCTCTGGTGTGTTGTGGTTTGATGTAATTTCCAAAGGATAAACAACTCCTCAGCCACAAATTCGACCTCGTTCACGGTTGTGGTTTGATGTAATTTCCAAAGGATAAACAACGTCAGCCTTGGAAAGGGTCGCACCGGTCAGGTTGTGGTTTGATGTAATTTCCAAAGGATAAACAACCACTGGGTATTCAATAAGGTTTTATCCAGGGTTGTGGTTTGATGTAATTTCCAAAGGATAAACAACCAGGAAATGTTGTGACTCGGTGTTAGTCAGGTTGTGGTTTGATGTAATTTCCAAAGGATAAACAACAATTAAGGAAGAGTTCGAAAGACTTTTCCGGTTGTGGTTTGATGTAATTTCCAAAGGATAAACAACCGTGAACATGTGCTTTAAGACGATTGAGTGGTTGTGGTTTGATGTAATTTCCAAAGGATAAACAACCAGGTCTGCCTTGCGCAGGTCTGCCACGGAGTTGTGGTTTGATGTAATTTCCAAAGGATAAACAACCTCACTTGATTTTAACGCTAATGACAAAGTGTTGTGGTTTGATGTAATTTCCAAAGGATAAACAACCACCTGCGTTCATCCCAATCAAGGTGTTATGTTGTGGTTTGATGTAATTTCCAAAGGATAAACAACTGCACCTTGCCCTTGGTCATCACTTTTCCGTTGTGGTTTGATGTAATTTCCAAAGGATAAACAACAAGATATCACCGCTAGAGTGCGGAAATTCGTTGTGGTTTGATGTAATTTCCAAAGGATAAACAACGAAATACTTAAAACTCTCAAAAACAACCAGTTGTGGTTTGATGTAATTTCCAAAGGATAAACAACAATGACGGGGGTATTGCTTTAGGGACTTCCGTTGTGGTTTGATGTAATTTCCAAAGGATAAACAACCCTGCAAAACAAATTAATCGAAACCGTTACGTTGTGGTTTGATGTAATTTCCAAAGGATAAACAACTAGGCGAAGGTGCAGGAAACAGGAGTAATAGTTGTGGTTTGATGTAATTTCCAAAGGATAAACAACTCTCTGGAAACATACACGCAGGTACATACGTTGTGGTTTGATGTAATTTCCAAAGGATAAACAACACAAAGTTATCAACATAAATTTACGGAAATGTTGTGGTTTGATGTAATTTCCAAAGGATAAACAACTAATTGCATTGGCTGCGTGAAAGGCGGTAGTTGTGGTTTGATGTAATTTCCAAAGGATAAACAACTGATCATTGAGCACCAGCACCCCTACAACGTTGTGGTTTGATGTAATTTCCAAAGGATAAACAACACCAAAACTTACAGGCTGAGTTTGAATATGTTGTGGTTTGATGTAATTTCCAAAGGATAAACAACAGACACAGTTCACTCCTTTCGGCTCGGAAGGTTGTGGTTTGATGTAATTTCCAAAGGATAAACAACATTCTGATTTTCATCTATTTCCAGATTCGAGTTGTGGTTTGATGTAATTTCCAAAGGATAAACAACGTGCTGTCGGCCCCGCCGGGGATGGTATCGTTGTGGTTTGATGTAATTTCCAAAGGATAAACAACAATAGCACTTTTTCAAATAATGCATGGCCGGTTGTGGTTTGATGTAATTTCCAAAGGATAAACAACGAAATAATATTTGCTCTGTGCTTTCCTTCAGTTGTGGTTTGATGTAATTTCCAAAGGATAAACAACTGCCCGTAAGGCCCTTAATTGTGTTTCATCGTTGTGGTTTGATGTAATTTCCAAAGGATAAACAACATACTTAATTTCATCCAGATTCTCAGAGGCGTTGTGGTTTGATGTAATTTCCAAAGGATAAACAACCACTCCCGTATCGACAATCGGTATCACATTGTTGTGGTTTGATGTAATTTCCAAAGGATAAACAACTAAAGGCGTCCACTAAATCCTCCGTTCCCGTTGTGGTTTGATGTAATTTCCAAAGGATAAACAACTGAATCGGATTTAGATAATGAAAATCACGGTTGTGGTTTGATGTAATTTCCAAAGGATAAACAACCGTTACCAGGGAAATGCTAACATAGCATCGGTTGTGGTTTGATGTAATTTCCAAAGGATAAACAACGGGAAAATCTAGGATTTACAATTGTGGATATAGGATCTTGGATCTTTAACGAAAAACCTATGCCCTGGAACCTGGAACTTTGGAACAAAAAAACTCCCACCGAAGCGGGAGTATAGGATGACCATCCCTTCCCCAACTTTTAAATTTCCCAGCCTTGTTTCATAACAATTCCGAAATTGAGTTTAGAATACTTTCCACTGAACTTTTTTCCATTTTTGAAAAGGCAAACCACTTCTTGCCCAAGTCTTTGAGAGAAGCTCCTAAATGGTAAATATCCTTGTTGTCGATAATTAAAAACCGGTCGTGACTTTTGGTAAAGGATTTCAGGGTGTAATTACCGTATTGTGCATTGGCTTTTTGTACATCCAGTAAAAGCTGTTTACCCGGATCGTTAGTGAGTAAATAAACCTTTACTGCTTTATCCTTTTTTGATAAATGTGTCAGTGTGATTTCATCTATGTAGTTGTCAATCAATATGATCGAATGCTTTGCTGAACGGATGATTTTAGAAGCCAGTTCGTAAGCATCGAATACTTGTCCATCGAAGAAAATACCTTGTAAAGGAATAAGATGGGTATTGATCTGCAAGTCTATTTCTTTTACTTTGTTTTTAAGGTCTTCCAGGTTGTCTTCCAATCGATTCATTCGATTATTTATGGCATAACCCTTCAAAAGATAATTTTTCAGTATCCTGTTTGCCCAAATACGAAATTGTGTACCTTGTTTTGATTTCACCCGATAACCTACAGAAATGATAACATCGAGGTTGTAGTATTCCACCTGGCGTTCTACCGTTCTACCACCCTCGTTCTGAACTGTCGCAAATTTTGCGACAGTTGCTTTTTCATCAAGTTCACCTTCTGAAAAGACATTGTTAATATGCTTCCCAATTGTTTTAACGTCTCTGTTAAACAGATTAGAGATTTGCTGCCGGTTAAGCCATACAGTTTCTTCATCAATTCTTACCTCAATGTGTTCGGCAAGTTCATCCGGCCGGTATAATATGATTTCATTCTTCATATCAATTCCGAAATTGAGCTTAAAATTTCAGCTCTTTCTTTGTCCAGTGCTTTTATTTCCTCAAGAATGGCTTTTGGCGAACACAGGGGGACTTGATTGTTCAAGCATGGTAAAATCCTGACTCCTGAGGTTTTCTAAACGCCAAATTTACCATTTTGTAAAGGTAACCCTGCAGGAAAACAAAAAAAAACTCAAAGGAAGAGAGATAAAATTACCATCCTCTTCACCGCTCACTTTTAACCTCTCACGCCGTTGTGGTTTGATGTAATTTCCAAAGGATAAACAAAAACTTATGCCCGGGTATCTGGAATTTTAAAAAAGTGATGCTTTTCCTGCGTCTCCGCGCCTCCGCGGTGAAACTCAGCAGCTAACGCTTAATCTCCAAACACTCATACACTTGCTCGAGGCTGTGGGTGTCTTCAGCCAGGATGAGCAGCTTATCGACGGGTTCGATGACGGTGGAGCCTGTCGGGCTCAGGTACTTACCGTCGCGTTTGATCATCACGATGAGGGCGGTTTTCGGGAAATTCAGGCTGATGATCGGCTTGCCGGCTACGGCGTAGCCCGGCTGGATGTCGATCTCGGCAAATTCCGATTTGAAATCGTCGGAAAAAGCCAGCTCGATGTGGGTGCGGCGCCGGATCCGCTCGGGAAGGTCGACGTGCAGCCAGCGCGCCACCAGCGGTATCGAGGTGCCCTGGAACAGCACGGAGGTGACCGAGATAAAAAAGACGATATGAAAGATGACACCCGCCTTTTAGAGACCGGCCATGAATGGATAGGTGGCAAACACGATCGGCACCGCGCCCCGCAGCCCGACCCAG
>JAHYJP010000321.1 GCA_019429055.1 Bacteroidales bacterium
ACCTGGGTGCACAAACTATTGAAGCAGGATGAATTTGCCCTGAAGCAATGTTTTTACGGGGAGCATCTTCTCAAGGATAAGACCAAACCTGTTGTCATTGTGGAAAGTGAAAAGACGGCAATCATTGCCAGTGTTTATCTCCCAAAGTTCTCCTGGTTAGCCGTTGGCAGCTTAAACAACCTGAATCATGAAATTTGCGAGGTGCTCCGCGGTCGATTTGTTGTCCTATTTCCAGACCTGAAAGGCTTTGAAAAATGGAGTGACAAAGCAAAGCAATTTTCGGCAATTGCCACTTTTACCGTTTCTGATCTACTGGAACGCAATGCAACCGAAGAGGAAAAGATAAAAGGACTTGACCTGGCTGACTATTTAATAAGGTATAGCCATCATGATTTTGCCTTACCAGAACCCGATCCATTACCTGAACAGGAACCGGAACCTGCAACTGCACCTCTATCTGACTCATTCAGTCATAAAACTTATGGTCCATATGACATATCCCTGCTTATCGAGTTCAAGAGCAAAGATCACGCTGAAGAAATCACGTCCAAACCATGGGACCTGGAAATCATGGAGATTGAAAGTTATTTTAACCGGATACCAGTACCTGAAAGTTCGATCCGAGTAAATCCATACAGTTTAATCGAAGATCCCGCAAAATTCATCCAAAGCCATTTGGAAATCATTTAGGCCAATAATGGCAATTTAACCTATCTCCCCTACCTGAAAAGATTGCAGGAATTAATGCAGTTGCTTTCTAAAAGCCTTGATTGACAGAGGTTTTGTGAGGGTAAAATAATTTACTCAATATACTGAGTTATTCTACTCAATACGTTGAGTAATTTGTTCCATCAGGTAATCCTGCTAGTCACGGCAAAAGAAAATAAATCTTTTATTGTACTATATTACAAACATTAGCATTATATTTGCACATAATATAGTACACCATGAGCACAAAAAAGCAAATCTTATTTCCTCAACATAAAAAGACACTTGAGATCTTTGGGGAAAATGTTAAGCTGGCAAGAAAACGCAGGAATCTGACAGCCATTCAGGTAGCAGAGCGTGCAGATATTAGCAGGAATACACTTTATCTGATAGAAAAAGGCAACGCAGGTGTTTCCATAGGTGCGGTCTTTAATGTTTTACGGGTTCTTGGCCTGCAGGATGATTTCATGAAACTTGCAGCAGATGACGTTTTAGGTAAAAAACTTCAGGATATCAAACTTCTTCAGAAAAAATAGTTATGGCTATGATCAAAACTGATATTTTGGTTTACGCTCATTGGCAAGGGATGCCGGAGCCTTTAATGATGGGTGTTTTATCAGCTCACCAGGGTAGTGGCTGGTAATGCTTATGGCTCCCGGTTCATCATTAGGTGGAGCCAGGCCGAAAGCAAACATCCTCGATAAAGATGGGCAGCTCTGGATCGCAAAATTTCCCTCAAAGAACGATACAATTGACAAAGCGAAATGGGAGTACCTGGTTTACAGACTCGCTCTGATAGCAGGTATCAGCATGTCGGAATCCAGGATTGAGCAAGTTGCGGGGAATTATTACACTTTCTTCACAAAAAGATTTGATCGCATTAAAGGAGAACGTATTCATTTCGCCTCCGCTATGACCATTACCGGGAATAATGAAGAAATTCTACGGGATAAGCGTGCAAGTTACCTTGACTTGTCTTTATTCATTCAGAATCATGGAAAAAATATAAAAGAGGATCTGACAGAACTCTGGCGAAGAATTGTATTTAATATCGCCATTTCCAACACGGACGATCATTTGCGAAACCACGGTTTCATCATTGAAAATGGCCAATGGCGTTTAAGTCCTGCATTCGATGTGAATCCTTCCATAGATAAGGAGGAGCTTGCACTGAACATTGATGACACCAGCGGAATGCCGGATTTTGAGCTTGCTTTAAGAGTTATTGAATATTTCAGAATAAGTAACCAAGAAGCAGAATCCATCCTTTCCAGGGTCAGGAAAGCTATTGGTAATTGGGAAAAGTTAGCAAAACAAATTGGGATACCAAGAGCTGAGATCGAAATGATGCGATCAGCTTTCAGGTTTTAAGTTTCAGTCCGCATTCTTTTTATATAAAACACAGTTGCCGCATTGTTCAGGCCTCACCCCCTGTGAGGTTGTATCAGAATTCGTTTTCACATTGCTGTATGCCGTTTACTATTCTTGCATCAACGGGTAAACCCATTGGTTTCGAGTATGTTATAAAAGCTGGAACCGACGGGTTTACCCGTCGGAGCACCAAAAAGATGGTATGTAAGGACTTCTGATACAGCCTCAATAGGGGGCAGGGGGTAAAGTTTCCGTCCCGAACCAAACCGGTACCACTTCCTGACATAGAATGATGCCACTAAAAATGGTGGATTACGTAGACGTTAAAAAAGACGTCTATGCGAACCTTGAAATGCCGGCATTGCGGAAGAACAG
>JAHYJP010000062.1 GCA_019429055.1 Bacteroidales bacterium
AAATCAAGGATATACGGCCCCAGGTATTTGTTACTGATCAGCAGTTTATACAAACGCTCCGAGCTCTTCATATAGAGCCCGGCTGTCAGTAATAAAAATGGAGTTGTCGGCAGGCCGGGAACAAAGATCCCGATCACACCCAGAATGAGTGAAAGTGTCCCCAGAAAGGCAAAAAGGATTTTTTTAAGGGTCATGTATTCCCGGCAATAAATAACAACGGCAAAAATAAGGCTTTTTCAATGCACGGGTATTTTTCCCGGAAAGGGACGTTTGCAAAAATGATTAATTTTGCAAAATCTTAAAAAAAGCCACACTTCACTTGCACACCCAAACCCACACCCACACCCTTCTCACACCCACACTTCACCTGCACACCCAAACCCACACCCTCTTCACCCACACCCTACTCGGGCCTATAGCTCAGTTGGTTAGAGCAACTGACTCATAATCAGTAGGTCCCTGGTTCGAGCCCAGGTGGGCCCACCCTCATGGACGATGGACGATTGAACATGGACGATTTTTCATTTATATGTTCGATCGTCCATCGTTCGTGTTCAATCGTCAATAAATGCCGGAACGTCGTCTGTTGTCGACGATCGAAGTTTTTCTGTAGGCTAAACCAATATCTGCTCTAATCTTTGCTTCCACCGTTGGTTATCATGCATCATTATATCCTGCAATTGGTTAAAGGCTTTACCGTGGTTTGGATGGATCAAGTGGCAAAGCTCGTGAATGATCACGTAATCAATACATTTCACCGGAGTCTTTATAAGTTCAGGATTGAGAATCAGCTTTTTTGTGGAGGTCAGGCTCCCCCATCTTTTTTTCATCCGCTGGATGACGAGTGGCGGTTCTTCAATGTTATATGGCTTAAATGCTTCCAGGTTTTTCTGTAGATGTTTCTCCAGGATTTTTTCTCCGCGGGATTTGTACCAACCGGCTAAAACATCGTGGGCAGTTGTATTAACATTACACTTGTCAATGAATACAAAAAGTTGACCGCCTTTCAGCTTCACTTCATTTCTTTCTCCTTTCACCACCTTCAACATATACCTGCGTCCTAAATAAAGATGTGTTTCACCGGATACATACTCCCTTTTGGGTGTTCGTGGAAGGAAGGATTCGAAATACCTCTTTTGCCTGGCAATCCATAAGCCTCTTTTAATGACTTTTGCGTCAATATCCTCTATAGAAGCATTTGCCGGAGCAATAACCCTAACCGTTAGATCAGGGTGAACTTCTATGGCCATTGTTTTCCTGTTCGCTCTTCTCAGTGCATAGTTAATTGACGTCCTTCCGTATTGAACCGTATGCTCCATCAATAATTATTTATCGCCACCTTCATGCATTTTGGCAGGATTTGATCGATATCGGCAAATGACATTTCAAAGCCGAAATTTATGCGATGTCCATAAAGGTAATCTTCGATGGCATTTTCCATCTCCTTTTGAATATCCATGTTCTTTTTCCAGTCACGTATAATCAAGCCTTCAATGATTGCAGCAATGTCCTTTCCTGCCTGGGCCATCTTTTCATTTTGCATAAAAGCAGCCTCTTTGCCTAGTTTTTTTTCAATGACAGATTTTACCGCTCCAAAAAATGCACGTGCCTTTGAATCATCCTTTACGCTATCGGGAATTCCTTCCTGGTGGCCGGTGGAAAAATCCTTCTGTATGCCCATGATGTGTTCCAGGTAGTCTCTTTCATCCATCCGGCCTTCATTAAACAGCCGGATCGTTTCTTCAATCAAATCCGAAAACTTCTTGAAAAATGCTTCATCTTTCTCCATGTTTTCAGTAATGGTCTTCTTCATCTCATGGGCAATCTGGTCAGCGACAGAAGCTGGGGTTTTCCCCGTACTTAATAACTCTTCCTGCCGAAGATTCTTGTCAAACACATTTACCGTCTTGGTAATTTTATCGACCCCTTCAGCCTGTATATGCGTGTCCAGCAATTTCCGTACCCTTGATTCATACTCCTTGTAGCTGATGACTTCGGCATATCGCTGTTGGACGCTTGTTCGTAATGATTGGAAGAACTTCAGTTGCTGCTTGTAATAAGTAACCTTTCCGTCATCGAACATTTCATAGAATTCGTCCGTTGCAAGAGCTGTTTGCAATGTTCTTGCATAGGCAGAAAGTGCTTCGTAAAATTTATCCCTGATGTCTTTAGCTCCAAGATGCCTTTCGAGTGCTTCGATGTCTTCCCTGTTTACCGAATCAAAGACTAACCATACCTCAGCGTGACGAACAGGTACCTTTTTGATTTCTTCCCGAACATCACTGACAGTCATTATTAAATCCTCCTCTTCGTATCCTTCCAATGCACTGTATTCGTTTAGCGCTTCGTCCAGTTTCCCAAGGATACCCACATAATCAATGATATAACCGAATTCTTTTCCTTCAAAAACACGATTCACCCTGGCAATAGCTTGTAAAAGGCCATGTTCCCTTAATGGTTTTGCAAGATATAAGACCGTATTCCGTGGCGCATCGAATCCAACCAGCAGCTTGCTTACGACAATAATTATCTCCACCTCATCAACTTCATCCTTGAATTTTGAAATGATGTAATCTTCGTATTCATCCTGTGAGTGATACTTTTTGATGAGCTTATCCCAGTATTTTTTTGCTTCTTCACTTACTTCTCCTTCATCGACATCCTGATATCCTTTCCTGGGATCAGGTGGGGTAAAGACTACTGCTGTATTAATTTGAAGCTCAGGGTTGGTTTGATCCTCGAAATATCTTTGATACCGGATAGCAGTCTCAATTTTCGGAACCGCAAGCTGCGCCTTAAAACCAGTCCCTTGCCAATTTCTGGTAAAATGCTTTGAGATGTCGTAGGCAATTTCTTCAACTACCTGTTCCGATTCATAGATTTGAGTGATGGTCGAAAACTTCCTTTTCAGGTCTTTGGTAGCATATTCCGAAAGAGGTTCAGCCAGGCGATCGAATCCCTTATCAATCTGGTATTTATTGATATTCAGTTTTGCAGCCCTGCCTTCATATAATAAGGGCACGACTGCCTTATCGGCAACTGCCTGGTCGATAGTATAGGTATGGATGAATCCCCCGAATTTTCTAGCCGTGCTCTTTTCCTTTTTCATCAAGGGTGTACCGGTAAAGCCAACATAGCATGCATTGGGAAGCACCTTTTTCATCTTTGCATGTGCTACCCCGAACTGGCTGCGATGGCTTTCATCTATCAGCACAAACAAGTTTGCCGAATCATCCTGAAAATCTTTGCGATTCAGTGCAGATTCAAATTTATCAATGACAGTGGTAACTATTTCAATCCCCTTATCCTCGATTAAGCTTATCAGGTGGTTGCCTGTCCTTGCTTTCTTTACATTTTTACCACAATTACTGAAGGTCTTGAAAATTTGCTTGTCCAGGTTGATCCTATCCGTCACAATGACCACCCTTGGATTCTGAATGGATTTATCCAGAGCCAATGCCTTGGAAAGCATGACCATTGTCAGGGATTTGCCACTGCCTTGCGTATGCCAGATCACGCCTCCATGTCTTTTTCCGTCATTTCCAAATTGCCTGACTTTTTTCAAGGTTTCCTGCACCGCAAAATACTGCTGGTACCGGGCAATTTTCTTATCTGGACCATCATAAACAACATACTTATAAACCAACTCCATCAAGCGTTCAGGCCTGCATAAGGAATACAAGGCACCATCCTGTTCAGTTGGTAAACGATCTTCAGCTTCGATATCATTGACTATTTTCTTAATGATCTTTTCGACATCACGATCCACTTTTTCCTTCCATGTTCCCCAAAACTTTGCTTTTGTCCCTGTGACAGCATATTTCACTTCATTGGGTTCAATAGATAGCAATAGCTGTGCATAATGATACAATCGTGGAATGCCATTATTTATGGTTTGATTACGAAGATGTTGCGAAATACCTTCATCAACGGAAAAGGTTTTATCCCTGCGTTTATTTTCAATAACGACAAATGGAATTCCATTGACAAACAGGACAATATCCGGCCTTCTTGTTTCCTTTGGCCCCTCCACAACAAATTCTTCCGTTATGTGGAACATGTTGTTTTCAAGGTTGTTCCAGTCGATATATTTTATGGTAAAACTTTTTTGATCCCCGTAGATGTTTTCGGTATAGCTTTTCCCCAGGGTGAGGAGGTCGTAGATTTTTTCATTGGTTTTTACAAGCCCTTCATCGGGGATGTTTTTCAGGGCATTTACAGCAGCGCGTAAATTTCCTGCCGAGAATTTAAAGGATTCCCCTTTAAACTCAAATGAATTAATTTTCTTCAGTATATTAAAAAGGATATTTTCCAGGATGACATTGGAGAGAATGCCCTCCCGTTCTTTGATATTGGTTTCGTTATCTAAAAGTATGTAATCAAGTTTTTGAAGAAAACGCAAAGCGGGTTCCTGGGAATCCATCCATTCGGAATATTTTACTACTTTACTATTCATCCTGTTCTTGTATTGATTTTTTTAATTCCATTTTTGTGGGAAGATAGTCCCTAAGTTCAACAGGAATACTTTTAATAAGTTTGTATTTTGCAATGCCAATTGGCTTTTGGGTGTCCCGGATGGAGTATTCGGCGATTATTCTATTGGCTTGTTTGCAAAGTATCAAACCTATGCTTGGTTGGTCTTTCTCCTGTCTTAATTGTTCATCAACGGCTGAAAGGTAGAAATTCATTTTACCGGCATATTCCGGTTTAAAATCTCCAATTTTAAGGTCGACCACAATAAAGCAATGTAAACGGGTATGATAAAATAATAAATCTAGGTAATAATCCTGATTACCCACTTCGAGGTGGTATTGTCTTCCGATGAAAGCAAATCCAACGCCTAGCTCCAGCAGAAATTTCGTAATCTGATTCGTCAAAGCCTCTTCCAGATCCCCTTCCTGGGATTGCTCCCCAATTTTAATAAAGTCGAAAAAGTAGGTATCTTTAAAAGTATCCCTTGCCAGTTCAGACAAAGGTGCAGGCAATGTTTGATTGAAATTGCTGGTAATATTGCCATGATTACTGAACAGCTCATTTTCTATTTGATGCACCAACACTTTTCGGGACCATCCGTTTTCAACGGATTTCTGTGCATAAAACAGGCGCTCTTCGGGATGGTTTAATTTATCCATCAACACCATATTATGTGCCCAGGGTAAAAGTGCAGCAGGGTGCTGCACAAACAGGTCGTAATTAATAATATAAGATTTCATTTCAAGGTTTATCAGATTTAGTGCAGCAAGCTGCTGCACAATTATCCCCAATAAAGGAATATCATGCGGCTGTTCACAGCAAGTACCGCCTGATGCCTGGCCGTAATGATCTTCTCTTTAATCTCCAGAAGGAAGGGATGATAATCTTTTATTTGAATTGGACCTTCCATATCTTATTGTAACAATTGTTTATTTGTAATTCATTAGATCATCCTCTGATTTTATTTTGATTATCAATGATTTGACCAGTTTTTCAAGCCTGGATCCCTCGGTATAGTCTGCCGGTGCGATGAAATCTGCGCGTTGGTCTCTGATCAGTTGTTCACAGATCTGTTTTGGGGATGGTTTGTCTTTCCTTTTCCTTTTTGAAGGATCATAAACGGCAATTGAAGTGCCTCCCTGGTGCTTGACCATCTTCATTGCAGGAACATCGGTTTCGCCATCTCCGATATAGATTATTTGTGGGAAAGGCAAAGGTCTTTTGTCGTAATCTACGAACCTGTTAATTTGTGAATTGTCATAAGAATTGAGTATCCCTTTGTTGATACGGAAGAGATACTGTGTTTTCGTAGTATAATTTATTGCAAGGGCGGGCCAGGTAGCCACCCCAGTGGCGTCGAATATATATCCTGAAGCAAAAATATATGTGAAATACTTTGCAATAGAAGTTCCTTTGATTATATCGCGAACGCCTGAAGAAATAATGTAATGGTCTATTCTAACTTGCTGTCCTTTTGCAAAATCATTGATCCGGTCGAAAAAAGTATCAACTCCTTCAAAATACTGGATTTTCCTGCCGTGTTCCATAAATGCTTTCCGTGTAATAGGAATATTCTTTTCTTTGGCTTTTTTAATCATCAGTTGCAAATAGGTGAGTATTTCGTCTCCGTCATTATCCCTGGCTACCTGGTTTGATTCCTTCCAGAAAGAAGTTTTGCTGACACCCAGGTTAGGTATGAACGAGTGTTCCTGCATATTGCCGGGAGCCAGGGTACCGTCAAAGTCGTAGGCGATGGCTACATTTGATTGTTTTCTCTTCATTGCTGTATTATTCTTTAATGATGACCCTCACCTCCCCCGTCAACAACTTTTGCATTAATATTTTTTTTTGTTTTTGTAAATACTTAACTTCTAATTGAAGAGTTTGAATTTCCTCATTAAATAAGTTGATGAATTTAGAGATTTTATCCTGCTCTTCAATTGAAGGCAAAGTTACCATACCCCTTAGAATGTCTTTTGTGCTCATATTAGCCTGAACTCCCAAAGTAGCTACACTAATGGAATATTTCCTCCAGTTTCTTGAATTTGATAAGTCACGCAGAAAATTATTGTTGACCATATCCGCATTTAATCTTAAATGGCCCACTCTTTGATTTAATAAAAAAGGCCCGTCCTCATCTATAATTGCCATTCTTCCAATAAGATTCTTACTAGGTGTGACATCAGTCATGGCAATAATCAAATCACCTTTATGAAGTACAAATGATTTTAATTTTTCCAGGTTTTCAGAGGGCCAAAAATTTACAGATTGCTTATTGAAATTAAATGTCCCATCCAGACCTATTTGAGCCATAGTCACTATCGGGATTCCATCTTTAACATAACCTTCAGATGAAAATGCATTACCGTTTTGAAAAGCCTGAATTATTTCTTCGATTCTATAATTTTTCCACTCCTCCCCTTCAAACTCCTTAAACCTCCTCTTCCCTGTCAGCAACTGCTGCATCAGCCCTTTTTTGAGTTGGGTTTTGGCCTGGATGAGCTTCTCGGTGGTTTCGATGGCGTTGTCCCAGGTGGAGAGGATGCGGGCGATTTTTTGTTGCTCAGGGAGAGGGGGGAACGGAATCTCAAGTGTTTTTAAACCACTGGAATAAATATGAACTACAGAATGTCCCTGGCCAAGTCTTCTTCTACTACGAAGTATAAAATTGCTATTCAACAGATAAGAGAGAAATAAGCTATCAGAATGAAAGGGTTTAAAAATGATTATATCACCTCCAGCATACGCCTTTATATTTTCAAGAAGAGCAACACATTTACCAATTTCATCAAGTGTTTCGCCTGAGCCAGCAAACAACAATTCTCCTCCTGAAAGTTCTGTACTTTGTTTCGCAGAGTTTTCATCTATAAATGAATCAAACTCTCTGATATAGTCATGATGTTTCGTATATATTTCACCATAAGTAAGGCAAGGATAGCCGCCTTTCTTAATTTCATCCTTTGAGATCCCTTTACCTTTGAAAAATTTACCAAGCTTTTCTAAAGGTAAAACTTCCCACTCCTCCGGGATCCATCCCAGTTTGGTGAGTTTATATCCCGGCCTGAGTTTTTCTTTTATCTCACTATCTATGTTTGCCATTCCCGTATTAATTAGCTTTCAATATGTTATCTTTTAGTCAGCATAATATCATGGCCTATGATATTGTGCAATTCAATGCTTGTTAACTTCTATCCCGTGGCATTTCCTTCCACCAGCAATTCCAGCAGGGCCGGGTTGATATAATAGTTATTCCTTCCGGCTTTGATTTTTTTAAGCAAGCCTTGTTCCATGAGGGTTTCGAGATATTTCCGTGCAGTGAGCCTGGTAACCCCGAGATCTTTTTCAAGCCACCCGATCCTGGTATATGGATGCCTGAACAGGTTGTTGATCAGGTCCTGACTATACATTTTCGGGTAATCTTTCCTGATCTTCGATTTGTATTCCAGCATCAGTCTTTTGATGCCTTTGATGGTTTCAACCGTGCTGCCGGCGGTGGTTTCAATGGCATCTAGAATATACAGGATCCACGCTTCCCAGGTGTTCTGCTCCCTGACATCCTGCAACAACCGGTAATAATCCATACGGTTCCGGATAATGAAGCGACTGATGTAAAGGATGGGTAGATCGAGCAGTCCCTCATTGATCAGGTAGAGGATGTTCAGTATCCTGCCGGTTCGCCCGTTGCCGTCATAAAAAGGGTGGATGCTTTCGAACTGGATATGGATGATGGCCATTTTCACCAACGGATCCACATCATAAGGAATGGAACCGTTGATAAATTTTTCGAGGTTGTCGAGCAAAGCCATGATCGTATCGTAACGCTGGGGAGGGGTATAGACCAGTTCTCCTGTCAGGTCGTTTTTCAGCACCGTTCCGGGAAGTTTCCTGATCCCGGCTTTATTCTGTTCAATTACTTCCTGTGCCGACAGGATCATCTTCATGCTGATGAACCCATTTTCTTTCACCTGCCTGTAACTTGTTTTAAGCGCTTCGGCGTAGCGGTGCACCTCCTTGGCCGCAGCAGTCGAAAAAGATTGGCGGCTGTAATTGCTACGATATATTTCGTCCTGGGTGGTTACGATATTCTCGATGGCTGAACTGTCTTTAGCTTCCTGCAACGACAGTGTGTCGATAAGGATTTGCTGGTTAGGTATCGTTGATGATATCCCTTTCAGTTCTGCCAATGCTGCATGGGTCGTAGCCAGTTTTTTTAATACCACCCTGGTTTCGATCTTTTGTATCTCAACTGAAGGAGGTAATTCCGGTAGACTTTTGTTCATTATTTACGTTTTTATATACACTTTTTTATAACATGTATAAAATTCGCAATAATTTATACACGTTCATCCTGATATGTATAAAAAGTTGCCATTATTTATCAAATCCAAGTTCTTTCAGGTACTCATTCATCTCTTTCCTCACCTGTACCAGCTCTTCTTCCAGCATCTCTATATCTGTTTGAACAGCTTTAATATCCACCTCTTCCTCTTCCTCAAATGTATCCACGTACCTGGGGATGTTCAGGTTATAATCATTCTCGCGAATCTCTTCAATTGTTGCCCTATGCGCATACTTATCTTCAGCTTCGAACTTCCGGTAGGTCTCCACGATATGCCGGATATCCTGCTCACGGAGTTTGTTTTGTTTTTTCCCTTCTTCATAATCCCGGCTTGCATCGATAAAAAGCACATCGGTATTGGCTCCTTTGCCTTTATTAAATACCAGGATTGCCGCAGGAATGCCAACACCGTAGAAGAGATTGGTTGGTAATCCTATTACTGCCTCAAGTAAGTTTTCCTCGATCAATTTTTTACGGATGGCTCCTTCAGCGCTACCCCGGAAGAGTACGCCATGTGGCACGATCACCCCCACTTTTCCCGCATTGGGTTCTGCGGTTTCAATCATATGGAGGATGAATGCATAATCACCTTTGGTCCGGGGAGGCACACCACGAAGGAAACGTTTAAAGCGGTCCGCTTCTGCATTTTCATGGCCCCATTTGTCCAATGAAAAAGGAGGATTGGCTACGACAACATCAAATTTCATCAGGTGATCACCTTCCAGCAATCTGGGATTATTGATCGTATCGCCCCATTCAATTTGTGCCGCATTGATGGAGTGGAGGAACATGTTCATCTTGCTCAATGCCCAGGTTTCACCATTGCTCTCCTGTCCATACAACGCATAATTGTTGGATGGAGTGCCATCCTCTTCTTTCACCTCTTCGGATACTGTGATCAACAGCGAGCCTGAACCACAGGTAGGATCACAAATACGACTACCCGGTTTGGGACTCATCACCTTAGCCAGAATGACAGATACTTCATGCGGTGTATAAAACTCACCACCTTTTTTTCCTGCTCCTGATGCAAATCGTTCTATGAGGTACATGTATGCATTACCTATGATGTCTTCTTTATTGCCCAGGACTGAAGGGCGAAAGTCCAAAATGGGTTTTGCAAAATCATTGATCACGTTTTGCAGTCTTCGGTTACGATCTTTGGTTTGTCCCAGCTTCTCGGAATTGAAGCTAATGTTCCGGAATACACCTTCCAATTTAGCCAGGTTTTCATCCTCGATCTTAGCAAGGATTTTATCAATCCTTTCGCCAATATCAGGATCGTTCCTATGCTCATGAATATAATCGAAGTTGCAATTATCAGGTAGCACAAATCGTTCACGCTTCATCTTACGATGGATCAACTCCTCATCATCACCATACTTCTTTTTATACTCCTCGTAAGTATCCTTCCATACATCGCTCAGGTATTTGATGAACATAAATACCAGGATATAATTTTTATACTCTGATGAATCGAATGCACCGCGGAAGGTGTCGCAGGCTTCCCAGAGGGTTTTGTTGATTTGTTCTTGTGTAGGTCGTTTGTTATTGTTTTCCATTGATAAAGTGTATTTTTCCGGTGATTAATTTTTTCATTAACTCAGTCATCAGGATATCTTTCTTTTCAAGGCACTTATGCATGAGGTCTTTTTCTCTTTGATATGATTCGATGAACGCGACAATTTTCTTTTGCTCCTCCAGTGAAGGCAGGATGATTTCCATTTCATCCAATATGGATTTATTGATATTTGGGATATAAGTACCAGCCATGTTAGCCTGGAGGTAGTTTTGGCCAAGAGAAGAATTAATATACCGGCAGATAAAGCCAGGAACAACTTTATCCGAAGAAACCCTAATCACGAAAAAAGCAGATGCTGCCACAGCAGGTTTAAACAATTCATCATAGCAGACGGCAAAGTTATTACTTCCCTTAGCCATAAAAAGGATGTCATCTTTTCGTAGTAAATGCTTTTTGTTAATTTTCTCGCCATCTATCTTTTGAGGCTCATTGAAGATCCTGGATTTGTCATCAGAGATATCGCGCATTTGAATGGCATAGGTGTTTCCTGCAGGATTATTTAGTATTTTCGTCCTGAAGGAATAGCCGCTGTTGATGGTGGCGATGTTTTTTAATTTGTATCTTTGTTGATTCATCAAAATAACTGCATAATGAATTTACTGCACAAAGATACATTAAGAAAATCCGTTCGTCAAGTTTTTTCTCACATAATTACTAGTGTTATGTTAATTGTGAATTGACGGATATAATCGTTTAAGTTTAATTCTTGCATCTTTTGTTGTAAACTGCCAGTTTATTCTGGATTCCTTCTTATTCCGTGCACGTTGCCAAGCAATCACCTCATCTTCTACCTCCTGCATTGTTGCTATGTGTTTGTTTAAACATTGGCCATTTAAGACATGAAGTTCAATTTCTGCCATGTTTAGCCAGCTTCCATGTTTAGGAGTGTAGACAAATTCAATCCTGTCCCATAATTTTTTAGCTTCTTTTGGTTCAAATGTTTCATAGAAAGCAGCAGCTGTATGCGTTTTAAGATTATCCATTACCAAAGTAATCTTGTCCGCCTTGGGATAATGTTTGGTGACGATCTTTTTTATAAACAGTGCCTAATCCTTCATCGTTTTAAATTCTGTGATCTGCGTAAACCGTTTGCCTCGTAAAGGTTCATTGGCTATAAATACATTAACAACCCCATGACGAATATACTCGTAATCAACTCTGGATTCTCTCCCAGGTTTCATTCGCTGATTCGGACGTCCTTCAGCTATCAATTGTTTTGGCGATTCATCCATACAAATGACAGGATTCTCCGGATTATATGGCCTTTTATATACATCTAAAACACGCTCCATGTTGGCTACAAATTCACTGCTTTTTTCCGGTGGAATTACCCATCCTTTTACTTTCCAAGGCTTAAGTTCGTTTTTTTTAGCACCTCTCTTACGGTCACATAAGAAATACTTTCAACATAGTTTAGCTCAACCATCTTATCAGCCAACAAGCGCAACGACCATTTAGCATAACCCTTAGGAGGATCACTACAACATAAAGTTACTAATTTCGCTTCCACATCCCCATCAACTTTTCTCTCATATATGCGGGTTGTTGGTCTTCTTTCCAACGTTGCCTCCAGGCCTTCCTCGATGAATTTCTTCTTGACACGATCGATCGTTCTCATCCCTATTTTAAGAACCTTTGATATTTGCTCATTTGTCACTTTTTTAGAATACTTACCCTCATCACAATTCAGAAGAATGTATGCGGTCCGAAATGTTTGCGAGGTGTGAGAGCCTTTGTTGATAATATTCATCAGTTCTTCCACCTCAGATCGTGTCAATTGAATAGTATACCGTATCATATGCAGTAGTTTTCCGCAAAGATACAAAAATATTTAAATAATACGTCATATTATGATTAACTTAACACTAGTTTTTTAAGTGCTGGGCCAAATAACTCATTTTCAAAATATGAGAATGGATGAGCTGGCATCGGAAATGGCCCTGATCTTGCTGATTCTGTGTGAATGAATCTACTCAAAAGACAATGAAAGTTTCCCATTTATTGCCGGCGGCTTTCACGGTAATCACATCCTTAACATTTTCAGCTCCCCCAGGGACATTCAGGCTCACTACACCAGGCTTTGTAAGAGAGACTGTGCTGGAATTGGTATAACCGTCAGACCCGACAATGGAGATTTCCACGGAAGTTCCCGTCGGTGAGGGACAAATAACCTCTGCCTCAGCCACATACCCCTGCCCGGGATTCGGATCAAAAGGTATGGTGATGAATGAAATAACATCCAATACACCCGCAATGTCATAATCGATGGTCCCCCCTGTATTTGGATCAAAATTTGTCAAGGGAATGTTCTTTCCAGCGCCGCCATCGCCTAAAAATACCTCAACTTGATATTGAAACTGATCCGGATTGGGATTCAAATATATTTCGGCCGTTACTTCACACCACGCCCCCAATCCTACCTTATCATGAATTTCGCACAGTGTGGGTAATAAATCGATGGCTTTGTCGCAGACTGCGAGGATGGTGTTTTTTTCACTGGAATTGCTGAATTTTGAATCAATTAGTTGTTTGATCAATGGACATAAGGCCGATTCGGGTGTGAAGTTAGAAGCAATACACACAGGCCAGGCAAGCTGGCCTACTTTTTCACAAATTTCACGGATTTTAGTGCTTTGCGCCTCCGCATCGGGCAGTTGAAATATGAAAATCCCAGGCTGATAAACAATTTTAGCAGCCTGCTTGATAGCTAATCCGGAGAGTGGGGTCATCGTTAGTATCGCATCGGTATAGTCACTCAGCTGATAACCGCAATGTGTTACATTCACTATTAATATTTTATCAGCAGATGTTGATTTTTGAACATCTTTCCTTCCAGGTCCTTTCGTATAGAATAAGGCTTCGGGCTTCAGACTGCGCGGCTGCATATCTTTATTTTCCCAGTTTTCATTGTTAGCCAAAGTCTTTGTTGTTTGATTGATTGAATCGATATGAAAGACTGTTGTCAGACGAATTTCTCCGCTGGCAGAGACAACTTTCAAAAAATACTCTTTTTCACCCAATGGAGCAAGTTCAAATGTTGATCCGGTGGGAGTGATTATCCGGCCAGGCGTGCCGTCTTCATTGATATTAATGATGTATTCTTCGGATTCACCCGGATACAGTGCGGTGATCAGTTGGAAAGTTTCCGGCACTCCATCATTATCCTTGGTTCCGAAAAAAGAAAACCTGATGCCTTCCGGAGTCGTGATACTGACAATGGTCGGATCAGATGGGTTGGTGAAAAGTTCATACGTGTATTCATCTTCCATCCCATCATCATCTTCAAATAACTCACAGGATGATATCGTAATGAAAAAAATGAACACAAGCATTGTCAATAATTTACTCGTTTTCATGATTGTGATTGATATTAGTTTTTGTTAATGGAATTTCAACCTCAGCACTCTTTGGCATAGAATTATGTAAACGTCCTTTTACTGAGAATCCTTCATTAGCCATGGTCGCGTTGGGTGTAGAAAAGTGATCATAAACCGGTTCATTCGTGTTGAGACAGTGTAAGAAATTATTCCGGTTGTTGTGTTGAGGGTTCTAAATTATCGCATCCCAAATTAATAATCTATATAAATTTTCTTAATTATTTGTTAAAATTCTTAATTATTTGTTAAATTCTAATCCCTTTTACACAAACTAACCGGATTGAGCCATTTATGGAAGCAGCGACGCACTGATCTTATATTATAGAATTGCATCTCTGAATTTTGAAGGCAAGTTATTTTCCCATATCTCCATAGTCCCGGTTACTGTGGAAGACTCATAATCAGTAGGTCCCTGGTTGGAGCCCAGGTGGGCCCACAAAAAATGCAGCGACATCGGGTCGCTGCATTTAATAGTGCATTCCTTTGCCCAATTTCAGAACTTAAATGTAATGCCCACATTAAATACCGAGATCAGGTAACCTAATTCTGCATAAGCTGCGAACTTTTTAGTGAAGAACCATCTTGCACCGAGATATGCACCCGCTGCAGGGGTTGATTTAGAAGGTTTCCAGTCACCCGGATGGCTTCCATCTCCCTTCCAATGGCCGCTATGAATTCTGCCGCCAAACCATATTCCGGCATAGGGATCAAATTTATCGTGAAAGATTAAATGATAATTTCCCCTTATCGCAATAATAAATGTATTATATTGATAATAATAACCTTCCCAATTCTCCTTATAATTGGAAGCGCTCCATCCCAGATATCCGCCCACACTCACTATACCGGTAAATTTGGAACCCATGGGAACTGTTACAATGCCATATTCATAAGATCCTGAAACGGAAGGGAAAAAACCGTAATACTTACTTCCGAAATAATCTGTATTACCGAAACCCAAACCAAGATTAATTGCATGGGAACCCTTTTCGAAAGACTGTGTAAAACCTGCCATGCCTGTCAAAACAAGCATAGTAACCATTAACGTAAATTTTTTCATAATATATAGATTTTAATATGTAAAAAGTCTGTTAATAATGTCTTGGGCAACGGCTGGTAATCTTTTTTTCCTTCAGTAATTCGTACTTTAATCTTATTTCGGCTTCCCTGCTTTTATCGGAAATAAAGACTACCGTTCTGCCATCGTTTAGGAAAACAGGATGTTTATTACTTGTTGACCCCATTAACATTTTTTCATTGGAAATTTCATTCCGATTAGATGCCAGATTCAAACTGTTTTCTATTTTGTTATCATTCATAATACTGAAAATTAATTTTACAAAGGTGCAAATCCGTAGAGCAATAAGTCTTACACAATTATATAAATGAGTTATATAATTCACACAATATTGAGCGGGTAATTAGCATAATGGACAATATTGCATACGCCGGACACATTGACAATTCTGTCCAGCGACACTGGCGGAGCGAAAAAAAAGAGGATGACTCCCTATAAGCCATCCTCTTCACGCTAAATATTAATCAAATTCGCTTAACTCATTCTCCTGAAACGGATCACCGTGAATATCACGATCAGGCCGATCATCAGGTACAGGGCCCAGTTGCTCAAAGGCACCCCTGGAGGAGGCGGAGGGTTGAGGATATCTTCCGTGTTCAGCACATAGATTACATAAAATGACTCCGACTGGCCGGGGTTGAGCTGCGGGAACCATACGGCGACGGCGACACCCACGTCATCAATATATGGCGCAGCCTGCGTAGGGGCAAATGTAAAATCCAGCAGCTCATCGGGAGAATATATTTCCAATCCAAACTGCACCACATGCGCTTTGGCATTGGGATGCCATAGCTTGTTGGTCAGCGTAACATGAATGAAGAAACGGCCATCGTTCACATCAAAGTAGAAGTGCTGATTCACCAGCAGGCTTTGACCACCGCCGGTGGCGGTGCCGATCCAGACAGCGGAACGGGTGCTGCCGGCGCTGGTATTGGTCAGAGAGGTCTGCGGAACTTCAAACTGGAAACATTCCCCGCAATTAACAAAGGTATAGTCAATTCCCTGGTAGGTATATTCCACCAGCCATGCTTCCCAGGGATAACCCGGCAGAAAATAATCGCCGGTCTGCGGTGGTACTCCGACCAGCCATCCATCTTTATCATGGTCGGCCACGAAACCTAAACCAGCCAACATGGGATGATATCCAGCAGGTACTGCTCCATAAATCTTTCTGTAAAGCCATGTATTAAAAAAATCCTTTTATTTGCACAAATTCGTACACGCTGAAAAAAGCATTTCTGATATCATTCTTTGTCTATTCCGGCTTCATTTTCATGCCGGAATTTTTACTTTCTCAATCCTGGAACCTGGTGAAGGAGCGGGATGGCATCAAGGTTTATACCCGGCCTGAACCGGGAACCTCATTTAAATCTTTTAAAGGGGAAACCGAATTCCTTGCCGATGCGGAGAAAGTAATGGACCTGATCGGGAATGTGAAGAACTTCGACTGGTGGGATGATAATATCAGCGAAATAAAGGTTCTGGATTATGAAGAAGGCAAGTTCATGAAATACTACCTTGTTTACAGCGTCCCCTGGCCATTGTACGACCGGGACCTATGCGTTGAAGCGAATATTTACATTAATCCAAAAACCGGGGCAAAAGAGGTGATGGCGACACCGCTCCGGGAAGAAATCCCAGAATATCCCAACAGGGTCAGGATCAAGAACTACTGGCAAAAATGGACGATCCTGCTACTTCAAGACGGAATGATCCGGCTAACCGTGGAAGGTTTTGTCGATCCGGGCGGCATCGTTCCTTCCTGGATCTATAATATGGTGATTACCGAAACACCGCTGAAGGTCATCCGCGATGTGCGGAAACACGCGGAGTGAAGCACTGTCAAGCTAACATTTTTTCAATATTTCCAGCGATTGGCCAGCGCTACCAGCGAGAGCATCACAGGTACTTCGACCAGGACGCCGACAACTGTAACAAGCGCTGCCGGTGATTCCAGGCCGAATAATGCAATGGCCACAGCGACAGCCAGCTCAAAGAAATTGCTGGCGCCGATCATGGCAGCCGGGGCGCAGACATTGTGCGTCAGTTTCAGCCAGCGCCCGCCGAACCAGGTGATGAAAAAGATAAAATAGGTCTGGATAACGAGCGGCACGGCAATGAGGAGGATAATGAGCGGGTTATTCAGAATGTTCACCCCCTGGAAAGCAAACAACAGCACCAGGGTGGTCAGCAGGGCGATGATGGATACCGGTTTCAATTTCGGGATGAAGACGTTCCTGAACCATTCTTCGCCTCGTGTTCGGATAAGATAGTGATGCGTGATATATCCCGCCACCAGGGGCACGACCACGAAAATGATCACACTGGCGGCCAGGGTTTCGTAAGGAATGGTCACATTGGTAATACCGAGCAGCAGCCCGACGATCGGGATGAAGGCGACCAGTATGATCAGGTCGTTGATGGAGACCTGCACTAGGGTATAGTTAGGATCGCCGTTGGTCAGGTAAGACCAGACGAAGACCATGGCGGTGCAGGGCGCCGCCCCCAGCAGGATAGCCCCGGCAATGTATTCACCGGCCAGCTCAGGTGTGATGAATGCGGCATAGATCTTTGAGAAAAATATCCAGGCAAAAAAGGCCATGGTGAAAGGCTTGATCAGCCAGTTGACGACGACGGTAAGGATAACCCCCCTCGGCCGCTTACCGATGCTTTTTAAGCTGCGGAAATCAACCTGTAGCATCATCGGGTAGATCATCAGCCAGATCAGGATCGCTACCGGGATGTTCACCCGGTAAATTTCCAGGTCGCTCAACACCCGGATCGAATCCCCGGCAAAATGGCCTATCCCTATTCCAGCAGCAATGCAAATAGCCACCCAGATACTCAGGTACTTGTCGAAAAATGACATGCTTTTTTTTCGGACCATAACTAAAGATATCTTGATGCTCGTTATTAAGATGTGATCTATTGATGATCCATCAATCTGCCTTCTTTCAAATGAATTTTCACCTTTCCATATTGATTGGCTAACGGGCTATGGGTGACCATAAAAATAGTAATACGGTTTTTATCATTGATATCCTTCAATAAATTCAGGATCTCGACGGAAAGTAAAGGGTCAAGATTACCGGTGGGTTCATCGGCAAAAATGATGGCCGGTTTGTTGGCTAATGCCCGGGCAATGGCCACCCTTTGCTGCTGGCCTGCTGATAATTCCCGCGGAAAATGGTTTTTCCTGTTTGCAAGACCGGCCAATTCTAACAACTCATCGGCCCTTTGCTTCTGTTTTTCAGCAGATAAGCCATTCAGTGATAACGGTAGCAAAACATTTTGCATCGCCGTCATGTATGGGATCAGGGAAAAATTCTGCATGATGAAGCCGGTATGCTTCTTCCGGAAATCGACCAGTACCTTGTCACTGTCAGTATCCAATTCCTGGCCTTTAAAATATATTTTCCCGGAAGTTGGGCGGATCAATCCACTCAGCGCCATCAATAACGTTGTCTTACCCGAGCCTGATGGGCCTGTGATCGTAACAAACGAGCCCTCCGGAATGGAAACGGATACATTGCTCAAGGCTTCAATCAACCCATCCCTGTGATAATAGTGCTTCGAAAGGGATTCCGTGCTCAGGATTGTTGTCATATTTCCTGCATGTTTGAATAAGGTTCGAATCTTGATGCAAAATAGGCCGGCAGTAGCGATCCGAGGATAGAAATTCCCGCTGCCAGCAGTGTGGAATAGAGCAGGAGTATGGGAATTGGGGCTACATGCATTCCAGCCAGAGACGGCCCCAGGAAATAAGCGATCAATGAACCTACCACGTATCCGGTCAATCCCCCGGTCAAACCCATCAGAACCGCCTTGATCAGCAATAACTTGTAGATCGAATACCGCGGAAATCCGATCATCCTGAGGATGCCGATCTCCTTTTTGCGTTCATTTACATTGGCCCACATATAATTTCCAATGGAAATACCCCCGACGATCAGGATAATGATCAGGATGATGAGCGAGATCTGGTTCATCAACTGGTTTGTCTTTATCTGAGTAGAAACGATCT
>JAHYJP010000063.1 GCA_019429055.1 Bacteroidales bacterium
TTTTGCTCTGATACAGGATACACCGAACAATACACAACCCAGATAAAAAACGTGGATCTTCTTTACCATGAAGCTACATTCCTGCACGACAAGGTTGATATTGCCCGACAGAAAACCCATTGTACAACAATAGATGCTGCCACAATAGCAAAGATGGCAGGGGCTAAACAACTCATGCTGGGGCATTATTCTGCACGCTATGACGATATGAAACTTTTCGAAGAAGAAGCCCGGACAGTTTTTCCAGATACCATACTGGCTCAGGAAGGATTGTGTATTGAAGTTGGTAAAACGGAAAACGGGGTTTAGTATCTAAAAAAACAATCCAAGCATTTGCCACGGATCATTGAGGGTGTTAAAACCATAAAAATCTGTCTCTGCAAGCAGTTTCCCAATCTCTTCCGGTTTATGCTTAATATCTTTAAGTCCACTGATAAAGGAATCATTTTCTGCAAGCTTATCACCATTTACAATCATACTTGCAAATTCTATTTTACCCTTGTTAACTCTCATCTCAAGCAATAAATCATTCCCCCTGAATTTTATCCGGTTTTTGAAAGTATAAACCGGCGACCACCCGAAATTCCACTCCCACTTAATATATTTTTCTTCCCTGATGCGGCTGATGGCTCTTATATCATCTGGCTTTAAATCATATTGTTCAAGTGAGGGATATTGCCGAAAGAAATAACTTCGCAGTTTTTCTATGAAATCATCACAAGTCATGGGATTTGACAGAAAACGGCTGATATTTACCACCGTACTTCTTAAAGATTTTACCGCCTTACTTTCAAAAAGTTCTTCCTTTGCTTTGATGGCTTCATTAAGATGATCCAGGTTTGCATCAAACAACAGGGTACCGTGGTGCAAAACCTTGTCTTTATGGATGTGCTCAGCATTTCCTGAAATCTTCAATCCATTTACCCTCAGGTCATTTTTACCTTCAAACCGTGCGTCAACTCCCAGGCTTTGTAAAAAGTCAATAACAGGCTGGGTATGACTACGAAAGTTTATAAGATTCTCCTTATTTGCATTTTTGATAAATGTAAAATTAATATTACCCGGATCGTGAAAAACAGTACCTCCGCCAGATAACCTCCGTACCACCGGAATATCATTTTTCCTTACGTACTCAAGATTGATCTCTGCCAGTGTATTCTGATGTTTTCCAACAATGATGGAGGGGTTGCTGCGCCACAACATAATGATCTCTCTATCAAGATGCTTTAGCAGATACTCTTCAGCTGCAATATTAAACCAGGGATCAAGTGAAAGATTTCGTACAAATAACATGTCAGAGTGCTGCCAGGCGGTTGTTTATTTTACGTACGATATAATGATCATCGATTTCGGTAAGAAGCTTTCGCAGCATTTCTTTATCGGTAATGCGTGAAATGGCTTTTTTCCGGACTTCAAAATCTGTGTCCTTCCTTACAATCTCCAGTAGCGTAAGGTTATCCTCCAGTTTTTCAACGGCCTTGTTACGAACGTAATAATCAGGATCGGCTAATGCAATTTCCCGGATAATATCTATATTTTGAATTTTTTCCACTGCAAGTGCCCTAACATAATAATCATCATCAGTTCGGGCAATATTTTCCAATATGGGCTGGTCGAAGATCTTTTTAATGGCATCGGATCGTACATAAAAATCTTCATGTGTATGGGCAATATGGGTAAGAATTTCCTGGTTGGAAATGGCTTCCACAGCCGATTTCATAATATCCCGGTCGGTGATCTCCTTTACCAGTTCAAATAAAACTTTATCGTCATTGATCTTAGCCAGGGCATCCTTGCATATGTAATAATCTTCCTGGCTCCGAAGCACAATATGTGCAAGGGTTTTGGGATCAGTGATTTTTTTAACAGCAGCTACCCTAACATAATAATCGCTGTCGTTGAGCGCGATCTGCATGAGCACTTCCGGATCTTCTATTTTTTCGGTAGCAGTCTGCCTTACGTAATAATCCGGATCATTGGCTGCCACTTTCCGCAAAATTTCCTGATCTTCAATCTCCTTTACTGCATCAACCCGGTCGTAATAGTCAGTTGCATTGAACACTTTATCAATGAGTTCTGCCAGTTTTTTTTCTGTTGGGTCATCATGTGGGTGTTTCTCGTTTTCCATGGCGACAGGTTTAAGGTAGTTTTAATATCAGTAAGTCCCGGTTTTTGATTTTAAAAGTACTGAAAAATTGTGATTTAGCAGAAGCCTTCATGGAAAAATTAATTACCGGGAAATTACGCAGCATATTCTTCACATATTGTATTCCAAGGAGTTTCCAAATGAGAAATTATCTCACTATCTTTGCCAGTTGTTTTTCAGGCCCTGCAGGCCTGAAAAATGAGTTGCTGAACCATCTATGAAACGCTTAAATTGAAATTGATAACTGATAACCTAAAATGAAAGAACTTCCCAAGCAGTATTCTCCGGCAAAGACTGAAAACAAATGGTACGCTCACTGGATGGAGAAAGGCTATTTTAAATCAACCCCCGACAACCGAAAGCCCTATACCATAACCATTCCCCCTCCCAATGTAACCGGAGTATTGCATATGGGTCACATGCTCAACAACACCATACAGGATGTTCTGGTTCGTCGTGCACGTATGCAGGGCAAGAATGCCTGCTGGGTGCCCGGCACCGACCATGCATCTATTGCCACCGAAGCAAAAGTTGTTGCCAAACTGAAGGATGAAGGTATTGATAAGAATAAACTTTCCCGCGAAGAATTTCTGGAACATGCCTGGGAGTGGAAAGAAAAACATGGTGGTATCATATTGGAACAGCTCAAAAAACTGGGTGCTTCCTGCGACTGGGATCGCACTGCCTTTACCATGGATGAATCCCTTTCGCAATCGGTTATCAAGGTTTTTATTGACTTGTACAATAAAGGATTGATCTATCGCGGAGTTCGCATGGTAAACTGGGATCCTAAAGCCCTAACAGCTCTTTCTGACGAAGAGGTGATTTACAAGGAACTAAATTCCAAATTCTATTTTCTGCGTTATCAGATTGAAGGTGAAAGTGATGAGTATGTAACCATAGCTACAACTCGTCCGGAAACCATCCTGGGCGATACTGCCATTTGTGTACATCCCGAAGATGAGCGATTTAAGCACCTGAAAGGGAAAAAAGCCCTGGTTCCCCTTATTAACAGACCTGTCCCCATCATTTTCGACGAGTATGTTGACAGAGAATTCGGTACCGGAGCCTTAAAAGTAACCCCTGCACACGATATCAACGACTACAACCTGGGCATCAAGCATAACCTGCCATCTATTGATATCTTCAACGAAAACGGTACGCTTAATGAAAAGGCAGAGATCTATATTGGTGAAGACCGGTTTGCCGTTCGGAAAAAGATTGTTGTGGAGCTGGCCGACCATGGACATCTGGTAAAGGTGGATGATATTATCAACAAGGTAGGATATTCAGAACGTACAGAGGAAGTAATTGAACCCAAACTTTCGCTGCAGTGGTTTCTGAAAATGGAAGAACTCACCAAGCCGGCACTTGATGTTGTAATGGATGATACCATAAAGTTCTATCCTGCACGAATGAAAAATATTTATCGTCACTGGATGGAAAATGTTCGCGACTGGTGTATCAGCCGTCAGTTATGGTGGGGACATCGTATACCTGCTTATTATTTACCCAACGGTGATATCATTGTAGCTGAATCGCCCAAAGAAGCCCTGGCTATCCTGAAGGAAAAGTATAACGATAAATACTCGGCAACAGATCTGAAACAGGATGAAGATGTTCTGGATACATGGTTCAGTTCCTGGCTCTGGCCAATTTCAGTTTTTGATGGGATAAGGCACCCCGATAATGAAGATATCAGGTATTATTATCCTACCGATGATATGGTTACAGCGCCTGAAATTCTGTTCTTCTGGGTGGCACGTATGATCATGGCGGGACTGGAATACCGCAAGGAAATTCCATTCCGCAGTGTTTACCTGCATGGTATTGTGCGCGACAAACAAGGCCGCAAAATGTCAAAATCACTGGGTAACTCGCCCGACCCCCTGGCATTGATGGATCAATACGGAGCCGATGGTGTGCGCGTGGGTATGCTTTTCTCTGCACCGGCGGGTAACGACCTTTTGTTTGATGAAGGCCTGTGCGAGCAGGGTCGCAATTTCTGCAACAAGATCTGGAATGCTTTCCGGCTGACTCAAGGCTGGGAAATTGATCCTTCTCTTGAGCAGCCACAAAGCAGCAAAGTAGCCATTGAATGGTTTGAGTCAGGCTTTAACAAAACCCTGGCCACCATCGAAGACCATTTCTCCAAATACCGCATTGCTGATGCCCTGATGGCAGTTTATAAACTCATCTGGGACGATTTCTGCTCATGGTATCTTGAAATGGTAAAACCTGCATACCAGAAACCCATTGACAAAGCAAGCTACGATAAAACCATAGAAATATTTGAAAAACTGCTTAAAGTGTTGCATCCTTTTATGCCCTTTATCAGTGAGGAGATCTATCAGCATCTTCGCAGCAATGATGCACCTGAAAGCATAATGATAGCTCCTATACCCCGTCCGGGAAAATACGATGAAAACATCTTGCAGCAGTTTGATTTTGCCGCACAGGTGATCATGGCAATCCGCAACCTGCGCCAGGAAAAAAACATTGCCAACAAGGAGGCTATTGAATTGCTGATACGCAAAAACTATGATGATCAGCCTGATCTTACCTTCGATAACCTGGTTACAAAACTTTGTAATCTGTCGAAACTTGATTATGTTGAGGAAAAACCTGAAGGTGCTTTTAATTTCATTTTGAAAACCACTGAGTTCTACGTGCCGGTTTCCCAGAACATTGACGTTGATGCAGAAATTCAGAAACTTGAGCAGGAACTCAATTACCAGAAAGGATTCCTCAATTCGGTGATGAAGAAACTGGGTAACGAGAAGTTTGTAAATAACGCACCCGAGAATGTAGTGAAAATGGAAAAGAAAAAGCAGGCCGATGCACAGGCAAAGATCAAGGTCATTGAAGATCAGCTTAGGGCACTGAGAGGCTAGAATAATTTTACTGAAAAAAGTATGCTCCGGTTTAATTGCTAAATCGGGGCATTTTTATGAAGTGATAAAAAAAATCCGTCAGAGAAAATTCTGATACTACTTTTTCAGCAATTTATGATTGACAACATTCCCGGGTGTATAGAGTCTTAATATGTAACTTCCCGGATGCAGGGCTGCAATATCAATAAAATCATCTCCCACGAAATTGGAATATTCCATTACAATTTTGCCATCCATGCTTATGATCTGGATTTTTTGAATGTTTTCCCTATTTTGCAGAAATAATCTGTCCGATACCGGATTGGGGTAAAACCAGGTTTCTGTTAATACGGTATGATCCGAAACTGAAACATCCACACCCAGTTGAATATCCAGAAAAACATTGCTGTAATTTTCAACACTAACACCTGAAATAGTTTTAACAGGGTAATCGGCAGCAAAAACTTCAACATTGTAGGTACCGGCCAGCACGGGACGACTGAACCTGCCATGACCTGCATCGGAGAAAACCCATGAATTGTCCTTGTCATGCCCCATTAGTTGTATTCGGGCCCGCACAGGATCACCGGTAACAATATCAGTAACCCTGCCATGTATACCATACAGGCTTTGTTTCAGGTAATTGATCAAAGACCGGTAATTATATTCCCAATGTGCCGGTAGCTGGGCTGTGGGTAAAGTATAGTTATTGGATATTTCCAGGGTAAATTCTCTTTGATTTACGTAAAAATTCATGTAATCCTGTCGGCTGCCATAAACAACGTACCAGTCGCCCCCGTGTGTCACTCCATCCCCCATGCCGGTCATATAGCCCGATGGAGAATATAAATGTGCCGTATCAACATATTCGGACATTACGAAATTCCACCAGTTATGATCAGCATGTTTGTTCATTACAGACGTCCATGAATCCCAGGGAAAGTTGACCAGCTCAATACCTCCATGAATATTGGCAGAAAGCACAAAATCATACTCATTTACCAGGGCGATCATAGCCAGGGTTTCTGCCTGAAACTCATCACCCGGATTCTGAACTGGATTGGGGTAATTTCTGTTCAGGTCTACACCATTTAAATTGGACCGGGTGGCTCCTGATACCGTGCTGTTGTCGTTTCGATAGGTGCCGTCGGGGTTTTCGTTTGGGCAGATCCATATCTCCAGGTTATCCAGTAATTCAGTCACCTCCTCATTCTCCCCGTAATTATTGAGCAAATAATGGATCATACGCAATAACACTCCAAAACCTGTGGTTTCATTTCCGTGCATTGTAGATGTATACATTACCCTGGGTCTTTCGCCCGGTTCAGTAACATTGGCCGTAATACGACCAAATATCAGTTTACGGCCACTGGGCAATGTGGCAATTTCAACCCGCTGGTAAAGTTCGGGAAATACTTCTTCAAACTGTTCCATCATACTTTCGTAAGCCTCATAGGTGGGATAAAAATCCCATGAGGTAATATTCTCTACATCTATCGATGAAAGCATGTTAAAATTACTTTTGTCGTACCAAAGGCCAGGTGCTGTGATCAATTCATAGTCCAGCCCAAGGTTCAGAAATATGCGAAAACTTCTTTCATTGGCATAGGAGTAAAGAAATCCGGAAGACTTATCGAAATAATCCAGGGAAAGTGTGCGCGAATACTCATCCAGGGGCTGATCGGGCTGAAACCTGAAATAAACCTCTGATCTTTCATCAAGTATTTTTTTTACGTCCTCAGGAATTCCTGCCTGAAGATCAAAAGAAAAAAGAATCAGGCAAAAAACAGTTATGATATGGAGGTTCTTTTTTATTCCGGAGTTATAATCGGGTAACAAACTAAAAAACATAAACTATTGATTATTAAATGATTCATTAAGTGCAGAGAGTTGATTGAACACCCCTTTATTAACCTTGACCAGGGGTAGTCGCACATTGTTTTTAGCAAGACCTTTGATCTCAAGCAATGCTTTAACACCGGATGGACTTCCGTCAGCATAAATAGCTTCAATAATATCAAAAAGCTTAAAGTGAATTTCTCGGGCTTTTTCGTAGTTGTTTTGCAGGCATAGCCTTACCATTGCAGAGAACTCAGCAGGAAATGCATTGGCAATTACTGAAATAACTCCATCGCCACCAATTGCCATAAAAGGCAGGGTGAGAGCATCATCACCTGAAATTACCAGAAAATCTTCCGGTTTACCGTTAATGATCCTGGAAACCTGGGCCAGATTTCCCGAAGCTTCTTTCACGGCAATTACGTTAGGTATTTCATGAGCAATGCGCAGGGTGGTTTCAGCATCAATATTGGATGCTGTGCGACCCGGTACGTTATAAATAATTACAGGGACAGGGCTTTCTGATGCCACAGCGCGGTAATGGTTAAAAATACCCCGGGGTTGGGGCTTATTATAATATGGGCTAACAGACAAAATAGCCGAGACGCCGGTAAAATCATTAGCCTTAATGTCCGCAATAACCTGCCGGGTATTGTTGCCACCAATTCCGATTACTACAGGCACACGACCATCAACGATCTCCAGTCCAAAATTGATTATAGCATTTTTTTCATCACTATTCAGCGTAACCGATTCACCGGTGGTTCCCATAAAAACGATGTAATCCACTCCCCCATTAATCTGGTAGTCAATGAGTTTCTTAAAAGATTTAAAATCTATACTTCCTTCTTTATGAAAAGGGGTTACAATGGCTACGCCTGTGCCCCTGAATTTATCATTCGTCTGACTGATCATTGTTAATCATTTTTAGATAATGAATGGTTTGTTTTATTGCTTCCTCCTGCGGTGTAGTGTCGTCGATCTGGATCATCAGATCATAAAGTTCAATATATTTTTCATGAAATCTGCCCACCTTAAAGGATGCATCGGACAGTGCGTTGAGAAACTTTACATGAAAAAATTCTGAGGGTGTAAAATCTATCAGAACATCATAATGCGCATTAATAAAATCTTTCACATTTTTATCCAGAGGTTTCTGGTTCCAGGCAAAACTATTGGGTGTGCAAAATTCAAATGAAAGCTGCGGGAAGCAATACTCTGGTAGATTTTTATTATCAACAAAACCGAGCGTTTTTACTTTCTTTTTATCATTTTGCAACTCTTTAACCAAAGCCGTTATTTGCCTGAAATTATCTTCAGTGGATACATCATATAAGATTCCGATGTTTCCGGCTTGTTTGTAACCAAAGGTTTTTTTTGTACGTCTCAGTTTTTTAAGTGCTTTTCCTAAAAACCAATGCCTGATACTATCTTTAATTTTCCTGATCACTTTAAAAATGTGCTTTTGGGTGATTTGTCGTGATGTGAATAACTGCCCGGTGAATTTTCAAAATTAATCAAAATTGCTCATTGCATTCATAATTTCCCCAATATAAAAGCGATGATAATCCTTATTGGGATACATTTTATGAATATCCTTGTCCAGAAATAGTTCCGGTTTTATGTTGTCAAAATATAATTTTCTGCATTCCAGTATAATCCGGGCCTGCTTAAAGTATACCGAACCAGAAGGTGTCGTGATGGGATCAAGTCCGGAAACTTCCATCTTATTGATATCACGGCCCGATTCAGTACCCAGTAAATTGAGTGTTTTTCTGAATGAAGAATCAAAAAAGTTCAATGTGAAATAATCATGTTTCTCAATAAACTCGTAGGTATATCTTTGAGGTCTGATAAATGCAATTGCGATAGGTTTATTCCATAAAATACCACATGTGCCCCAACTGGCAGTCATCATATTGTACTTTTCAGTATTACCGGCACAGACCAGCATCCAATCCTTACCAATAAGTTTAAAAATACTTTCATTAAGTGTGTACAGATCTGTTTTTTTCAGATTTTCAATCATAACTTCAGAAAATTTGTTTTACCCCAAGGAGATGAATTGCTAAAGTAGCCAATTTTCTGCTGAAATTAAAATATGCAGACTAATTAGCTTTACCTTTGAATAATTTTGATTACCATAAAAAAATATGACAATGAAAGTTACGATATTGGGCACAGGCACATCACAGGGGGTTCCGGTGGTGGCCTGCGATTGCAGGGTTTGCAAAAGCTCTGATTCACTTGATCAACGGTTACGCACTGCAGTTATGATTGAAACAGGCAATAATACTTTTGTTATTGATGCAGGACCCGATTTTCGTCAGCAAATGCTCAGGGAAAAAGTAAAAAAGGTGGATGCGCTGCTTATTACTCACAATCATAAAGATCATACAGGAGGACTGGATGACGTGCGGGCTTTCAACTGGGTACTGAAAAAACCCATGGAAGTTTTTGCACGCGATAGTGTTTTAAAATCTATTAAAAAGGACTTTGACTACGCCTTTGAAGAAGAAAAATATCCTGGTGTGCCCCAGATCAATCTTCATACAATTACCAATAAACCTTTTGAAATCTTGGGCGAGAAAATTATTCCCATTGACGCCATGCATGCCCGGATGCCCATATTTGGATTCAGAATCGGTGATTTTTCCTACCTCACAGATGCAAGCATCATCAAACCTGAAGAACTGGATAAGATGAAAGGTTCTAAGTTTATCATTATCAACGCATTAAGAAAAGAAAAACATTACTCCCATTTTAATCTGCAGGAAGCAATAGATATCCTTCAATATCTCAAACCCGAAAAGGGCTATCTTACCCATATCAGTCATCAGATGGGGTTGCATGTAGAGGTCAGTAAAGAATTACCTGCCGGGATAGAACTGGCTTATGATGGCTTAAAGATTGAGATTTAGGATTTCCCATGATCCCGTTGGCTGAAGCCAACGGAAATGGAAATTAGCACTGCTACAATTCACAATTATAATCACCCCAGCGGGGTGAGATAGCGATAGAAACAAATGAATTCCTAAAACCAAACCACCCCAACGGGGTGGAATAGATATTACCCGATACAGATTTTATCGCACCCCTCCAGGGTGCTTATTTTCATGGTTATTCTATTCTTTCTATCAATATTTGCCTTCTACGAAGGCAGTATTTCATTTATTAATTACCGGAAATTCTATTTATTCAAAAAATCCCTCAGCACATAGTGAAGAATGCCACCATGCTCATAGTATTTCACTTCGATATTGGAATCGATGCGGGTAACAACATCAAATGAAATTTTCTTTCCATCTTCAGATTCGGCAACCACGTTGAGGGTTTTTAACGGTTGTAAACCTTCAGATATTCCGGTAATGGTAAATTTTTCCTTACCGGTAAGACCCAGGCTCTGCGCATTCTCACCATCCTTAAATTGCAAAGGAAGCACACCCATACCGATCAGGTTGCTGCGGTGAATCCGTTCGTAGCTTTCAGCTATCACAGCTTTTATACCCAGCAGGTTTGTCCCTTTGGCAGCCCAGTCGCGGCTGCTTCCGCTACCATATTCCTTACCTGCAAGAACCACCAGTGGCGTTTTTTCTTTCCGGTAAAGCTGAGCAGCATCATAAACGCTCATATGCTCGCCGGACGGAATGTGGGTTGTAAAACCACCTTCGCGTTGTGCAAGCTTATTTTTGATACGAACATTGGCAAAGGTACCCCTTACCATTACTTCATCATTACCCCTTCTTGAACCAAATGAGTTAAAGTGTTTTTGCTCAACACCCTTTTCGGTAAGGTATTTACCGGCAGGAGTATGTGCACCAAAGGCACCGGCAGGTGAAATATGGTCGGTGGTAATGCTATCCCCTAATACCAGCAATGCATGTGCTTTTTCAATATCGGTTGGGGTTAAAGGTTCTTCACTTATATCCTTAAAAAACGGTGCTTCTTTGATGTATGTTGAAGCATCATCCCACAGATATACCTGCTCAGATGGAACCTTCATCTGCTGCCAGATCTCATTTCCATCGAAAATCTCACCATAACTTTTCCCGAAATCATCTTTGGAAAGCACTCTGCCCATGGTTTCCAGAATTTCATCATGTCCGGGCCATATGTCTTTCAGATACACCGGATTAAGGTTGGGATCGTAAGCCAGGGGTTCGTTGATAAGATCTACATCTATACGCCCGGCAATGGCATAGGCCACTACCAGGATGGGCGACATAAGGAAATTCATGCGTACCTGCGGGTGCACACGTGCTTCAAAATTGCGGTTTCCCGAAAGTACAGAAGCCACAACCAGTTCATTATCGTCAACAGCCTGTGCAATATGAGGTGGCAAAGGGCCGGAATTTCCTATACAGCTTGTGCAGCCATACCCCACTGTATGAAATTTCAGGGCTTCAAGATCTTCCTGTAAACCTGATTTGGTAAGATAATCAGTTACAACTTTCGAGCCCGGAGCCAAAGATGTCTTAACCCAGGGTTTTACATCCAGACCCAGTCTTCGTGCCTTGCGAGCAAGAATACCTGCTCCTATCATTACAGATGGATTGGAAGTATTGGTACAGGAAGTAATGGCGGCAATCACTACAGAACCGTCACTCAGGCGGAAACGTTCATTCTTAACAGTAATTTCAACGGTTCTTAGTCCTGCTGCACTGGTATCAGTTTCTACTTCCACATCAGCCGGTGTAGCTTTCTTTTCCTGCAACTGCCCTGTACCCCCACCTTCACCTGTCCAGCGTTCTACTTCACGTTTATCGGGGTCAATGTATTCGCGCTTAAAATCAGCGGCAAGCTGCTTTTTAAAGGTTTCTTTGGCATCGCGAAGCAGGATTTTGTCCTGGGGCCTTTTGGGGCCGGCAATGGTAGGTTCAACCCTACTTAAATCCAGTTCAAGCAGATGTGAATAGGTGATTTTTTCATTTCCGGTTCTCCATAGCATATTGGCTTTGCAGTAATCCTCCACGAGCTTAATCTGTTCTTCGGAGCGGTTGCTGCTTCGCATATAATCCAGTGTGCGATCATCTATGGGAAAGTAAGTTATTGTACAGCCAAATTCGGGCGACATGTTGGAGATGGTTGCCCGGTCGGGAACTGTAAGCCCGTCAAGACCATCGCCATAAACTTCCACAAATTTTCCAACTACTCCATGCGAACGCAAAAGCTGGGTAATGGTAAGTACCATATCCGTTGCAGTGGTTCCAAGTGGTAGTTTTCCGGTAAGCTTCAAACCAATAACTTCAGGCATGATGAAATATATGGGTTGACCAAGCAAAGCTGCTTCTGCTTCAATACCGCCAACACCCCAGCCAACAACTCCGATTCCGTTAACCATCGGTGTATGGCTGTCGGTACCCACCAATGTATCGGGCAGTGCAACCCCATCGCGAATGGTAACTCCCTGGGCAAGGTACTCCAGGTTTACCTGGTGACAGATTCCCATACCGGGGGGAACAACAGAGAAGTTATCAAATGCTTTTTGAGCCCACTTCAGAAACTGATAGCGCTCGCCATTGCGTTCATACTCCCTTTCAACATTTTTTTCGTAGGAATACCGGGTTCCGAAATAATCTACCTGCACTGAGTGGTCAATAACCAGATCAACAGGAACCAGTGGATTGATTTTGGAAGGATCTTTACCTTTGCGCGCCATTTCTGCCCGAAGCGAAGCAATATCCACTACGGCCGGAACACCTGTAAAATCCTGCATCAGAACCCGTGCCGGTTTAAAGGGAATGTCCTTATCGGTTGGTTCAGGCTTCCAGTTGATTAAAGTTTGTAAGTTTTCCTCTGTAATGGCAAAACCGTCGAAATTTCTCAAAGCATTCTCCAGGAGAATACGGATGGAGAAAGGAAGATGAGACACCTTCATACCTTGCTCCTCAAGTTTTTTAAGGCTGAAAAAGGTATAATCCCCCATTGCCGTTGATAAACGATCTTCGATATTGAAAGGTAATTTGGTCATGATATGATCTGTTCTGATTTTGAAAAATGTACTTTAATTCTTTATTCTTTGGCGTAATTATACATCCAGCTTGATTTTTCCATGTGCAACGTCCTGATACCATTGTAAAGGATAAGAAGTGGGACGTTCTAAAGGCAAAGCAAAAACTCTGTCGAAGAGAAGCGATGATAAAACACCCAAAGCTCTGGAAATACCAAACATTACGGTATAGAACTGGTGCTCCTTAATGCCATAATAGCGCAGTAGGGTACCGCTGAATGCATCCACATTGGGCCATGGATTTTTTACTTTACCCGTAGCTTCGAGCAACGGCGGAACCACCTTGTAAAGCTTGTTAACGATATTCACAAGATTATCCTCCTTGATGAATTTATCGGCAAATTCTCTTTGCGCTTCATACCGGGGGTCGGTATTACGCAATACAGCATGCCCGTAACCGGGTATTACCCCACCACCATCGAGGAATTTCTTCACGTATTTCTTAATTCTTTCTTCCGAGGGATCTTCGTCATTGAGATCGCGCATCATATCAAAGATCCAGTTCAGTACATTCTGGTTGGCAAAACCGTGCAATGGACCTGCCAGTCCGAGCATACCGGCAGCATAGGCATAGTATGGATTTGCCAGAGTTGACCCTACCAGATGAGTGGTATGTGCTGAAACATTTCCACCTTCATGATCGGCGTGTATGCTCATATACATTCGCATAAGTCGCATGTGCGGGGGAGCACTGAATCCCATCATATGGGCAAAGTTACCGGCCCAGTCGAGTCTTGGATCAGGGTCAATGTGTTCTCCTTTATGAAAAGAGCGACGATAAATATAAGCGGCAACCCTGGGCAGGCGGGCAATTAGATTCATAACATCCTCGTAGGTTGAATCCCAGTAAAATTTTTTCTGAACACCTGCCTGGTGAGCATTGAGGAAGTATGAATCAGACGCCATACTTGTTATGGCTGCCACATACTGCGCCATAGGCCTCGAGTTTTTTGGCATGGCATCAATAACATCAAAAACATGCTGGGGAACAATAGCCCTGCTGGCCCAATCCTTGCTTAAATTACTAATATCGTCCAGTTCGGGAACTTCACCAATCAGCATCAGATAGAACAAACCTTCCGGCAACGGCTCACCATGCTCACAAAGGCGAGGGATTGTTTTTCGCAATTCCTTCAGAGATACGCCCCTGAAACGTATGCCTTCATTGGGGTCAAGTTTGGAAGTTTCGGTAAGAAGGCTGGGTATCCCTTTCATACCGGTTAAAACATGTCCGATGGTAACTTTCCCCAAAACCACATCAGAATGATCTTTCTTCAATTTAAGAAACTCATCATTTTTTTTGAGTGCGGATTCGTAAAATCTGTTCTTGATGTATTCCATGATTCGGTTTTAATTTTATCGTTGAGATTCAATCAGTTATTATTCAACTTATTTTTTAAATTCTGGTCGATGGCTTCCAGAAACTCACTGGTTGTAAGGTAATGTTCCTGGCTCATTTTATCTCCGTGGATCAATAAGGCAAGGTCCTTTGTCATTTGCCCGTTTTCTACCGTTTCAATACAAACCTTTTCCAGCGTTTCTGCAAATTTTATCAATTCAGAATTTTCATCGAGCTTACCACGAAATGCCAATCCGCGTGTCCAGGCAAAAATGCTTGCAATGGGATTGGTAGATGTGGGCTTTCCCTGCTGGTGCATGCGATAATGGCGAGTAACCGTTCCATGTGCTGCTTCCGCCTCCATGGTTTTGCCATCGGGAGTGATCAGGGTTGAAGTCATAAGACCCAGCGAGCCAAATCCCTGCGCCACAGTATCACTCTGCACATCACCATCATAATTTTTGCAAGCCCATACAAAACCACCTTCCCACTTCAGGGCTGCAGCAACCATGTCGTCAATCAGTCGGTGCTCATAAGTGATTCCTGACAGTTCAAACTTGTCTTTGAATTCATTTTCGAAGATTTCCTGGAAAATATCCTTGAATCTTCCGTCGTATTTTTTGAGAATGGTATTTTTGGTTGAAAGGTAAAGGGGCCACTTTTTGTTGAGTGCCTGGTTCATACATGCCCGTGCAAATCCGGTAATGGATTCATCGGTATTGTACATGCTCAGGGCAACACCATCTCCTTCAAATTGATAAACCTCATGAGAAATCTCATCTGAACCATCCTCAGGTGTGAAAGTTATGGTAAGTTTTCCGCGACCTTTGGTAACAAAATCAGTAGCACGGTATTGATCGCCGAAGGCATGACGCCCGATGCAGATGGGCTTTGTCCAGCCCGGAACCAGCCTTGGTATATTGGAAATAAGGATGGGCTCGCGGAACACTGTTCCACCCAGGATATTTCTGATGGTACCATTGGGCGAGCGCCACATCTTTTTCAGGCCAAATTCTTCCACCCTGGCCTCATCGGGGGTAATGGTAGCACATTTAATTCCCACTCCGTATTTTTGTATGGCATGAGCGGCATCAATGGTAACCTGGTCGTTGGTTTTATCGCGATATTCAATACCCAGATCATAATATTTAACGTCCAGTTCAAGATAAGGAAAAATGAGTTTTTCTTTGATAAACTCCCAGATGATGCGCGTCATTTCATCACCATCCAACTCAACGACAGGATTCTTTACAACAATTTTTTTCATTTTCTTAATAACCTTTTTATAAAACAAACTCATTGAAATACAAATTACAAACTGACAGCCAAAATATTACGAAAAAACTCCGGCAATGCAAAAAATACAGTTTAAGTATAGGGTGATTAGCTTTCCGAACTATCAGATGTTAAAATTACTATTTTAAACAAGAAAACCCATTGAAAGTTCGTACAAAATCAATAAAAACCGCAATGAGAAGGGCATGGAACTATATTTTCTAAAATGTCCAGCCCAGATTTATGTAAGCCAGAATTTTTCTGGTTTGCGGGCTGTAGGAGAATGTTACCTCAAGTGGACCAACCGCAGAAAAATAACCGATTTTTAACCCTGTTCCCAGTATGAAATTATCACCTGATAAATCGTTAAGGCTCCCCAGATCAAAATCATACAGAGCAGCATTAACTGTAGGAGTAATCATAAATTCATCCCAAACATTGTATTGCCAGCCCATGGTACCCACCACAGCTGATTTTGTTAATATTTCGTATTCATTCAGACCTGCAAAAACGATCTGGTTTTTCAAAAAAGGGTATGTGCCGCCCATATTGAAGTTATTAATAAAGCTCTGCTGGTATTGATAATTATAACCCATTTGCAATTGATTAAATGAACTTAATCTCTGACTCACCCTTAGCCAAGACTCCCAGTTAAACGAAAACTGAAGATAATTTTCCATTTTAATACCTACTTCAGAAAGGTCGCTGGTAACATCACCCTGGGGATTGGTATAACTATAGGATGGTTTCTGGTTGAAAAAGTAAGTTGAGTGGATATTCAACTTTACACCACTGCGGGGAAATGCCTGCCTGTCGAGTGAATTTAACCTCCAGCCCGCAAATACTTCATTAGAATGATTATTCCCCCGTACTGAAAAATCAGTTCGAATATTCGGATTAAGCCCTTGATAATAATAACCCAATCCCAAAGAAAAATAACTATTCTGGCCTGTAAGACGATTCCAGGATGTTTCTGCCCTGAAATACCTCTGTCGGTATTCGCCAATGATTTCAAATTCATCGTATACGGGAAATACCAGGTAGCGGGCAAGACTTTCAATATTAAACCAATTATTTTGCCTGTCGCTGGTAAAAAAATTGACCCCGCCCTTTATGGCAGGTTTTTCTCCCAATTGTGCTTTTAAATAACCACCTACATTGTAGAAAAATAATTTATTGGTTGCAAGGTTTCCAATAATACCCACTCCTGTAAATGAACTGTAATGGATAGCTACCCCCAGACTTCCGAATGGGTTTTCATCAAAATCAAAAATCACTATACTTTTCGATTCATCTTCGGATGGTAATAGATTGTAAATGATCCTGTTAAAATATCCCGATGCATAGAGTCTGTTTATTCTGGAATTGAGCTTCAGGGAACTTATTGTATCTCCCTTTGATATATCCAGGGCATTGCGAACAAACCAGGGTCGAATATTATGCAAACCCTTAAACCAGATACTATCAACTACAATTTTCTGATCTTCCGGTATTGGTGTAAATTGTGCAGCAGGCCTGCGATCAACAGACATTTCCTTTAATTCAAGAAACTGATCTATATTTTTACGTGCAATTTGTTTGCCCCTTTCAATAATTTCCTGAACGTTGTTGAAACTTGCAGCAGTAAATTCATCCAGATCCGGTTCAAGATATATGTCAGTAAGCTTTCTGTTTTTTTCAAAATTCCTGGCATCCAGGTAGGTTCCCATTTGATACATAATTTCCAAAGGAGTTTTCAGATTATGATCCTCCCGGGCTCTTCTGGAAACATTAACGCCAATCACAAAATCAGCACCCATATCTTTGACCACAACAACCGGAAAATTCATTACTACTCCCCCATCGACCAGTTGCCGGTTATCAATTTCAATGGTAGTAAATACAGATGGGATGGCCATGCTGGCTCTCAGAGCTGCAACAATATCTCCTGAATTCAGTATCACAGTGTCTCCTGTAATAACATCTGTTGCCACACAGGCAAAAGGTATGGGAAAATTATTAAAATCATTTATATTCCTGACATTAAAGAAGATATCACTCAACACATTCCACATCTGTTGACCTTCAATTGCACCTGATGGAAATTTGATGCTCCGGTTTTCGATGGGAAGTTCAACAATATATCTTCCAAAATCTTCCCGTTTACCGGGATGGGTGTAAGTGAGATTTGACCTGCTGGAGAAAAGACTTGGCCAATCCAGGGTAAGAGCTATCTCTTCAAGCTCACTTGCAGTATAACCGGCGGCATACATACCGCCCACAATGCTTCCCATACTGGTACCGGTAACATAATCAATCTTGATTCCAAGGCTGTCTATGATGTGCAGTACTCCAACATGAGCCAGGCCTTTCGCCCCACCGCCGCTCAAAGTAAGCCCAACCCGGGGTGGCCGGTCGTCAGGTTGAGAAGAGGAAATTCCTGAAAGTGGCCCGATCAGGAGAATAAAAAGAAAAAAGTATTTGAAAAATGGACTTGGCATTTTTTTATCATGTATTAATTCGATCTAATCTAAAATTTCAGTTGTCATAGAAAAAACAGGGGTTTGAACTTTTTATTGTTAAATCTCATCGGTATCTTTGCATCCATCCCGGTAAAAACAGGGATAAATTAATTACTTTCATTAGTTTTTTTTAAGTATAAAAATACATCAATTATGAAGAAATTCTACATGCTTTTCATTCTTTTATTAAGTTTTAGTATTTATTCTCTGGCAGATAATCCTACGGTTATTTCAGTACCTTCTGACGATTTTCCTGACATGCTTTCCTTAGTTGAATATATCAACACCAATGGTCCGGGAGACAATGGTGTAGTATTTGAAATTGCCGGTGATTCTCAGTTTACAGAACCGCATCTTACGATTACAAATTCGGGAACTTTACTTGCGCCCATAATCATTGTATGGGATGGAAACGGCAACAAACCCATTGTTAGCTTTTCCGGAACAGCTGCCAATGAAGAAGCCGGACTGACTCTCGAGGGTGTAAGCTATGTCACCATTGACGGACTTGACATCCGCAACCCCGATGGTCAGCTTGAATACGGGATCCTTATCACCAATGCTGATGAAACAACCGGTTCACATTTTAACACGGTAAAAAACACACATATCACACTCAACAAGGAAAACCCCAACCAAACCAATGGCATCAGGGTTTTTGCCAACGTGAGCCAGACAACTTTTGATGGCACCAACAGCAACAACAGCTTTTTAAACAATCACATTTCCAATGTACTCCTGGGATACGTTATTGATTCTAATACCGGCCAGGTTGATCTGATGAATACCGGCAACTTTGTAGGTACAGAAATGGATGGCGAGCAT
>JAHYJP010000064.1 GCA_019429055.1 Bacteroidales bacterium
AGTTGATTCTCTAGGTGTAGGCTATGCAATAGTATTGGGAAATACCGGTGATCCTGATCCGATAAGATTTGTTAAGTATACTGACGGAATTCAATCTCTTGGAACTACAACAGGCGGTCTTATCGTTGCCACCGAACCACTCAACAACCCTACCAATCAGTTCATGAGCCTGAAACTAACCTATAATCCGGCAACCCACGTGTGGGAGCTTTTGGGTCGTGTTGATGGAAGTAGTTTTGAAGACCCCATGTCGGGCGAACTGGTTTCGGTGGGTACAGTTACTGAGAATGAATTCACCCAGCTCGCTCTGCCATACATGGGAGCATACTGGCAGGGATCAACAGGCGGCAACCAGACTGCATTTTTCGATAATGTTAGTGTTTGGGTTGATATTGCTGGTGCAATTCCACCATCAATTACCAATATTGTGCAAACTCCCCCATCGGATATAACACCCGAAACCACGGTTTCTGTTTCTGCCACTGTAACTCCCGGCGATGCCGCCATTGAACTGGTTGAATTACATTGGGGTACTGATGCATCCGATCTTACCAATACCATCGTTATGGAAAACAGCGGAAACGATACATTTACAACGGTAAGTGATATACCTGCACAGGAACACAACACCACCGTTTACTTTGTTGTATTCGCTGAAGATGTGGATGGAGAGTCCGCTACATCGGCCTTGCAGAGCTACCTGGTTACCGATCCGGAAACGGATCTGAACATCGTATCGGTTATCAATCCCGAACCCATTTCGGTGGAAACCGGGATAGTCTTTGACGATTTACCCCTGCCCGAAACTGTAACAGTTACTTTGGATAACAACCAGATTATTAATCTGGATGTATTATGGCATGAGGGCGATTATGATCCGGATACGCCAGGCAATTATTTTCTTGACGGAGACCTGATTTTAACTGAAGGAATCGCTAATCCCGAAAATTTAATTGCACAGATTGAAGTTATTGTAAGCCTACCGGATTTTTCAGAATTGATTGCCGGTTGGTTCTTCCCGGAACCCAATCAGGAAGCCGACCAGGGAATTCCCGAAAACATCGGAAAACTGATCAGCAGAGAGCCTGAATTTACAGGAAATTATACATGGCCATCGGGCGCTTCTCCTGAAAGTCCTTCCATATCATCTACACAATGGCAGGAGGGTGAAAATACTAAATATTGGGTGGTAGAGCTTTCCACATTGAATTTCGGGGATCTTACCTTATCAAGCAAGCAACAGAGTTCCAATACAGGTCCAAGGGATTTCAAAGTACAATTCAGGATTGGTACTCAGGGAGCCTGGACAGATGTGCCCAACAGCAACATTACTGTTGCCAACAACTTCATATCAGGAGTGATTGAAAATATTGAACTGCCTGCTGCCTGCAATAATAAGGCATTCCTTTATCTCCGCTGGATAATGACATCAAATACATCCGTTAATGAGGGTACTGTGGCCTCTGCAGGCACATCGCGAATTGATGAAATTGAAGTACGTGGAATTTATTCCGATGATTTTCAACGCATTGTTATCGGTGTTGAAGAATTGCCCCCATTCGATGTTGTAATCGGAACTCCCTACGAAGAAATTGATCTTCCTGAAACCATCCTGGTATATTTTGACGATCTTGGCTCGGAAGAACTCCCTGTTACCTGGGATCCGGGCGATTATGACGGTAATACCATCGGAACTTACACAATAACCGGAGAGATTCAGCTCCTTGAAGGCATGGAAAATCCTGACAATATCCTGGCAGAAGCCATTGTAAATGTTATACCCGAACCCCAGTTTTACACCGTAACCTTTAATGTTGACATGAGTGCTGCCACAGGTTTTGACCCCGATGCAGATGAAGTTTACATGACCGGTTCCATGTTTGATAATGCAATTCCAGGAACCCTCCCCGATGATCAGCTCATGAGTCCTTCAGGCAATCTGATCTATACAAACACCCTGACACTCCTGGAAGGAACCTATACCTACAAGTACTACATTAACACCGGCGTCGGAAACCCCGAACCAGGACCCAACAGAATACTTGAGCTTACTGGCGATATGACAGTTGATGATTTATGGGGAGAAACGAACATTGATGAAATCTTCGCAAACCTGTTTAATATATACCCCAATCCTGCTTCCGGCTTCGTAAACATTCAAACCGATCAGATCATTAAGGAAATAAGGCTCATGGACCTGCAGGGAAAAACAATTCAGGTATATGGTGAATCGGATCAAATTACGCGTATTAGTTTACCACAGCTTACATCAGGACTTTATTTACTGGGAATCAGAACAGATAACGGTTATGTAATAAAGAAAATACAGATCAATCGTTAAACCGGGATCTTCAGTTTTAGCATAAAAGCCGGCCCCAGATCAAGGGCAGCTTTTATGTTTTACCTTATTAGGCATCAACTGTTTTTGGAAACAAATATCTTTGTGTATCAAAACCCACTTCTATGAATTTTTCACGAAAACTGTTGAATTTTATGCTTTTGCTGGTAATACTTGCGTCAAAGTCCGGCATAAATGCAGGAAATCCACAATCGCAGATTACACTTTCAATTGATTCTCTGCCGGGTTTCCGGCAGGTATATATTCATACGGTTTCCGATGTACAGTTTTATTATATATCGGGTGAGAATGTTACCGGAGATATTATCATTGAAGCTCAGTACCCCATTAAAGTTTCATTGCATTGTTACGATGATTTTGTAAGTAATCTGACTTTGAATGCCGAAGGACAGCTTTTTGAAAGAATATACGTAAGGGCATTCCCTGAAAGCACAGGCAATTTCAATCCGGTTATTTCGCATTCAACGGGTGGGAATATTACGGAACTTCCCACCTGGATAGTAGCGACTGAAAACCAGATACCTGAATATTACTATAACACGGCAACTACATCTGGCAGCAGGCTTAAAACGCAGTTGCACCATATCATTAAAGATCATACTGTACAAAACTATACCAGTCTCTGGAACCATTTCACCTTTACCGATGCAACCTTTGCAGGAAAAGTGTGGGATATCTATTCCGATATTCCATGTGAAGAGCCACCTTACCTTTTTACTTTTTCTGATGACCAGGATACCGGCACCGGAGGAGGATCAGAAGGTGAAGTTTATAACCGCGAACATTCCATGCCACGCTCATGGTTTGGGGGATCAGTAGATCCTATGAATACCGATCTTTATCACATTTTTCCAGTGGATAAATACGTAAATGCCCAACGGGCTAATTTCCCATTCGGAATGGTGGAAAACCCTTACTGGACATCCATGAATGGTGGCAAACTGGGTAGCAACTCAGCCGGTAGTACTTATTCAGGAACTGCATTTGAACCCATCGATGCGTATAAGGGAGACCTTGCCCGCACTTTTTTTTATATGATAACAAGGTATGAAGACCTGATTGAGAACTGGACCTACACTGAAGAAGGCAACAATATGTTCGACCATAACAAATACCCCGGTTATCAGCCATGGGTAATAGATATGCTTCTTGGCTGGCATCACAATGACCCGGTAAGTCAAAGGGAAAGAATACGTAACGATATGGTTTACCAGATTCAGGGAAACCGCAATCCGTTTGTCGACAAACCCGATTTTGTTGAAATGATATGGGGAGACACAACACTGCAAACAGGAATCATGGAAAATATCAGGAAACTGCAAATCTACCCCAACCCTGCAGCAAGCCATTTTCGTTTTACATCAGATGAGATTATTTTACAAATGGAAATATTTACTTTGGATGGAAAACCAATAATGCGGCAGGAAAAAATGGGCCAAACCGGCACAATTAACGTTTCTCATTTACCCCCTGGAATGTTTATCATCAGGTACCGGACTTCAACCTATACAGGTTCTCAACTCATTCAGATACAATCTCATTATACTGGTAATAGGTAATTCAGTTCTGTTTTACTAAACTTTATTAAATACAAAAGAAATTCTATCCCCGGGGCTCATAAATTAAAGAATTCTGGCTACTTTTACAATGAATTAGAAATCCCTGAATTTTCAAATCAGACAAGCCATTTTTTCCATGCAATATTTTTGGAAACACCATATATTTAAGTTGTTTCTCCTGTTTTTATTTTTCCCGGTTTTGATCAAAGGTCAATCAGCAAATGAAGCATATAACAGGGGGCTGAACTCTATGGCCCTTAAAAACTATGAAGATGCCATAACAAATTTCAACGAAGCAATTGAAAGAATACCCCATTTTTACGACGCTTATTTTGAAAGAGGACGGTCCCATCTGTATCTTAATGATTTTGAGAAGGCTATAAATGATTTTTCAAACGCTATAGAATATAAATCAGATTTTGCAGATGCATTTCTTTACAGGGCACACGCATGGTCTGCAACAGGCAATCATATTCGTGCCTTTGAAGATTACTCCCAAACCATAAATATTGATCCTGATAACTTGCAGGCTTATTTGAAGCGTTCGGAAATACACATCAGAAACAGTAATCTTAAACCGGCTATTTCCGATCTTACCAAAGTAATAGAGCTGGGGCATAAAAACCCCAATGTTTACCTTAACAGGGGCAAATTGTACGAACAGCAGGGAGATTACGAATCTGCATTTAATGATTTCTGCAAAGCCCTTGAAATGGATTCCATGCATGCCGAGGTCAGGTTTGAAAGAGGAATTGTGCTTTTTAAAAAAGAACAATTTGAAGAAGCTGCCCATGATCTGTCGCTTGCGATACAACATGGAGTCAATACGCAATATATCTTTCAGTTAAGGGCCGATGCTTTTTTCAGTTCAGGAGAGTTTGAAAAGGCTATAGAAGACTACACTACTCTCATTAATACATTCAGACAAAGAAACGAAGAAACTCAGTTTAAAAGAGCATTAGCCTACTATTTTGCTGAGGAATATGAAGCTGCTATACGCGACTTTACAAGAGTTATTGGTCAAAACCGAAATCATGTTGAGGCTTATGCTTATCGTGCAGATTCCTACTACATGCTGGGCAGAGAGTCGCAGGCAATGAATGATTTCAGCCTTGCCATAAATATCGATCCTGAAAATCCTATTATTTATGAAAAACGAGGGGTTATATTCCTGAATACAGGCAAGATAACAGAAGCTCTGGAAGATTTTGACAAAGCAATCAGTCTTAATCCTTCTTCCGGTAATTTTTTCAACAGGGCTGCTGTACACGCTGCAAATGAGAACATGTCCAGCGCTTGCAAAGACCTTAGAAAAGCTGCAGAACTTGGGCATCCTGAAGCTAAAGCAAGACTAAAGGTTTATTGTCTTTAAACACGCTCAACAAAAAAATTCTTTTACTAATCCAAACCGGCAAACTAATAATTAAAGAATAAAAAAGGGATGAAATTCGATTTCATCCCTTTTTTAATTGAGTAAGATTTGATAGAATTATTCTTCTTTCTTATCTTTTTTATCAGCATCATCAGATTTCTTATCAGAAGCATCATCTTTAGAATCCTCTTTCTTAGCTTTCGCTTTTGGAGCTTCAGCTTCAGCTTCAGCTTCTTCTTTTTCAGCCTTTGCAGTCTCTTTCCTGGCAGCAGGTTCTTTCTTCTCAGCCTTTTCAGCTTTAGGAGTTTCCTCAGCTTCGGGCTCTTTTTTCTTTTCTTCAGCTTTTTCTGCTTTAGGAGCTTCTTCTTTTTTAGGCTCTTCTTTCTTTTCTTCAGCTTTCGGAGCGGCTTTCTTCGGAGTTTTCTCAGATTTCTCCATATCGCTTCTCAGGTTGGCCAGTACATCAAGGTCGCCGAGAGTGGTTTTCTCCATGGTATCCTTGATCTTTTTAACCGCCTTTTTGGTGGTTTTTTCCTGGGAACGTTTTTCAGCAACAGCAGATGCTTTCTCCTGGTTCTGAACGTCCTGATAAACTTTGGAGTGAGAAACAACAATCTTCTTGCTTTCCTTATTGAATTCAATCACTTTGAAATCAAGAGTTTCATCCATCTTGGCAGCAGTACCGTCTTCTTTTACAATATGGCGTGTGGGAGCAAATCCTTCAACACCATAGGGAAGAGCAACTATAACACCCTTGTCAGATGAACCTACGATGGTGCCCTGGTGCACAGAGTCCATTGTAAATACTGTTTCAAAAACATCCCAGGGGTTTTCTTCCAGTTGCTTATGTCCGAGACTTAAACGACGGTTTTCCTTGTCTACATCAAGAACTACCACATCAATGCTTTCACCAATTTTGGTAAACTCGGCAGGGTGCTTGATCTTTTTGCTCCATGAAAGATCGCTTATGTGAATGAGTCCGTCAACACCTTCTTCAAGCTCGACAAAAATACCGAAGTTGGTAAAGTTTCTAACGGTAGCTGTATGCTTGCTGCTGTTGGGATACTTTTCATGAATGTTTTCCCATGGATCGGGAATGAGTTGCTTGATACCAAGCGACATTTTTCTTTCTTCACGATCGAGAGTAAGGATAACACCTTCCACTTCATCACCCACTTTCAGGAAGTCCTGAGCCGTGCGCAAATGCTGCGACCATGACATTTCAGAAACGTGTATCAGACCTTCAACTCCGGGAGCAATTTCTATAAATGCACCATAGTCGGCAATAACAACAACTTTACCTTTTACTTTGTCACCTATTTTCAGCTCAGGATCCAGTGAATCCCATGGATGAGATGTAAGTTGCTTGAGGCCAAGGGCGATACGTTTCTTATTGTCGTCAAAATCAAGGATAACAACATTGATTTTCTGATCAAGCTCAACAATCTCTTCAGGATGGTTGATACGCCCCCATGAAAGGTCGGTAATATGCACAAGACCATCAACACCACCGAGGTCAACAAATACACCATAGGAAGTAATATTCTTAACAGTACCTTCAAGGATCTGACCCTTTTCAAGCTTGGAGATAATCTCAGCTTTCTGGATTTCAAGTTCAGCCTCGATAAGCGCTTTGTGAGAAACAACTACGTTTTTGTATTCGTGGTTGATCTTAACAACCTTGAATTCCATAGTTTTTCCAACATAAATATCATAATCACGGATGGGCTTAACGTCGATTTGCGAACCGGGGAGAAACGCCTCGATGCCAAATACGTCAACGATCAAACCACCTTTTGTACGGCATTTAACAAAACCGTTGATGATCTCATCCTGTTCCATGGCATTGTTAATTCTTTCCCAGGAGCGAAGTGTACGTGCTTTTTTATGCGAAAGCACCAACTGTCCGCTGGTATCTTCCTGACTTTCCACGTAAACTTCAATTTTATCACCTGATTTGAGTTCAGGGTTATAACGAACTTCAGCAGCCGGAATAACACCATCGGATTTGAAGCCAATGTTTACAACAACCTCACGGTTGTTTAAAGAAACAACGGTACCATCAATTACTTCACCTTCACCAATAGACTTAAGTGTTTCGTCATAAATACTTTCAAGACGCTCTCTTTCTGATTTGGAGTAGTTGTCTTGTCTTTTTCCAACAGAATCCCAGTCAAAATCACCAGGGACGGGAAGCTCATCAGCTTTAACTGCTTCCTGAACTTTCTCTTCTACAATTTCCGCAGCAGCATCTTTTGATTCTTCAACGGGAGCATCTTCTGATTTGGTTTCTTCTGAAGCGGTTTCTTCTGAAGCGGTTTCTTCTGAAGCGGTTTCTGCAACCGGAGTTTCTTCAGCAGCAGCTTCTTCAGCAGTAGTTTCCTCAGCAGTAGTTTCCTCAACTTTAGATTTTGTAGCTTCTGTTTTTTCTTCGTTGGTGTTTTCAACAGCATCTTCGTTGCCTGCTGCTAAATTTTTGTTTTCTTCTGACATTTAAGTTAATAATTAAAATACTGTGGTAACAATAGTTACCGGGTTAAACAATAGTTGAATTAAGGCCCACAAATTGGGACTGCAAAATTACATAATTTATCTTCAAATAAAAAACTAATAATCAAGTTTTAAAATACTTGCGGCTCAGGAATGAAAGCAAAGCAAAAGGAAGGTTCACATAAAATTTATAAATACCCTGATAAACATAATAACCCCGAAAGCCATCAGGGAAAAACCAACAATCCGGTTTACCCAGATCAAAACCGAAATATTGAGATATCTGCCGATATGACTTGCAACAAGGCATTTAACAGTATCTGTTAAAAAGACCATCGTTAAAGCTGCCACAAAAAATACTACTACTTCTCTGGTGCCCACACCAAAGCGGGCACTTACAAAACTCATTACACCCAGCCAGAATATGAGCAGAAAGGGATTCAAAATATTCATAAAAAAACCCTTTAGCAAATAGCGGAGCCGGCCTCCTCCGGTAACTGTAAGTTTTACCTCTATTCCTCTTTGGGTTTTAACTTTGTATTTTTTAAAAAAGGTTATAATACCAAAAACGATAAGTATTAATCCGCCAATAATACCAACTATAAACTGATTGCTTTCATCAGTGAGAATTTGTATGGCACCAAGATAACTCAGAAAGATAAGAGTAATATCGCTTAGGGAGATTCCGGCAGCAAATAACAAACCTGATTTTAATCCCTGATGGATGCTGGTTTGAACCAGCGCAATAAAAGCCGGTCCTATCAGAAAGGCAAGTGTCAGTCCGAGAATTGCTCCCTCCAGTATGGCCGACGTCATAAGGCAGGTAAAATTTATTTATTTACTTCTATAACTTTTAATATAGTCCTCCCATTCCTGATATTGAGCACTTTTCAACACTCTGGGGAATTTATTCTGCGCACCTTCTTTACCCTTCATTCTCATCCAATCGTAAAACACATCGGGATGAAGTACTTCAACAATGAGATCTTTAATGGCAGCAATTCTTTCCACCCTGTAATCATCATTAAGCACTTTCAGGTTCTCATCAATGGTTAAGGCCAGTTCTGCAGGGTTAACATCACTGTCAGTACCAATATACCATTTATGAGCAAACATGGTTTCATATTTAATTCCGGTAACTGTAAACTCACGCACTTCTATATTAAGCTGATCTTCAGCCATTTTAACAGCCATGTTCATGTTTTCCTGCGACATATGCTCGCCACAAAGGTTGAGAAAATGCTTTGTACGACCGGTAATAACTATTTCATTGAGTTCTTTTGATGTAAATTTTATGACATCACCAATCAGGTATCTCCATGCTCCGGCACATGTACTTAAAAGCAATGCATATTCTTCACCTTCCTTAACCTGGGTTATGGTCAGAGCTTCAACATCGGGATTAAGATTTCCTTCATTATCAAAATTATCTGAATTGAAAGGTACAAATTCATGGAAAAGACCATTATCAAGCACCAAATGCATGTTACTGGTGTTTGGCCGACTCTGGAAAGCCACAAACCCCTCCGATGCCAGGTAGGTTTCAATATAGGTCAATGGTTTTCCCAGCAGCTTCTCAAATCCTTTGGCATAGGGAGTAAAGGAAACTCCACCATGCACAAATATGGATAGATTGGGCCATATTTCATGAATATTCTTTACCTTGTAATGATCAATGATTTTCTCAATCAAAATCTGCCACCACGCAGGAACTCCAACAATAACTCCAATATCCCAGCTTGGGGCCTTCTTCACAATCTCATTCAGTTTGGTGGACCAGTCACGTTCTTTGGAGATCCTTTTACCCGGTTTATAAAAATGCTGAAACCAGAATGGAATATTTTTCGCAGTAATACCGGATAAATCCCCTTCATAATACGTTCCGTTAAAATGTAAGTGTGTGCTACCACCCAGCATGAGTATGCCTTTTTCAAAAAACTCCTTTGGAAAATCATATCGTGCCAGAGAAAAGATCTGCTTTATACTGGTCTTTTTGATGGCTCTGAGCATATCACCGGTAACAGGGATATATTTACTGGATGCTTCAGAAGTACCTGAACTGAGAGCAAAGTACTTAACCCTGCCAGGCCATGTAACATAGGCTTCACCCTGCAATGAACGATACCACCAATCTTTGAAAATCTTATTATAATCAAAGGCAGGAACTGTTTTTTGATATTCCTGTACAAAACTCTTTTTGTTCCTCAGAATTTTTTCAAATTGATAATGCTCTCCGAAGGATGTGCGGGATGCTTTTCTCAGTAGTTTTCTGAGTTCACGTTCCTGAACTATACCCGGATCATTTATTTTAAAAAAAGCCGGCAACTTATTACGTAGAGAAATTGCATTTTTTACAACAGATCCTAATAGTGGCATAATTTCCTCAATAAAAAATTATCAAATATCTTTTCAAATAAACCGGGATTAAAGGTTCAACAAAATTAATCATTGATTTGAATTGAATCTGAAAAATGGGAGATTTTAAAAATATTAATCGTTTGTTTGAAATAAAACACCCGTCAGTGAAGGATTTCAAGGACGGGTATTTCATTTTTAAATGTATTCTTAAATGTTATCTATCCAGGCTTTAACTTCTTCCGGTTTGGGAGCTGGTATCTCAAGCTTTTGTTTTTTCCTGATCCCGCACAACTGGTTAAAGACTTTATTGGGATTTGCATCTTTTAGTGATGCTGCTGTGGTATACCCTGCCTGCTGCAGAACCGGTATCCACTCTTCAGGAATACCGGCACCGGCAAATTCTTTATTATCCTGACCTTCGGCAGATGATAATTTTTCCGGTCGCATCTGCGGGAAGAACAACACATCCTGAATGGAATTGCTGTTGGTCATGATCATGGCCAGGCGGTCAATTCCGATTCCCAGTCCTGCTGTAGGTGGCATTCCATGATCAATTGACCGCAGAAAATCTTCATCAAGGATCATTGCTTCAGGATCACCACGACGACCGAGTTCAAGTTGCTCTTCGAAACGGGCGCGCTGATCAATCGGATCATTAAGCTCGCTGAATGAATTACAGATCTCCTTACCATTGCATATAGCTTCAAAACGTTCCACAAGCCCCGGAACACTGCGGTGTTTTTTGGCCAGTGGCGACATCTCAATGGGATAATCAGTTATAAATGTGGGTTGTATTAGCTGTGCTTCGCATTTTTCCCCAAAGATCTCATCAATGATCTTTCCCCTTCCCATGGTTTCGTCAGTTTCAACTCCCAGTTCTTCGGCTGTTTTTCGCATCCGGGTTTCATCCATGTCTGAAATATCAACACCGGTAAAATGCTTAATGGCTTCATACATCGTAAATCGTTTCCAGGGTCTCTTGAAATTGATGATTTTGTCTCCTACTTTAACTTCGGTGGTTCCATGAAGGTCGAGGGTTATCTTTTCCACCATTTCTTCAACCAGTTCCATCATCCACTGATAATCCTTGTAGGCCACATAAAGTTCCATTTGGGTAAATTCCGGATTATGGAAACGGCTCATCCCTTCATTGCGAAAGTCCTTGGCAAATTCAAAAACACCGTCGTAACCTCCAACAATCAGTCTTTTCAGGTATAGCTCATTGGCTATACGGAGGTAAAGAGTAGTATCAAGTGTATTATGATAGGTTTTGAAAGGCCGGGCAGCGGCTCCGCCATAAATGGGCTGAAGCACGGGAGTCTCAACTTCAAGGTAACCCTTTTCGAGTAAAAAGTTGCGCATGGATTGAATCATGCGTGCACGTTGCCTGAAAGTAGCGCGGATCTCCGGATTTACAATTAGATCAAGATAACGCTGGCGATATCTTTGCTCCGGATCTTTAAATGCATCATATACCTGACCATCCTTTTCCTTTACTACCGGCAAAGGACGTAATGATTTGCAAAGGATCCTGTATTCTTTTACGTGAATGGTTATTTCGCCCATTTTGGTAACAAATACATGACCCTTGACACCAATTATATCACCTATATCAAGCAGCCTTTTGAATACTGTATTGTAAAAAGTTTTGTCTTCACCCGGGCAAATTTCATCACGGTTAAAATACAATTGTATCCTTTCGGTGGAATCCTGCAGTTCGGCAAATGATGCACTGCCCATGATCCTGCGACCCATGATCCTGCCTGCAATACTTACATCCTGAAATAAAGAACTATCATCGGGAAAACGTTTCAGTATTTCTTTTGCTGTAACATTTACATCAAATTTTTCAGCCGGATAGGGGTCAATCCCCAGATCCAGCAACTCCTTCAGGGCATCGCGCCTGAAACGTTCCTGTTCACTTAATTTTAATGCCATTTCTTAATTTTATTGAATGTTAACTTTTCACTCCCCCTGAATAAAAAATCGCAGATTGCAGTCATTTCAGGCAGAGTTTTAGGTTTTCTGAAATAATTCGCAAAGATAAGGATTCCTTTGCTAGTAAAAATGGATGTTTTTGTTTTGGCTAAGCAAAATAATTAATAACTTGCGGGTTCTTTGGAATTTTTAAACATTAAATTATTTTTACCCGGTTATCATTAAAAAATCATCCAACATGAAACATTTTTTTACCAGTAAATTCCTTCTCTTAACGATTTCATTACTATTTACTCTTACAGCATTTTCAGAATCTCATCTCAGGGTAAAAGTTAACCTTGACGGGCGCGACCTAAAGGAGATCGCACAACTTGGTATTCCGGTTGAATCAGGCAGCTTCAAACCCGGAGTCTTCTTCATTGCTGAATATTCTGAAAAAGAACTTGAGCTTTTATCGCAAGCCGGTTTTTTGTATGAAATACTCATACATGACATGTCGTCTTACTACCTCGATCGAAACAAAAACTTTGACAGAGACGAATTGAACCGGCAGTTGAGAACCGGGAAATCTTCAGATCAGTATCAAACTCCTGAAAATTTCATGCTGGGATCAATGGGTGGTTTTCATACTTACGATGAATTACTTGATGACCTGGATGCCATGCATACTTTGTTTCCCAATCTGATTTCACAAAAACAACCAATAGGAGAAACGCTTACCATTGAAAACAGACCGGTTTACTGGGTGCGCATTTCAAATAATCCCAACGAAACTCAGGATAAACCCAGGGTTCTTTACACAGCCCTGACACATGCACGAGAACCTGCATCGATGCAGCAAATGCTTTTCCAGATGTGGTATTTGCTGGAAAACTATGACTCTGATCCGGAAATTAAATATCTCGTTGATAACGTTGAAATGTATTTTGTACCTGCTGTAAATCCTGATGGATATATTTTTTGTGAAACCACAAACCCCAACGGAGGATCCATGCACAGAAAAAACAAACGCATAAATTCAGATGGCAGCATAGGTGTAGACCTGAACAGGAATTTCGGATACCAATGGGGCTATGATAACAGTGGCTCATCACCCAATCCTTCAGCACAAACTTACAGGGGGACAGGCCCTTTTTCTGAACCGGAAACCCAGTTGGTAAAAGAACTGGCTGAAACTTTTAACTTCTCTCTGGCTCTCAATAATCATACGTATAGCGACCTTTTAATATACCCGTGGGGTTACAGTAGTAATCTGACACCCGATGGAGATATTTTCATCGAGTATGCCAAAATAATGACTAGAGAAAACAATTATATATATGGCACCTGCTATGAAACATTGAATTATTTTGCCAATGGGGGATCTGATGATTGGTTCTATGGCGAACAGGTAACCAAGGACAAAGTATTTGCATTTACCCCGGAAGCAGGAAAACCCAGCGACGGCTTCTGGCCTGCCATGAACCGTATTGAAGAAATCTGTGCCGGACACACTCATATGAACCTATCGCTTGCAAGACTTGCATTAGCCTATGCTGAGGTGGAAGACCTTACCGACATATTTATTTCTGAAAGTTCAGCTGAATTTGAATTCCGGATTACAAATTACGGGCAATTATCAACTTCCGGTTATACAGTTTCAATTATTCCGCTTAACTATAGTATAACGGGTGTGGGCGATCCTATACAATTCGAGAATATGGAAGTTTTGCAATCTGAAACTGCTTCTATTTCACTTGAGCTTTACCCTGAATTAAACTCAGGTGCTGAAATAAAATTTATCCTTTCGCTTGACAATGGGGATTTTGCCTGGAATGATACCATTACTAAATTCTACGGACAACCTGAAGTAATATTTTTTGACCCATGCGATAATCTTAATAACTGGACCACAAGCACATGGGGCGTAAGTAATTCGGTTTATTATTCAGCCCCCGGATCTATTGCTGATAGCCCCGGAAGCAATTATCCCAATAATGCCAATACGCATATCACATTATCTCAACCATTTAATTTTACTGATGTTGCAATTGCCTGGGCAGAATTCCAAACCCGGTATAATATCGAACTCAACTGGGACTATGTTCAGTTTATGTATTCTGTTGATGGTCAGCAAAACTGGATCCCGCTCGAGGGTAATTATACCCAAACCGGAGGTTCCAACCAGGATACCGGAAAACCCCTGTACCATGGGGCTCAAAATAGCTGGGTTCAGGAATTTGTTGACTTATCACATCTTGTTGGGCAGGAAGAAGTATGGTTCAGATTCAGGCTTTACAGCGATGGCTATATTAACAAGGAAGGTTTTTATTTTGATGATTTCACTATTAAATCCCTTCTGGTTACTCCCGGCTTTTTATTCTTACCCCCTGAATCCTTCAGCTTTTATCAGCATCAGGATCTTGAAATTAATTTTTCAGATTATATCACCTGGAATCCTGACCCAGAAAGTTTTCAAATAAGTTGGGAAGGGAATGAAAATCTGACCATTGAAAAAGATGGAACCACAATCATCAGGATTCAAAACACAGATGTTTTCTGGATTGGTGAAGAAAGTATTGTTTTCACTATCACCGATGGTGATCTTGAATTCTCTGAGGTCATTGTAATTTCAGCTGAGCCTGTGCCGGCACCTGTAGTTTCAGGACAAGAAGATATCACCATTTCACAGGGGTCATCATTCTACTTTCAACCCTGGTACCTGCATGTCGAAGATTTGTTTTTCAATTACCCGGAAGAATTTGAGATCACCCTTTTCGAAGGTGATGATTATACAATAGTATTGAGTAATATCATTCAACCATCATCTGATTTTCATGGTACTATACTGCTTCCGGTATCTGTTAATAACGGTTTTGTCGACAGTGATATTTACAATATGGAGATAATGGTAACTCCTGAAACAGCAGTTGAAGAATTGGAAAATGATATTACCAGGATATATTACAATAAATTTTCAGAAGAGCTCATTATCAATTTCTCTCAGAGGTTTTCTAATGAATCTTTCCTGGTAACCATCAATGACATTACCGGCCGGGTGCTTTCAAGGCAATCCGTAACCGGATCAAAAGAAGTACGATACAACATGCAAGCCTACCACAAAGGAGTATATATTGTAACCCTGAGTGGGGCTGAAAATTTTAGTGAAAAAATTGTAGTGCATTAATTTAAAGGCAATAACAGGTAAAATTTTTTCTATGTAATCAAAAATCGGGAATCATAATCAATTCCCGATTTTTGCATTTTACTGGTTTGCATTACAACAATTGTTTAATAAAAATAATCTGTTAGAATTTCTTTTGTAAATTAGTACTGTGTTTAATTAAGTCTATGGTCATGGAAAAGCTATCTGTAAACCGTTTGCCTTTTTTTCTGTCATTAAGGTTCGTAATCCTGTTAACTGTAATTGTTGTTTTTGCCGGATCAGGGTATGCCAAAAAACATTCCGATGCGTTTGCACAGATAAGAAATGGTATGTTAACTCATGAAGTTACTGAGATACTGGGAGATCCAATAAGAATAGAACAGGTTGAGCGATATATTTTTCCGGAATCGGGAAAGATAATCGTGAAAGATCAGAAGATACATGATATCAGAATCGAAGGTAAATTCTCCGATAACAGTCCTTTGGCACGAGGTCAGAATGACAATACCGGATCGGAAAACAAATTACGTTATTTAAGAATTGGCAATACGAAAGAGGATATTAAATCCATTGCAGGGGAACCCGATAGAATTGTATTTGGCGAAGATTATATTTACGAAAGAGGCCGGTATGTTATTGAAATGGAAAATAATGTTGTATCAGCTTCATTTCAACGAAAAGAAACAGGACTGGCCAGACTTGACTGGGTAAAATTAAATTTCAGCCCAGGAGCTTTGCTGATCATGAATATTACTATTGCCTTCATTATGTTTGGTGTGGCATTAGGAATTAAACCGGAAAGTTTTAAACTGGTTATTAAAGAGCCTAAATCACTCATTTTGGGAATTTTCAGTCAATTCCTCGCTTTACCGGCTCTAACCTTTGTAATGATATATTTTATTCAACCGACACCTAGTGTTGCCTTGGGAATGATACTCGTTGCAGCATGCCCCGGAGGAAATATTTCAAACTTTATGTCATCGGTAGCCAAGGGAAATATGGCATTATCAATAAGTCTTACAGCTTTTGCAACCATTGCTGCCGTTTTTATGACACCCGTAAATTTTGCATTCTGGGGAAAATTATATTCTGAAACATCAAATATGGTAATCCCCATTCGAATCGATTTCTTTGAAATTCTTCGCACTGTTATGTTATTACTTGGATTACCGGTTGTCCTGGGCATAGGTTTTTCCAGAAAATTCCCAAAGGTTACTGCCAGAATAATAGAACCTATCAAGAAACTATCCATGGTTATATTTCTCATTTTTGTTTTTATGGCCCTCATGGGGAACTGGGAATTTTTTAAATCATATATTCACCTGATTATTTTCATTGTTTTGGCTCATAACGGACTTGCCTTACTTACAGGTTTTTCAATAGGTTCACTTGGCAAGGTATCCCGCGCCGACAGACGAAGCCTTACCGTAGAAACCGGTATTCAGAATTCTGGTCTTGGACTGGTTCTTATTTTTAACCCACGCTTATTTGATGGATTGGGAGGAATGGCTTTTATTGCTGCCTGGTGGGGTATCTGGCACATCATTTCCGGATTAATCATGGCTTATTTCTGGTCGAAAAAACCCTTACCTAAGGAAGAATTGGAAACAGTAGAAGTGAAATCTGAAAGATGAAAGCCAAAAAAGAGATTGAGAGAAATTCAGTAAAGTATTATCTGCTGAAAAAGTATGTTGACTTTTGTTTCAGGCTTTTCTATAAAGTCAGATATATCAACAAGGAAAAAGTCAACACCCGGGAAGGCAGTATCTTTGCCTGTAATCATCAGAATGCATTGATGGATGCACTGGCAATTCTTACTTCTTTTACCTGGCAACCTGTTTTTCTGGCCCGGGCCGATATTTTCAGGAATAAAACCATTGCCAGGGTCTTACGCTTCCTGAAAATACTACCCGTTTATCGTATTCGCGACGGTTACGATCAGCTTTCCAATAACCAGCAGGTTTTCGACCAAACTTTCAAGGTGCTAAAAAATGGAACTCCTATTGCCATGTTTCCTGAAGGAAATCATGTGGGTATTAAAAATGTGAGAATCCTCAAAAAAGGATTAGCAAGGATTGCATTCAGCTACAGGCATGAGACATCTGAAATAAATGACATTAAGATTATACCTGTCGGATTAAATTATGATAGTTATCATGAGTCCGGAAGCCATTTATATATTCAGTTTGGTGAACCTATCCGTATTTCAGCATACGACAATGAATATGCTGAAAACCCGGCCAAAGCCACAAATTCATTTCTTCAGGATCTGAGAAGCAGCCTTCAGCTTAATTCACTTCATATTGAAAATGAAGAAGTATCCCCGGTTGCAGATCTCGTTATTAAACTTTACGGGGTGCATGCAAAGGTTCAAAAAGTAAAGCCACAGGAAATTTTGCAGAAACAAAAAGATATCATTTTTGAACTTGAAACAGAATTTGCTGAAAATCCTGAAGAATTTAAAAGATTGAGCTATCATGCAGATAGCTTTAACAAACAGCTGAAGCATTACAAAATCAATCCTGATCATCTGCAAATTCTGTTTATAAAAAACAAAACCCTCAGGATTTTCCTTCAATCTGCTTTGCTGATAATTACTTTACCTCTTTATGTTTATTCTCTGATTAACAATTTAATTCCTGTCGGTCTGATTAAAAGGATCACCCGGTTAATCAAAGATCCGCAATTTAAAAGTTCTGTTTTTTTTGTGGGGAGTATTTTAACTTTCCCTTTCATACATCTTATTCAGGCCTTAGTTCTATCCATCATTATCAGTTCCTGGAAATGGGGGCTTATTTACCTTTTAAGCTTGCCCGTCAGTTTTTGGTTCAAATTAAAATGGGAAAGAATCTGGTGCAATTATGTTTCAGGAATAAGGGTGAGAAATAACCTTACTAAAATCAAAGTGCATTTTTTAGCCATTAAAGAGTTCTACTCCTTATAAAGTAAAAAGGCCTCTACCCTTTCTGATAGAATCTTTTATAAAATCCGACGACCGATCCTGGGTTTTTTACCCGGTAAGGTATCAGCTATGCTGGCAGGTTTAACTATTAAACAAAAAAAAGCCCCTACCAATTAAGATAGAGGCTTGTAAAAAAATCTGGCGACCGAGCCCGGATATCACTCCGGTAAGGTACCAGCTGCGCTGGCAGGCTTAACTATTAAACTAAAAAAAGCCCCTAACAATTAAGATAGAGGCTTTTAAAAAAATCTGGCGACCGAGCCCGGATATCACTCCGGTAAGGTACCAGCTGCGCTGGCAGGCTTAACTATTAAACAAAAAAAAGCCCCTACCAATTAAGATAGAGGCTTGTAAAAAAATCTGGCGACCGAGCCCGGATATCACTCCGGTAAGGTACCAGCTGCGCTGGCAGGCTTAACTATTAAACAAAAAAAAGCCCCTACCAATTAAGATAGAGGCTTGTAAAAAAATCTGGCGA
>JAHYJP010000322.1 GCA_019429055.1 Bacteroidales bacterium
GGCACCTCTGGACTTGAGTTGGAAAGAGCGGACAAATAAGGAACTGGAACTTATGGAAGATTTAATTCCACTCTTGAAAAAACTTGCCGGCGGCCGTGAGATTGCGGGGTTGAGTGCGTATGAGTAAGGAAGGAGGATTGTTAGAAAATGGAAAATGATTTGATTTACACAATGACCACAACCTTTGAAGGTCATGCTCAAACCACGGAAAATGGCGTTGAATTTTGGCTGGCGCGTGATTTACAGCATTTGCTGGGATATACAAAATGGGACAATTTTTTGAATATAGTCTCCAAGGCGAAAACATCCTGTGAAGTCTCCGGGCATGAGATTCCCGACCATTTTGCCGACGTCGGGAAAATGGTTGATTTAGGTTCCGGTAGCCGGCGGGAAATTAACGACATCATGCTCACCCGGTATGCCTGTTATCTGATTGCCCAAAACGGAGACCCGGCCAAACAGGAGATTGCCTTCGCTCAGACCTATTTTGCTATGCAGACACGCAAGGCGGAATTGATTGAGCGGCGCTTACTTGAATCTGAGAGGGTATCAGCCCGTAAAAAGCTCTCCGTCACCGAAAAAGAATTATCTGATGTGATATATGAACAAACAGGGGGCAATCAGAATTTTGCGCTGATTCGCAGTAAAGGCGACCAGGCTTTGTTCGGAAAAACCACGCATGCCATGAAAGCCCAATGGCGGGTCCCTAACAACAGGCCTCTGGCGGATTTTGCTCCTACGATTATTCTAAAAGCCAAGGACTTCGCGACGGAAATCACCATTCACAATGCCCGTGAAAATAAGATGAAAAATGAGAATGAAATATCAGGCGAGCATGTGACCAACAATAAGGCGGTGCGGGAAACCCTGCTGAACCGAGGCATCCGCCCGGAAAGCCTGCCGCCGGCTGAAGATGTCAAAAAGGTGGAACGCCGTCTGGATTCGGTTCAGAAGAAAACGATCAAAAATCCTGATAGACTGGAAGAATAATGAACCACGAAAAACACGAAATACACGAAAAAAAGAGTGAAGGTTTGGTGCCCGGGCTGCGCTTTCCTGAGTTTCGGGAGGCGGGTGAGTGGAAGATAGATATTTTAAAAAATATCTCACCATCAATATTTGACGGAACCCATCAAACACCTAAATATATAGAATCTGGGATACCGTTTTTTAGCGTAGAGAATATTGTTAGTGGGAATAAAAATAAATTCATTTCAAGGGAAGACTATCTTGTTGCCACAAGTAAAAACAAGCCGGAAAAAGGTGATATCCTAATTACAAGAATAGGCAATATAGGTTATTCTGTTGTTATAAATTGGGATTATGAGTTCAGTATCTATGTAACACTTGCTGTTGTTAAAAAGTCAGTTAATTTTAATTCTAATTTTCTGAATTGTTATTTTCAATCTAAGCGATATCAAGTTGAATTGCATTCAAAGTCATTATTGAATGCTGTACCATGTAAGATAAATATGGATGAGTTGCGGAAAACTGAAGTATTACTACCCACCGAAAAAGAGCAACAAAAAATCGCCGACTGCCTTTCTTCTCTCGATGAGCTTATCACCGCCGAGGCTCAAAAAATCGACACGCTCAAAGCCCATAAAAAAGGGCTGATGCAGCAGCTCTTCCCCGCCGAAGGGGAAACCGTGCCCGGGCTGCGCTTTCCTGAGTTTCGGGATGCGGGTGAGTGGGAGGTGAAGCAGCTCATTGATGTGTCCGATAAAAAAACTAAATGGAGTTTTATTGGTGGGCCATTTGGATCAAACCTAAAATCTTCTGACTACGTCGCAGACGGTATCAGAATAATTCAGCTACAAAATATCGGTGATGCTGAATTTTTTGATGATTATAAGATATTCACTTCAGAAGAGAAGGCGGATGAGCTTCTGGCCAATAACATTTACCCCGGTGAAATTATATTATCCAAAATGGGTGATCCCGTAGGTAGAGCTTGCTTGATACCGTATAAACATGCCCGATACGTAATGTGTTCAGATGGAATACGATTAGTCGTTGACGAAAAAGCCTATAGCAAATATTTCATATATACGCTAATTAACTCCATTCAATTTCGAGCGTTGGTAGAAAAGACAGCAACAGGTTCTACTAGAAAACGGATCGGGCTTGATGATTTAAAAAATTTACCAATGGTGGTACCTAAACCAGAAGAACAACAAAAAATCGCCGACTGCCTTTCTTCTCTCGATGAGCTAATCACCGCCGAGGCTCAAAAACTCGACACGCTCAAAGCCCATAAAAAAGGGCTGATGCAGGGGCTTTTTCCCTCTGCCGATGAGGTGGGCGTTTGAGTAAAGAAAAGCCACAGAAAACGCGGAATAACGCAGAATTTATTTATGAGGAAGCTTGGTCTCTTAGTTAATTTTGGACATTATCCACAAGTTGAGATAGAAAGGATGATAAAAACTTGACGATTGTTAT
>JAHYJP010000065.1 GCA_019429055.1 Bacteroidales bacterium
TGATATTGAGATTATCGGGGGTGCTGATCAAAATAATTATATACTGCAAAGCACAACCGGAACCGGACAGGCTACCATAAATCCTGCGCCTTTGCAGGTTATAGCAGAGGATAAGTCAAAAGTTTATGATGGTGAAGAATTTTCAGGGTTTACTGTGATTTATGAAGGTTTTGTTGCAGATGAAGATGAATCTGTACTTTCCGGTACGCTCAAATTCGGTGATGAAGCTGAGGATGCTATCAATGCGGGAACATATACCATTCAACCCGAAGGACTCTCTTCAACAAATTACAACATTGGTTACACATCTGCTACCCTTACTATCGAAAAGGCTCCGCTATTAGTTAAAGCCGATGATAAATCCAAAATTTACGATGGACAGGTGTTTGACGATTTTACTGTATCCTATACAGGTTTTGTAAATATTGAAAATGAAGATGTTCTGAGTGGTGAGCTGCAGTTCTCAGGTGCAGCAAATGATGCCATTAATGTGGGTTCTTATACAATAATTCCTTTCGGACTTACAGCCACCAATTACGACATTGGGTTTGAGGAGGGCACACTGGACATTTTAAAGGCAACTCTCACAATAACAGCCGATGATAAGTCAAAGGTATATGACAAGCAGGTTTTTACAGGCTTTACAGTTCAATATTCCGGCTTTGCAGAAGGGGAGGGTCAATCGGTTCTGACAGGTAGCGTGCAGTATTCCGGAGATGCACCTACTGAAGTGAATGTGGGACAATATACAATAACACCGGAAGGACTTTCAGCAATCAATTATGATATTGAATATGTATCCGGAACCTTAACCATCACACCGGCTGCGCTGACCATTACGGCTGACAATAAGACAAAAGTCTACGATAAACAGGTATTTTCAGCCTTTACGGTTAGCTATGAAGGATTCGCGGGTTCTGACAGTGAGTCTGAACTGCAGGGAACTCTCTCATTCTCTGGAGATGCTTTTACGGCTGTTAATGTGGGAAGCTGGGAAATTATTCCGGTGGGGCTTGAATCAACAAATTACAATATTACCTACGTTAATGGTAGTCTGGAAATAACACCTGCAACACTTACGGTAACAGCTGATGATAAATCCAAGGTTTACGATACGGCAATATTTACAGATTTTTCTGCCTCATATTCAGGTTTTGCAGGTTCCGACGGGCCTGCAGATCTTGAAGGAAATTTAACCTATGGCGGAGATGCTGCATCGGCAGTAAATGCCGGGACATACACAATCATTCCGGGTGGATTATCATCAGATAATTACAGCATTACCTTTAACAACGGAATATTAAATATTACAGAAGCCGCGCTCACCATTATTGCAGAAGACAAATCAAAAGATTATGACGGACAGACTTTTACTGATTTTACTGTAGTCTACGATGGTTTTGTGGGTGGCGAAGATGAAACCAGTCTTGAAGGGTCTTTGTCATTTGACGGAACTGCTGAAGGTGCTGTTAATGCTGGCGTTTACGAGATTATTCCGCAGGGTTACTCATCACAGAATTACGATATCAGTTACGTAAGCGGAGAACTTACCATTTCAACTGTAGCTTTAACTGTTACTGCCGATAACAAATCTAAACCCTATGACGGTCAGGAATTTACTGATTTTACAGTTTCCTATGCAGGCTTTGTGGCCGGTGAAAATGAAGAAGATCTGGAGGGAGCACCTTCCTTTGCAGGAACTGCTGTGGGAGCTATTAATGCCGGTACATATATTATTCAGCCACAGGGGCTTACTTCCGGGAATTATGATATCAGTTATGTAAATGGAGAATTAACCATTACATCCATACTGCTAACAGTTACCGCAGATGATCAGAGTAAGGTATATGACGGCAATCCTTTTACTGATTTTACCGTGTCTTATGATGGTTTTATTGATGGTGATGATGAGAGTGATCTGGGAGGAACACTTGAATTTGAAGGCGATGCCGTGGAAGAGATCAATGTGGGTAGTTATACCATCATTCCTTCAGGTTACACTTCGCAAAACTATGAAATCGTTTATGAAAACGGAACACTTACCATTACAACCAGGCCACTAACCATTGCGGCCAATGACATTAACAAGACTGTTGGAGTGGAACTGGAGTTTGACGGTACTGAATTTACTGCCACCGGGCTGGTTAATAATGGTATTGATCAGGTAATTTCTGTAACGCTTGTTTCTGCGGGTGCTTCTGCAGATGCTGAAGTGGGCACTTATGATATTATACCTTCCAATGCCCAGGGGATTGCCCTGGAAAATTATTCCATCAGTTATGCGAACGGAACACTAACTGTAACTGACAAAATTATACTTGCTTTATCAGGAACGGTAGCAGAAGATAAAGTTTATGATGGCACCACCATTGCTACTATTTCTGATATTGGTATTCTGATTGGCGTGCAGCCCGGAGATGATGTGAGTATTGATACAGATCTGGTAATTGCCAATTTCAACAATAAAAATGTTGACAATAATAAGCTTGTTACTCTCAGCAATATTGTACTTATTGGCGATGATGCTGTAAACTATACTATAGGCAATCAGTTTGCCTCTGCCAGTATTACTCCCCGGCCACTTACATTGTTTGATTTTGCCGCCGGCGACAAGCCTTATGATGGTACAACAAATGCAACGGGTACAAACTTTTCTGATGACCGCGTAAATGGAGATGTTTTGAGTTTTTCTTACAACGCTGCATTTGAAAGTCCTGATGCAGGCACTGGAAAAACAGTAAACTTTTCAGATATTCAGATATCAGGTGGTGCCGACGCCAATAACTATCAGCTTATTACAACAAGCGGTCAGGCTACAGCAGATATTACTCCTGTGCCACTTACAATAACTGCCAACGATGAACAAAAAGTTTATGATAGCCAGGCGTTTACCGGATTCTCAGTAGCTTACTCAGGATTTATAACCGGCGAAAATGCAAGTGTTCTCCAGGGTTCAATCATTTTCTCAGGAGATGCTCTGACAGCTGTGGATGTTGGAGAATATGAAATCATTCCCGGAGGTCTTTCTTCAAATAATTACATTATAACCTTTGTCGCCGGAACATTAACTATCACACCTGCAGAACTTACCATTACAGCCGACAATAAAAGCAAGGTATATGATACACAAACTTTTGATGCTTTCACTGTAAGCTATTCAGGTTTTGAAGGTGGTGATGGCCCGACAGTTCTTGATGGAACTCTGTCCTTTGCAGGTACAGCTCCGGATGCGGTTAACGCGGGAGAATATTCTATCATTCCCCAGGGGTTGAACTCCAACAACTATACAATCTCCTTTGTAAACGGCATTCTTGAAATCACACCGGCATTACTTACCATTACAGCTGACGATAAGAGTAAAGTTTATGACGGGCAGGTATTTACCGGTTTTACTGTTTCTTATGATGGTTTTGCCGGAAATGAAGGCGAAAGTGTGTTGCAGGGCACTCTGAATTATATTGGTACAGCCGTTTCCGCGGTTAATGCAGGGGTATTCCAGATTATTCCTCAAGGTGTAAGTTCAGGTAATTATAATATTCAATTTTTGCCAGGTGAACTTACCATAACAAAGGCTCCGCTGGTTATTACTGCCGATGATAAGAGTAAAACATACAATGGACAGGTGTTTACAGCATTTACAGTTTCCTATTCAGGTTTTGTTAATGATGAAACTCCCGGTGTTTTGCAAGGTACTTTGTCCTACTCGGGCCCTGCTACAACTGCAATAAATGCGGGTCAATACACAATAACTCCGCAGGGGCTGACTTCGGTTAATTATGAGATTGTATTTGTTAATGGCTTGCTGACCATTTCAAAAGCCAATCTTACCGTTACTGCCTCCAACAAGTCTAAAGTTTACGATGGACAAGTTTTCACCGGCTTTACAGCATTGTATTCCGGATTTATTAGCGGAGAAAATCCCAATAACCTCCAGGGAACTCTCAGCTTTTCCGGTTCTGCAATAACAGCTACTAATGTAGGCAGTTATGAAATCATTCCCCAGGGATATACATCAAACAACTATAATATTACATATGTTTCCGGAACCCTCAGTATCACCAGGGCATCGCTTTCCATAACAGCGGATAACAAAACCAAGGTTTATGACGGACAGATTTTCACAGCTTTTACAGTAACCTATTCAGGGTTTGTTTCCGGAGAAGGCCCCGCAAACCTTCAGGGGTCAATTGAGTTTTCCGGACCTGCGGTTTCTGCTATCAACACCGGAGCGTATTTAATTAATGCTGGTGGTCTTACCTCCGGTAATTACAATATCAGTTATTCGCCGGGTACTTTAAGCATTACACCAGCATCTTTGACCATAACGGCTGATGATAAATCCAAAGTGTATGATGGTGGAGTATTTCAGGGCTTTACAGTGAGTTATTCAGGCTTTGTTAACGGGGATGGGCCTTCCGACCTGCAGGGTACACTTTCATTTACCGGAGCAGGAGTTAATGCAGTAAATGTGGGAAGTTACATAATCACACCACAAGGTTTGTCGTCACCAAATTATAACATTTCCTTTGTTTCCGGATTATTGAGTATTACACGAGCTGCTCTCACCATTACTGCCGATAATCAGGTAAAACCTGTAGGAGTAAATCTGGTTTTCGACGGAACTGAGTTTAATGCAGAAGGCCTGGTTGAAAATGGCGTTGATGTGGTAGTATCTGTTACCTTGTTCAGCAATGGTGCTCCGGCAAGTGCCCCTGTGGGTGATTACCCAATTCTTGCCTCCAATGCACAGGGCCAGGGTCTGTCTAACTATAATATTTCTTATGTACCCGGTACTCTTTCTGTTTCCGATAAAATTTTGCTTACACTTGAAGGCCTCACTGTTGACAATAAAGTTTATGATGGTACAAGAACAGCCACAGTTTCAGACTTTGGCACACTTACAGGTGTACAACCCGGAACTGATGTGCAACTTGACACAAGTCAGGCAACAGCCCTCTTCAATACTAAAAATGTTGGAAATAATAAACCTGTTACTGTTTCAGGTCTGATACTTACAGGAGATGATGCGGTTATGTATACCATTGGAAGCCAGATTTCACAAGCGAATATCACACCCCGTGCTCTTACACTTTCTGGTTTCGTTGCCAACAATAAGGTATATGATGGGTCTACTGCGGCCACGGGTGGAGCATTTCAGGATGACCGCATTGAGGGTGATGTGCTTAATTTCACATTTAACTATGCCTTTGAAAATGCCAATGCTGGAACAAACAAGCAGGTATTATTTACAAACATAGCTATCAGTGGTGGTACCGATCAGAATAACTACTCACTTGCAACAACTACAGGCAATGCAACTGCAACCATTTCGCCACGACCACTTTCCATTAAGGCCGATGATAAAACTAAAAAATTCGGTGAAAATGATCCTGCCCTTACCTGGACTCTTACTGCCGGATCTCTGGTGAGTGACGATAATATTACAGGTCAGTTGCAACGTCAATCAGGCGAAGCTGTTGGCACTTATGCAATACAGCAAGGCACGCTTACTGCAGGAAGCAATTATTCCATCAACTTCACTCCTGGAGTATTTTCCATCCTGCCGGCAGATCTTATTGTAACCATCGAGCCCCAGGCTGCCGTTACAGCAGGTGCACAATGGAGCATCGACGGTGAAACCTGGTATAACAGTCAGTTTGCATTACCACTTGTACCGGGAGAATATACTGTTGAATTTTCTGATATTGATACAGATGCATGGTATACTCCTGAGCCTATTGATATAGTGCATGGAGCACAAACAGAAGTTACCGGAACCTATGTGGCTAAAAAGTTTTTTACCATGCTTGAACCTGTTGGGAACGGTACAGTAACACCCGAAGCGGGAACCTATGATTACCCGGTGGGAGAAACTGTTACTTTAACTGCATCGGCTGATGAAGACTGGATATTCCAGCACTGGCTCATAAACGGATCAACTGTTACCAGTAATCCGTACAATCTTCAAATCACCGAAGATGTTACTGTTCAGGCTGTATTTAATGAAACGCTGGTTGAAGTTCTTCTCTCAATAAATATTTCAGGTGAGGGTATCGTAAATGTTAACGGTAATGAATTCACCCAACCGATGATTTTTGCTGAAGGAAGTGAGATTACTCTTGAAGCCCTTGCCGGAGCTGGTTATTACTTCGTGGAGTGGCAGGATGATCTTACCGGAAATGAAAACCCGGTTACTATCACGATGGACGACGACAAGACCATCACAGCACTATTTCTTCCGGAAGATTTTACTGTGACTTTTATAGTTAAAGATGAGAACGATCAGGATATTACCGATGCCATTATCACATTTGATGGTACAGAATATCCGGCAGGACAGTATCTCATTGAGAATCTTACATCAGGATCCTACGACTGGGAAGTTTCCAGGGAAGGTTATTATACTGAAACCGGATCCGTTGATGTTGAAGGAAATGAAGAAGTTACGGTTATTCTGGAGTCAAGCACCTACGAACTTGAAATTGTGCATGAAGGAACAGGTACAACAGATCCTGCCGAAGGTATCCATTTGATTGAGAAAAATACCATGGTTACCCTTACAGCACAAACCAGCTCTGTAAGCATTTTCATTAAATGGGAAATCGATGGAAATGAATATTTTGATGAAGAAATTGAGATATTAATGGATTCCGATAAAGTGGTGACTGCTTTCTTCGAAAATTTACCCAGCTATATGCTTACTGTAATCGTTGAAGGTGAAGGTATTACTGAACCTGAAGAAGGCGAACATCATTATGCTTATGATGAAGTAGTTACTCTTACTGCTACTCCTGAAAATGATAATTGGGTATTTGCAAAATGGGTTGTGGATAATATTGACTATTTTGAATCGGAAATCAATGTATTAATGAATTCTGATAAAGTTGCCATAGCCATTTTTGTCGATAACGTTAATTATACTCTGGATATCGATTTTGAGGGTGTTGGAACAATCAATCCCGCACCCGGAATTTACATCTATGCAGCTGGTACCGAATTAACGCTTTCTGCGCAACCGGGTCAGAACTACATATTTGACCGCTGGGAGATCAACGGAGTTGAATTTACAGACCCTGTTGTTACCTTAATTATGAATGAAGATAAGGTTGTACGGGCATTCTTCGATTTTGAGAATTTCATTGCAGAAATCTTTAATGAAAGGGATGTGATCTTATATCCGGTGCCTGCAAAGGATAAATTGAATTTACGATTTGAAATTGGAGTTGAAAATGCACGTATCGAAATTTACGATATCAATGGAAGACAGATCATTATAAAAGACCTGTCGGATGTTGCAGCAGGTCAGGCAACTATCTTTAATGTAAGTAGTTTTGAACCAGGGGTGTATAACATGAAGATTATTGTTAAATCAAATATTCTGACCCGCAGGTTCATTGTAAAGTAATTTCAGAAATTCCTGAAAAAGAAATTCCCCGGAGGCTCATTTTACTTCCGGGGATTTTTTTTATACTTAAATAATTTCTATACTTTTGCGAAACAAACTTCCAAATTTTTTACTACCCATGGGTTGCCGTTTCACCAGAATACTGTTTCTAATTGCTTTAGCAATACTTTTACCTGCAATTTCAGCCAAATCCCAGGACTCATTGATATCAGGTGATGTTGAAAAAGCAAAAGAACATATTAAAATTAAAGGGGATTTTTATGCATCAGTAAACGCCATAGATGCCTCTGCTATTCAGGATCAATTACAAAAATTTGCTTCTGTGGATTTTATTTCGGGCGATAGTATTTACGCCTATTTTAACAGCAGATCACTCGAAATTCTTCTTGAAAATAATGTTCCCTTTCAAATAGTTAAATCGCCCGGTGAGGTAGATTTTGATCTGAATATGAAAACATGGGAAGATCTCATGTCAAAAGATCTGATTGATTCCTGGGATTTCTATCCCACCTATGAAGCCTATGAAAACCTGATGTATCAGTTTCAGACTGACTTTCCTGAGCTTTGTAAAGTTTACAACATTGTTACTCTTTCCAGTGGGCGTTCCATATTTTTTGCCAAACTTTCAGCCAATGTGAATGAAAGGGAAGCCAAGCCCCGCTTTATGTACACATCTACTATGCATGGTGATGAAACAACCGGTTTTATTCTTTCACTCAGGTTGATTCACTATCTTCTTACCAATTATGGTGTGGATGATGAGCTTACCTGGTTTCTGGACAACATGGAGATATGGATCTCACCCAATGAAAACCCCGATGGAACATATACCAATAACAACAGTACAGTAAGTGGAGCCACACGCAGCAATACCAATGGAATAGACCTGAACCGGAATTACCCCAACCCTGTTAGCGATCCGTCATCAGTCATTCAATCTGAAACACAGGCCATGATGAATCTTACCGATACTCTGCACTTCGTAATGTCGGCCAATATGCATGGCGGTATTGAATGCGTAAATTATCCATGGGACAGCTGGACCAGCAGCAATAATTTGCACGCAGATAATGCCTGGTGGCTGCTGGTTTCGCATGAATATGCTGATACGGCAAGGTATTATAGCCCACCTAACTACATGAATCCATCAGGTTCTTCTTTTAATAATGGTGTTACCCATGGCGGAGACTGGTATGTTGTGCACGGCAGCAGGCAGGATTTTATGAACTATTATCGTAACCAGAGAGAGCTAACGCTTGAACTTTCAAAAACAAAACTTTTGCCGCCTGCACAATTGCCGGCTCACTGGGAGTACAATTACCGGTCTTTTCTGAATTATTTAAGGCAGGCCGCTTATGGTATAAGAGGTGCGGTTTCTGATCTTTATTCAGGAGAACCTCTGCAGGCAAAGATTGAAATTATTGATCATGATACCGATAATACACACGTTTTTTCAGAATTACCCCATGGTGATTTTTATCGTCCTGTTCTGGCAGGCACATATGACCTGCTGGTTTCAGCCGAAGGCTATAGTTCAACCATTATTGAGAATGTAACAATAGGAAATTACGAAACCATAGAGTTGAATATTCAGCTTGAAGGCGATAATCCTTTTGCTCCGCCCGCAAATCTTGTGGCTCATACCGGTAACAACAGCCAGGTGTACCTGGAATGGGATGCCCCGGAATCGCCGGCATCCACCGGGAATAATGCAAAAGATTATGTTTTTTATCAACCGGATGCTTACCATGTATTCCGAAATGGGGAATTCCTGGATGTGGCAGAAAATACCTACTACTTTGATGAGAATCTGCCACTAGGCATTTATGAGTACTATGTGAAAGCATGGTATGTTGATCCCGAAGGTTTATCTCATCCGTCAAATACAGTTACAGTTACTTTTACCGAACCTGTTTACTTTTCTATTTATGCAACAGCCGGGGATAACGGAATTATTGAGCCTGCCGGAGAAATACAGGTTCAAAAGGGACACAGCAAATCCTTCCTGATCACTCCCTTTGAAGGGTATATTATTGACCAGGTTCTCGTTGACGGAAATGTTCTGCCCGAACCGGTTGAATATTACGTTTTTACCAATTTACAAAGCGACCACACCATACATGCTGAGTTTGCAGAATACCAGCAACCCGTTTTCAGTGTTCTTTTTAATATTTTCAATCAGAACAATCAGGCAGTTGATGATGCTTACGTAAGTCTTGGAGAAAATCAGAATCTCATGGGTGATTATTACTTTGAGAATATTGCAGCCGGCAGTTATGATTATATGGTATGGGGCGATAATTACATGCCTGCAGAAGGTGTAATTGAAGTTGAAAATTCAGATGTTACAACTGATATTGTTCTGTTATTTGACGATACCGGCATAGCAGAACTGACCCGTGATCAATATTTCATCATATACCCCAATCCGGTGTCAGATCACCTTTATATCGAGGCAAACGAAGTTATGGACAGGATAACTTTAACCGATATCAGCGGAAGACAGCTTAAAACCTGGTTCCCGGCTCAACAGAAATTTGATCTGGATATTTCAGATTACACCCCGGGAGTTTATCTCATCGGAATCTTTACCGATCATGATGCAGTTTACAGGAAGCTGCAGATACAATAAAAAAAGAGGCTGTCTTAATAATGTGAGTTGGTCGTTGAGCCTGTCGAAACGACATTTGATTATTAGTCAGATACCCGCTTCGACAAGCACAGCTTCCTGAAAAATCTGACTTTTGAGTCAGCCTGTTTTCACTATCTTAAATTTTTGCTTGCTCTTAAAACAGGTTCTCTTACCCTTTTATAAACATCTTCAATCTCGCCAATACCCTCCACATCAATAACCTGGTTATGCTGGCGGTAGTATTCAAGCACGGCATCACTGTGCTGCTCATGCTCTTCCAGTCTTGATACTATTGTGGTGGCGCTGTTGTCGTAGGGCATTTTCTTCTGTGTACGGCTACGTGCATCCAGGCGCTTCATCAGTTCAATATAGCTTACATTCAGGTTGATGACACAATTGATAGCATGTCCTTTTTTCTTAAGAATGCCATCAAGAATGTAGGCCTGCACCAGTGTGCGGGGATAACCCTTAAAAACATAACCACGGCCGTTTCCGGATGTTTCCTGAATTCGTTTTTCGATCAATCTGATAACTATTTCATCGGGCAGCAGAAGGCCTTTTTCCATATAGGGCTGAATTTGCTTTCCTATGGGTGTCTTCGCTTTTACTTCCTCCTGCAGGAGTTCACGGGTGGCGATCATGGTGAGATCAAATTCTTTTGCCAGACGACTGGCCTGTGTTGTCATTCCTGCACCGGGATAACCGAACATTACCACGTTGATCGAATGTTTTTTAAGGTCTTCATTGATATGTTTCTTGATCCTTGAAAAGATATCTTCTGAAGTACCGGTAGCATCAATCCGTGTGAGTAATCCGGTATTTTTGTAAAAATCCAATACGGGCAAGGTTTTTTGATGATATTCCTGCAATCTTTTTTTGATTACTGTTTCATTATCATCTTTCCGGTCTTGCTCCTTTGCTCTTTGCAACAAACGTTTAGTAGCATCTTCATCCGAAATATCCAGAATAAAAATACGTGTCAGAGTGCGCTGTAAACGGATAAAAAGACCATCGAGAATATATGCCTGCACATAAGTTCGCGGAAAACCATCGAAAAGGAATCCATCGCTTCCCTCATGGTTTCTGATGGCTTTATTTATGAGCTGTACAATAATTTCATCATCAGCCAGTCCACCGGCCTCAATTCTTTCTTTAACTTTTTTACCAATTAAAGTACCTTCCCTGATTTCGTTTCTGAGCAATTCGCCGGTAGAGATATACGTCAGATTATATCTCGACATCAGCAGTTGCGATTGCGTGCCTTTTCCTGCCCCGGGAGGGCCAAACATTATGATATTCAGCATAATAATACTCGTTTTTATAATCCAGGCATGTCTGAATCAGCGAACCGCAAAATTAAACTTAATTCAGAAAATAGCAATTGGTTTACTAAACTTATTTTACCACCTTAATGGTGTGCGAAAAGCTGCTGCTGCTAAAATTAACCAGGTAAATCCCCCTGGTCAGATGTCCGGCAGAAAGAGATATACAATTATCTCCGGTATCAATTCCCCAGTGTTTTTCCATTAGTACTTTTCCTGAAATATCAAATACTCTTACCATAAGCCTTGAAACCTTATCAGAACTTACATTGAGCTGAAGATTGCCCGACTGATTCAGGTAAGCCTGAATTTCGGTTTTGAAATCAGAAACATTTACAACAGAGGTGGGCTCAAGACTTTTCTGCAGCAACCATGTAAACCTTTCAGGAGTAACAAATTCTACCTTATCGCCAATATCAGGATCCGATTTGATAAGATCCATAAGGGTTTTAAGACGAGGTATCGTAATATCTGCGGGGTTGTTTCCACCTACGTTGGTTCCATCCTGCCTGAATCGCTGATAGCCCGCAAGCAGGAAATTGGGTGTGCTTTGGCTGGAAAGTTTGTTTGTAATCCTTTGGGCTGCAACATTCAAATCTGTTACATTGGCATAAAAGGTTTCATCATTTACATGGTTGTAAAGCAGGCCCCCAAACTGGGTATAAACTCTCTGGGTCTGCAAGGCAGGGTCAAACAGGAAGGTGAGTTCGGTACCGGTGGCTTCAGCGAAACTTCCCAGTTTATGAAAATCATAATTGTTGGAAATTACAACACCACGATAAGTGGATACTCCTGCACCATTGTAATGCTTGTAAGCATATACCGATGGAATATTATACCGGCTGAGTAGTTCAGCGGATTGCTCAATGGCATCGGGTAAAAAACTTTCAGGGAACATGTCAGAATATGCGTATCCCAATGGATTGGTAACAGCTATGAACCCGTCATTTTCTGTTGCCGTGTTATAGTAGTATTGTGCCAGAAATGGAAACTGGTCAAACATGTGCAGGTTGAACCCCCAGCCAACAGGAACTTCACCCCGTGCCGAAGAGTGCCAGGCACCCGACTGAAATCCTGCCCGGTAAAATTTCCATAGGTCAATGATGGGTCATAGGTAATGGCCCCATTGATATCATTCTCAAAATGATCAATGAGTTGCTGAAAATCAGATATTTCCGTGAAAACAACATTGCCATCCTGCTGATAAATATCGCGCCAGCTTTCATCGGTCTGATTGAAGCTCCAGGTTTCATAAACATTGAGGAGGTAAAGTCTGGGTTCTTCACGATTTACTATGCCGGCAAGGGTCATGGATGCCAGACGGTGTTCAAGCGGTGCTCCGGTGCCGTTGTATATAACTGCTTCGATGGATTCTGCTTTTAAAGCAGCATTCCATAAAAACAGCAGCATTAAAGTTTGTAACAGTCTATGCATAAGTGAATTTTTTACGAAAATACATAAATTCAATGATCCTGAAGTATTGTAAAACATTTACTAAAATTGCGTATTTTCGTTTTTTAAATGACATTAAATCTGTTATATGAAATGAATAAATCGAAATACTTTTTAGCCGGACTTGTTTTTGTGGTAGTTACATTTGTTTCTGGTTCAGTTATTTTGGAATTGATGGATACCGGATTAGAGAGTTTTTATTCATTATTGCAGTTTACTTTTAAAAGATTTACTGCAGCTTTGGTGATGGGATGTTTTGCCGGGGTAATTAATATCTATCTCAAAGTATTACCTTTTCGAAATATTCGATACAGGAGATAATAATTTCAAAAAAAGCCACCAAAATAGTTTATCAGGATAAATATTTTTACATTTATCTTTTGAAACCGTGGAGTATTGGGCTATGGTATTTCATTCTGTTTTTGAGAATTCTTACTTGTGGCTGCCCTTGCTGGGATTTGTCGTTGGTTTTCTGGGTTCAGTAATAGGTGGAGGGGGTGGATTTTTCTTTCTGCCTGTATTGATCCTGTTATTTCATGTGCCTGCCCAGATTGCTGTGTCAACATCTCTTGCAGCAACACTTCCCGTATGTGTTGTTGGGGCCTTAAGCCATTATCGAAACGGCAATATTGATCTGAGAATGGGGTCGATTTTTGCCATTGCCGGCATTGCCGGTGCTATTGTCGGCGCGGGTTTAACCGGTCTGCTCTCTACCGGTCAGTTAAAAGTAAGCTTTGGTATTTATTCTATATTGCTGGCAGTCCATATGATGCTGAGTAACAGGAAAAAAATTAAAGCAGAAGCCAATGGGGATGTTTTGCCGGAAAAAACTTCTTTTCAAAAAAGAACCAGTGGTTCTGTGTACGGACTTCTGGCAGGCATTATTACCGGAACTTTCGGTACAAGTGGAACTGCGCCTGTACTCGCGGGTTTATTTGCCATACGATTACCCGTTAAAGTAATTGCAGGAACCTCTTTACTTATCGTTTTTGTGAATACGGTATCTGCCCTGGGGGCACATTTCATGGTGGGAAAAATTGATCTTACACTGGTATATTTCCTTACGGCAGGTACAATCATTGGCGCTTTTGCCGGTCCCAGGCTTATTTCAGGAGTAAGAATTGAAAGGTCAGAAAACTCTGTCCGCTTCTGGTTTGCTCTTGTAATGATGGCTTTCGGACTTCTTATGATTATATCTTAAAAAAATAGTGTTTAACTTGATCTGTCTTGAAATGATCCGAACAATATACATTATTATTCTTGTTTACTTTTTTCTGGGGGCTATAGGCTTCTGGTTTATCAATCGCAAAAAGGAAGCACATGAGGCGCGAAAAAACCGGACAAAACTTGTTACCTATTTCCTGATCATCAATATCATCTTTTTCAGCATTGTAATAAATCCCGTGGTATTTCGCTATATCGCTGTAATTATTATCCTGGCAGGATTTCTTGAAATATACAATGTATTCAGAAGGTCGGGGTTTAGCAGAAAAGGTTTTTTTATTTTGTCAATTATTGTTTTCAGCATCTTTTCCTTAGGTTTTTATTCCTTCAGCCTCATGGAAAAAGAGTTGATGCTATTTACCTTTATTATTCTTTCAGTTTTTGATAGTTTCAGTCAGATAACCGGACAGATATGGGGAAAATCAAGATTATTCCCTTCCATAAGTCCCAACAAAACCATTGAAGGACTTATAGGTGGGGCTTTTATTGCCGCTGTCAGCGGACTTCTTCTCAAGGATTTGTTAACGACCGATTCATTATTTTCTGTTTATCTGATAGCAGGAGTGTTGGCTTTTGCATTTCTGGGTGATATAGGCACTTCCTGGTACAAGCGTAAATACAACGTAAAAGACTTTAATAACCTGATCCCCGGTCATGGTGGATTTCTTGACCGATTCGACAGCCTGGTTGCAGGCGGTGCATGGGTGGCTCTATTAGCCCTTATTGGATGATTTGTGCAGGCTACCAAGCCTTTCCGTAACCAAAATTTTTATTATGATAAATCAAATAGCATTAACATTTATTTTCCTGGTTGCAATTACTCTTTTACTGGTTTTTACAGAGATGATTTATCGCCGACTGGAGATTAAAGGTGAGATAACACGGAAATTTGCCCATTTTACGGCCACTCTCTCTACCATTACATTTCCTTATTTATTTGAGGATCATTGGTATGTTTTGTTTCTGGCCATAGTATTTTTTTTAATACTTTATATCAGCCGGAATGGTGTTCAGTTAAAATCTATCCATGATATTAAAAGAATTTCGATTGGAAGCTATCTGCTGCCGGTTTCCATTTATCTCACGTTTCTTATTTCTTTAAAACTCGAAGAGAAGCTGCTGTTTATACTTCCTATCCTGATTCTGGCCATATGTGATCCCATGGCGGGAATTCTAGGGCTGGAGGTACATAAGTACAATCACAAGATCAGAATATTCGGCTGGAAGCTGAAAAAGACCTGGCTGGGTTCAGGTTCTTTTCTGGTTTCCAGTTTTATGATCAGCATCATTGCCCTTTACTTTAATCGTATGGTGCTTGATGTGAAAACTTTCTGGCTGGCTTTGGGTATTGCGGTAATAGCTACATTGGCTGAGCTTATCAGCTGGCGTGGGTCGGATAATCTGTTTATACCGATGAGTGTGCTGATTGTGTTGGTTTTGTTCCTATAACCACTTTCAGGGTATTTCAAAACAGAAAAAGCCACCCTTAAACAGGTGGCTTTTTTTTTCGTGTGACTCCGCCAGGATTCAAACCTGGAACCCTGCCTGACGGCAGGCAGGCTTCTGATCCGTAGTCAGATACTCATATTCTTCAAATAACTTTTAAGGAACTCCCTTCCGCTGCCAGATTTTAGAAATTTTTCCCATTTTCTTGCTTCAGAAAGATCATCAAATTCTTTTGAGTATACAAGGATCCAGGGTATATAGGGTTTGGTGGAGAAGTTTTTCCCGGAATTATGTTCTTTAATTCTCTTGGAAATATCCTTGGCAAGGCCCTTATAGAGCCTCTGATCAATCTTGCTTTGTATGACGTAGACAAAGTAGCTCATAATAAAAAAGGTTGTCTTTTGGTTGACAACCTTTTAGTGACTCCGTCAGGATTCAAACCTGAAACCCTGCCTGACGGCAGGCAGGCTTCTGATCCGTAGTCAGATACTCATATTCTTACAACTTTCTTTGTGACTCCGTCAGGATTCAAACCTGAAACCTTCTGATCCGTAGTCAGATGCTCTATTCAATTGAGCTACGGAGCCATATTTTGCTTTTGCGGTTGCAAAGATATGGCTTTTTTTATTGCGGACAAAAAGTTTTTTTTATTATTAGATTTTATCTTTCAGTACTGTCCGGTAGAACTTTCGAGATTTCTCCCTTCGGTCGAAATGACAAGGCGTTCGTGGTTTTTTATGGGAGTGGAGGTTGGTGGCGGCGAAGCCGCCATCAACCTCCACTCCTAAGGACATAAGAAGCTGTCATTCCGAACAGAGTGAGGAATCTCAATTCAAATTACTGCATCAATTTAATATTTACCGGACACCAATGATTATCATTAAAAATAGAAATACCGATAACTTATAAACCACAGGTATCAAGAGTTTTATAAACTAATCTGAAATTACAATCATCCGGGTTACCGGATTTTTCAACTCCAGTTATAAACATTTTATGAAGATGCACAGCTACCGGATTATATAGGGGGGACGTTTGGAGCTGTGCATCTTCAAAGCCTCACAGGATCAATAAAGATTCTGATTTAGTATAGCTTTGAAAGGGTTAAAATAAAACCATCTTCAATAATGATTATTTTTTATTTCATACCATCAGATTAAATTGGAAAAATTAACCTAATTAATCTTCAGGCCAGGGCAGAGGATCAGGATTTGATGGTTGATCATCCAACTGTAACTTAATGAGTCCACTGCAGGCAAACTGAGCAAACCAGTCTGGGATTTCTCCGTTGTGTATCAACACATTGGGGTAAAAGCTACCAGTAGCTCCTTGAAAACGTTTGGTGCCTCCATCAACAGTGGCGATATCGTTGAAGCTGTATTGAAAAATTTCACAACCCTTGTCCTGGATACAAATAATTTCCCCTTCAGCAATACTGAAATAAAGCTCACTACCATCCTGAGCATAGAAAGTACCGTTTAAGTGGCAAAAACTTAAATTTTCCATATCGCAAAACAGCGTAATATCAACAGAGAATTTTTCAAAGATTGGTGATTCTCCTTCACCTTTCCAGTTTTTGAAGCATCCGTCACTTGTTATTATCGGTTCTCCCTCTGTTAAATCGTAAACATTGAAGCTGGCATTAAAAAATTTCAATACCTCCCGGTTTTTTGTTCCGCTAAAATCGGAATCTTTTTCGCAGCTGGAAAGCAGAGCCACGCAGGCCACTCACATCAGCAATTTTACAAATGTTTTCATCTTTTCTGGTTTTAAGGTTTAACAATTAAACTTGTAACATCTATCAAATGAACTTTTTACTTATTATCACCGAAGTATTTGCTATAGGTTACTCCCGGTAAATAACTATAGAAAATTACGACAATAAAATGTCAAGATTGTTAAGATTATGTAAGGAATTGTCAATTTATTCAGGTAAATGATTTAATATTTAAGTTAAACCTTAAATTTACCTGCTGAATGAAAAGAAAAAAAGATTGGTTCCGCATGGCTGCGTTGCTTCAATGCCTTTGAAATGATAAATCCCCGGAGAATTGGGTTTAAGCCCGGAAATTATTAAAAGACTCGCTACCTGATAAACAATTTCCTCACAAACACCCCTTTTGCAGTGGTGATGCTTACAATATACATTCCCGTTTCCCATGATTTCTCAATACGGGCTTCGTTATTATTCAGGCGATGGCTGTATATAACTCTGCCACTAAGGTCTGCGATTGTGATATGGGTAATGAGATAATCAGAGTGGATAGTGAAATGATCCTGCGCAGGATTGGGGAACAGGGTAACTCCAGGTTGTTCTGTTTCTTGCACAAAAGTTCCGCTTTCCATGACTGCCGTAAAAGTCCACACATCGCTATATTCACTAAAACCCAGATCATTCTCTGCGCGTACCCGCCAGTAATACACCTGATTATCTTCCATATTTGTAAATATGTAGACTGTATCGGTTAGTTCTTCAAAATTATGTGCAGCGTCGAATTCAGGATCTGTTGCAATTTCCAGATAATAATAAATTTCTCCCGGTTGAGATGGATGCCACTCCAACTGTATATTATTATTCTCTTGAGATATTTCGACAATCACGTCATCATGAGGATTACACAATATTACCCTATCAGGAAGGTCTGCATATTGAACATACTTGATGGTTGCAAAATCATATTGTGTTCCTGATCCCCAGCTCGACCCCGTAACATAAACATTGCCTGATACGTCGGTGGCTATGGCCCAGGAATAGTCATAATCATTATGGTAACGGGTTACCCATTGCTCCTCTCCATCACTGTTGTATTTTACCGTGGCGTAATCAGAAGTTGTTTCTATACCGTCACTCTGGCCCGTAACATAAACATTGCCTGATGCGTCGACGGCAATGGCACGGCCAATATTATAACTATTTCCCGGAATGTTATAGTGGGCTACCCACAGTTCTTCTCCTTCGCTGTTGTATTTGATCGTGGCGTAATCAGA
>JAHYJP010000066.1 GCA_019429055.1 Bacteroidales bacterium
ACCGCTGAAGAACAAAGGGAAGTTGGTTGATGTGGTTTGAGAAGACCGGATAAAAAGATTATTATCCTCCTGCCACCACATGAGCTCATAAATGGGGTAGCCTTCGCCATAATACCACTGATTGAAAAACCATTCCCAGTTTTGGCCTGTATTCAGATCGACGGTCATACGGAAATCATCTCCGGTGGCCACATCATGGGCAAATGTCTGGAGAAAATCTTCCATGATCTGGAAAAACAACCCGTCGTCATTCAGCTCAAATCTTAGCAAGTGCAGCATGGCAGCACCTTTGCGGTAGGATAACCGGCCATTGAAAATCCTCCAGATATCTGACAACTCCAGTGGCGGCACATATATACTGCCACCGGGCTGTGACTTTATGTTGTTGTGAGCATTGCTCATCCATCCATCAGCCGATTCCCTTCCCAGGATAAATTCGCGAGCCAGAAACTCCCCGTAAGATGCGAAACCTTCATTGATCCAGATATCGCTCCAGGTAGCACAGGTTACCTTGTTGCCAAACCAGTGATGTGCCAGTTCATGGGCAGTAATATCAAATCCGAAGGAGCCCATGGTCGACATGGTCTGGTGTTCCATAGCTCCACCCATTGGGGCCTGGGCGTGTCCATATTTTTCCGTTCTGAATGGATAATCGCCCCATATCTGCGAGAACACCTGCATGAAATCACGGGTTCTTTCCAGGTTTTCTCTTTGTGCTTCAAGCACCTGCGGATAATTGTAAATGAAATTCTGAACAAAAACACTATCCGATGAAAGGGGTGCGTAAAAATTGTATTCCTGGTAATTGGAAACCGCAATGGAAATCAGATAATAAGCTATGGGATAAAAGCTTTTCCAGTGCCAGGTCATCCTTCCATCGGGGTGTTCAGTAACCTTTGTCAGCAGGCCATTTGACGCTGCAGTGAAGCCCGGCGGTGTTGTGATGGTAACGTGTACACTATCAGCCTTATCTTCCAGCACCTGCTTGCAGGGAAACCATTGCCTGGCATTATGCGGTTCTGACAATGTCCATAAAACCGGATCTCCAAAATTGTTGTTGCTACTGCTTATTCCGGCAAAAAAGCCTTCGGGGCGGGGTTCTCCGGAGTAGTAAACTGTGATATCGATCATGGCTCCTTCTTCATAGCTGCTTCCCAGATCGATTTCAAGTACCTGGTTATCATGCGAAAAAGCAAGAAACTCATCGCCCAGTTCAACTGAGCTTACCGAAAGGTCATTGGTAAGCTCCAGAACAAAATAGCTCATGGACTGCGCTGTTACTTGCGCCAGTATTCTTACCGAACCGTCCAGAAAAGTGGTTGAAGGGTCGACCTGCAGATTGAGATCGTAAAATTTCACATCATAATCATGCAAACGCGGATCCTGATCGTAAATACCAATGGAAGATGCTGAAACTCGGGTATGGGCACAAAGATGGGTGCACTCATGATCCGGCAGGGAAACATTAAATTGTGCCTGTAAAGGAACCGAATATTGAATCACTATAACAAAAAGGACTGGAAAAATGAAGTTTCCCAAAATACTTCTGTAATGTTTAATGCGTTTCATGAAAACCACTGATTTATACCCTAAAGATAATCATTGTTGACTAAAAGGACCTCGGGCAATATGTTAATGACATTTCAAAATTATTTCGCACCTTTGCATATTCTGTCGGAAGCATGACAAATTCTATCAAAAGGCTGGCGGGCCAGACCGCCATTTACGGTGTTAGCACCATTGCAGGACGATTGTTGAATTACCTGCTTGTTCCCATTTATACCAACTATTTCCTTACTCATGAGTTTGGTGTAATATCCGACATGTATGCCTATGTTGCCATTTTGATAGTTCTTCTCACCCACGGCATGGAAACAGGCTTTTTTCGGTATTCGCAGCAGGATCCGGCAAGGAGCAACACAGTTTTCAGCACATCTATCGTTTCTGTTGCTGTTCTGGCTTTAACCTTTATTTTTGCAACCATCGTATTCAGGTTTGATATTGCAGCCTTGCTGAAATATCCTGAAAATCCGGAATATGTGCTTTGGCTGGGAATTGTTATAGGTCTCGATGCGCTGATGGCTATTCCGTATGCGCGACTCAGAGCAGAAAACCGGCCTATGATGTTTGCATTGATAAAACTTACCGGCATTGGCGTAAATATTTTACTGGTAATTTTCTTTATAGTAGCCGCCCCCTGGATGATTGAAAATTCAAATCCGGCCACTGTAACCCTGGTTTCGCGGGTTTACTCACCCGGTATGGGTATTGGCTATGTGTTTATTGCAAATCTGGCGGCCAGCAGTATCACTTTTCTGATGTTAATTCCGGTTATTTTGAGGCATCGTATCAGTTTTTCGGCAGTGATCTGGAAAAATATGATAGTGTACACGTTGCCACTCATGCTGGCAGGTCTGGCAGGTATCATCAATGAAACCCTCGATAAAATATTGCTGAAATACCTTTTGCCTGAAGAAACAGCCTTGTCGCAACTGGGAATTTACAGTGCCGCATACAAAATATCCGTCTTGATGTCGCTATTCATCCAGGCATTCCGGTTTGCTGCCGAGCCCTTCTTTTTCGCAGAATATAAAAAAGTGAATGCCCAGTTGCTTTATGCCCGGGTAATGAAGGTATTTGTGATTACCTGCCTGTTTATTTTCCTGGGAATCATGCTTTATATGGATGTAATCCAGTATTTTATTGGTCGTGACTTCAGGGAAGGCCTGGGCATTGTACCTATTCTACTTGTTGCACATATTTTTCTGGGCATTTATTTTAATCTTTCCATCTGGTACAAACTTACCGGGCAAACCCATTTTGGCGCATGGATCGCAGTGATAGGGGCATTGATCACAATTATTGTAAACGTAATGCTGATACCGGTAATTGGCTATTATGCATCGGCATGGGCTCACCTGATCTGCTACCTTATTATGACTTTTATTTCCTGGATGTGGGGTCAGAAATATTACCCGGTACCCTATGATATTGGCCGGATCTTTCTGTTCATTTTTACTGCTCTGGCAATTTATTTCCTGCACGGCCTCATTCCTGACATTACGCGGGTAATAAACTGGATCATAAGCGCAGTATTGCTTCTTATATTTGCATTCGCAGTACTTGCATACGACAAAGAAGCACGGGAAACGCTCAGGCCCGTGTTAAAAAAGCTGAAGCAAAGAAAATTGCCTGATCAATAAGAAAGCAATCCCCACTTGTTTATTATGCACTCCAAGCCGGTAGACTGGATGATACGCCGTCCTGATACCGGACCCGATTTCTGTTTTTACCCTGAATTTCGTATCTTTGCAGTACATTTGCCTTTATCCGCAATAATTTCAGGCTTCATCCTGCAGTGATCCTTATCTGGCCTGATTGATCAAAAAAACCAGGTTCTGCATTGAGCCACACCACACGGAAAACAAAATAATTATCCAATTATCAGAACTACGTTGAAAAACTAAAAATATTCTTTTGCTGACATGATTGACACACTAATAGAAAAACCCCTAAAAATCCTTGACCAAACCCATATATCTCCCACTGCCAAAAAACAGCTAAACAGGCTGTTGCGAGAAAATCCAAGGCTTGAAAATATTCTTATGAATTCCGAAACCCTTGAAGAAGTTAGAACCGCAGTGCGACAGTGGGTAATGGAATACATGGATGTGCATCCCCACACCTTTGCTTTTTATAAAAATGAAAGCAAAGGACGTAAGGCGATGGAAAAACTTTCCTGGCAGGATTATGCTGCCATTCGTCTGCTCGACTATCTTGATCATGCGGGTATTCGTGTTGATGATCTGAATCTGAGAGGCAAAAAAGCAGTATCAGAACCCTTCAAGATGCTTTGGCTGGCCACACATAAAGGTCTGGGTGGGGCACAAAGTAATTTTTTCCGCGACATGATCCATCTTTTCAGGCAGTTCTGTGGAAATGAGCGCTATGAAGCTCCTTCACGTGAAGCTATTCTTGAGTGGATGCAGCGACATCCCGGCGGAATGGATCCCAAAATTATTGAGATCAGGAAAAAAAATAAAGCAAGGATCATTGAAGTATTTGTAAAAAAAATCGATTCGGGGGAGATTAATAGCCCCAGATTTAAATTTTCACCCAACCTGACCCGGGAAGAAAAAATTGCAACCGTAAATCAATGGTGGGATGATCATATTTTCCATCTTCGCTTTGCTGTGCGCGACCCGGATCTGCTAAACGAGCTTCTTGACCATTCGCTGGATGATGAGACTATGGATGTGCTGCATAAGGCTAAGAAAAGAGGTATACCGTTCTTTATCAATCCATATTATGTTTCATTATTGAACGTTCATGAACCTGACTTTGCCAAAGGTGCCGATCTGGCCATCAGGTATTATGTAATTTACTCCCGTCAGCTGGTTGATGAGTTTGGCCATATTGTTGCCTGGGAAAAGGAAGATATTGTAAAACCGGGCAAACCCAATGCGGCCGGCTGGATACTTCCCACACATCACAATGTACACCGCCGCTACCCCGAAGTTGCCATCCTCATACCCGACACCATGGGGCGGGCATGCGCCGGACTGTGCGCATCCTGCCAGCGCATGTATGATTTCCAGCGTGGAAATCTTAACTTTGATCTCGACAAACTGAAACCCAAAGAAACCTGGGATAACAAGCTCAGGCAGATCATGAAATACTGGGAAGAAGATTCAAGATTGCGCGATGTGCTCATTACCGGTGGCGATGCTCTCATGAGCTCCGATGCTTCCCTGGAAAAAATTCTCAATGCCGTTTATGAAATGGCACTGCGAAAAAAAGAAGCCAACCTAAACCGGCCGGATGGTGAAAAATATGCTGAAATTCTGAGGGTAAGGCTTGGAACCCGTCTTCCTGTGTATCTTCCCCTGCGAATCACAGAGAAACTAATGGAGATCCTTGCTGCCTTTAAAGAAAAAGCATCGAAGATCGGCATCCGAGAGTTTGTTGTGCAAACACACTTCCAGTCGCCCATGGAAATTACACCCGAAGCAAAACTGGGTATCGAAAGGGTTACCCGGGCAGGATGGATGGTTGCCAACCAGCTGGTATTTACAGCACCCTCATCGCGGCGCGGACATACCGCAAAGCTTCGGAAGGAATTGAATGATATTGGTGTTATGCCGTATTATACTTTCTCGGTTAAGGGATATATGGAAAACAGTTCGAAGTTTGCCACCAATGCACGGGCAGTGCAGGAGCAAATGGAGGAGAAGATCATCGGAAAAGTTCCGGAGCAATATATGGATGAGGTTAAAGATTACCCTCAAACTGCCGAAAAAATGACAGAACATATCAATGGCTTACGCAAAAAAGCCAATTTACCCTTCATTGCTACCGATCGCAACGTACTCAATCTGCCCGGCGTTGGAAAAAGCATGACCTATCGTGTTATAGGCATTACCCGCAGCGGGCGCAGAATACTGGAATTTGATCACGATCATACCCGCACCCATAGCCCGATCATTGATAAGCTCGGAAAGTTTGTGATTGTTGAGTCCAAATCCATTGCCGCCTACCTCGATCAGATTGAAGAAATGGGTGAAGATAAAAGGGAATACCGTTCCATCTGGGGTTACAGCATCGGCGAAACCGAACCCAGGCCTTCGCTCTTTGAGTATCCTGAGTTTGAATTTAAGTTAACTCCTGTTATTACCAACTTTCAGGACTGACTTCTATTTTGCATAAATAATGAAAAGAGGCTGTCTCAAAACTGCCAGTTGGTCGTTGAGCACTTCGACAAGCTCAGCATAACACCTGTCGAAACGACATCTGATTATCAGTTAGATACTCACTTCGACAGGTGTTACAATGAGTTCATCGAATTGCTCATTGTCCAAGTCAAAACTGACTTTTGAGTCAGCCTCTTTTTTTTAGTCCATTTCTTCGATCAATACATCCACAATTCTTTTGGCAGCCTTGCCATCCCACATTTCGGGAATGCGGCCCGGCTTGAGTATGCCTTTCAACACATCCTCTGCCAGCTTTTCAGCTTTTTCGAAATCAAATCCCACAAGCTGATTGGTGCCTACTTCAAGTGTAACAATACGTTCGGTATATTTTCTTACTGTAATACATTGCGCTCCCAGGTATGTAGTTTCTTCCTGGATACCTTCGCTGTCGGTAATTACTACTTCGGCATTGTACATCAGGGCAAGAAAATCAATGTAGGGTAAAGGTCCCGATAACAAGACTCCCGGAGAAAGCTCCTGGTCCAGTCCTTTTTTAAGCAGTTTTTTATGCGCATACCCCGGTAAAAGCCAAATTACTTTGCAGTTCTTGCTCAACCTTTTGATCATTTCGGTGATCTCGGTAAGATTTTGCTTTTTCTCAAGATTTTCCTTGTGATGAAAAGTTGCCAGCACATAATTATCTTCACCCAGGTTAAGGGTATTGAGCACATCCGATTCTTCCATATCCGACCAGTACATTTCAAGTACATCCACAAGGGTATTTCCTGTAAAGAATATTTTGTCGGAGTTTTCTCCTTCATCGCGAAGATTTTTCATGGCACTGTGCTCACTCACAAAATGATATTCGCAAAGAACATCGGTAAGAATCCTGTTGATCTCTTCCGGATTGTATTTTTCATAGCTTCGTAAACCGGCATCGATGTGTGCTATGGGGATCTGCATTTTAGATGCTGTAATACCACACGCCAGTGTGGCATCCTGATGACCTGATAAAATAACCAGATCAGGTTCTTCTTCCAGAAGTACTTTTTCCACTTCAAGCATTGTGCGTGCAGTTTGAGCAGCATGGCTGCCAAAGCCAACAGCAATGTAGTGATTCGTTCTTGGAAAATCCAGGTCAACGAAAGAGGAGAGTGAAGTTCTTTCATCCTCTTCATTGCCGGCATGGCAAATGATGTGTTTTACTTCCTTTCGGTATTTTTTAAATGCCTTATCTATGGCTGTAATTTTCAGAAGGTTTTGAGGCGTAGCAGCAAAGCTGATAACTTTCTTCATATAACTGGGTTTAATTTACACTTGCGCCAGCACAGATCAGGGCTTTCTCCACTTAAAAAAATCCGGCCTTGGAAACGAGATAGTAAAGATAGGAATTTTTATGTGAATGTTCTATGAGTAAGCTAAACAAGAATGGACGATCTGTTTGCAGTTTTCGTTGATTCAAAAATTTGATTTTGTGAGCATTTTTATATTACTTTTGCATTATAATCAAAGGATTAAATACATTGGAAGATTCACCTGAGCCTTATTCGTGTTTTGTTTCTATAATTCTGTCTTTTTTTAACACCTTCAACGCAGAAGCATTAACAGGCCTTCTCATTATGTTAGTTTTGCTGGTTTTTTCAGCCCTGGTTTCAGGTTCTGAAGTAGCCTTTTTTTCATTAAAGCCATCAGACCTTGATGACTTGCGGGAAAATTCCAACCGGAATTCAAAAAAAATCATTCAATTGCTCGAAAGACCCAAACGCTTACTGGCCACGATTTTAATAACCAACAATGTGGTCAATATTGCTGTAATTGTTCTCTCAACTTTTGTTACCCGTATTATTTTCAATATAGATGACTTTCTCATACTGGGATTTTTAGTACAGGTAATTGTCGTTACTTTTCTGATCTTATTGTTTGCCGAAGTATTGCCCAAGGTATATGCCACTCAGAATATTGTAAAATTTGCCCTGATGATGGCAGGGCCAATGGCCGCACTCAGGCGGTTTTTTTACCCCTTGAGCTCTGTCCTTGTAAAATCAACGAATTTTATTGATAAAAGGATAGCCGTAAAAAGATCGGGACTGAGTGCCAATGAACTCTCTCATGCCATTGACATTACGCACGAAGAAAAAGGAACTGAAGAAGACAAGCAGCTTCTTTACGGAATTGTTCAGTTCAGCAACATTTATGCCCGTGAAATCATGAAAAGCAGGGTGGATGTTGTGGCGGTTGATGAAGAGACACCCTTCACTGAACTTATCAAGATAATTGTGGAAGCAGGATACAGCCGTATACCCGTTTACCGCGAAAGTTTTGACAATGTGATCGGAATTCTTTATATCAAAGATCTGCTTCCGCATTTGGATTCAGAAGAAGACTTCACCTGGCAGACACTGATCCGAAATTGTTTTTTCGTTCCCGAAAGCAAAAAGATCAACGATCTGCTGAAAGAATTCCAGGAGAAAAAAATACATATGGCGGTTGTGGTTGATGAATATGGAGGCACCGCGGGCATTGTAACCCTTGAGGATATTCTTGAAGAAATTGTTGGGGAGATCAATGATGAATTTGATATTGAAGAAATGATTTACTCCAAAGTAGATTCGTTAAATTATGTGTTTGAAGGTAAAACTCTTCTTAAAGACTTCTGTAAAATAACGGGAATAGACTATAATATTTTCAATGAGATCAAGGGAGAGGCCGATACCCTTGCAGGGCTGATACTTGAAATAAAAAAAGAGCTCCCCTTCAAAGGTGAAAAAATAAAGTTTAATGACTTTGACCTGATCGTAGAAGCAGTTGACAGCCGCAGGATTAAAAGGGTAAGGGTAAAGCTGAACAAACCGAAAGATGAAAAATAACCCTGCGAAACACACCGACCCGGTAAAATAAAAAACATAAAAATTCGTCACAATTACCTAAAAAATAAATTCGCCTAATGATATTACGTCGCAATATTGTCCTGCTGTTTCCTGTTATTTTTATTTTACTTTTCGCTGCCTGTGAGCAATCGGGCACCCCTCTGCCCAGAGGCTATTTCCGCATTGAGCTGCCTGAAAAAGAGTACAGAACTTTTGATACGATTTTTCCTTACAGCTTCAGCTATCCGGTTTATGCAAGAGTAATACCCGATACCAGACCAAATGCCGAGCCCTACTGGGCCGATGTTTATTTCCCCGGCTTCAGGGCATCTCTTCATCTCAGCTATAAAACCATTAAGAACGAAGATCAGCTTTTCGAGTACACTGAGGATGGAAGAAATTTTATTAACCGCCATATCCCCAAAGCAACCGGTTTCAATGAAACCATATATACCAATGACGAAGCCAATGTTCATGGCATGTTGTATGAAATTCGCGGTCGTGAAGCAGCCTCTCCCATGCAATTTTTTCTTACCGACAGTACCCGTCATTACCTGCGTGGATCGCTTTATTTTAATGTTACTCCCAACAATGACTCTCTTGCTCCGGTTATCCGATTTCTGTCAGAAGATATTCGCATCCTGATCGAAAGTATGGAATGGAAGTAGTTTCCTGAATATCTGTTTTTTATTGCCTAATTCCCTTATTATTTTGTTTTGTGTGTAACTTTATGTGAACATACTTCGTCACATGAGTAAAAAACAGAAATTTACATTCAGGATTGCATGACGGCCAAAGAGTACAATCAATGTGTGGATGAACATGCCGATGGGGTTTATCGCTTCATTATCAAAAACATAAGAGATGATGAAAAAGCCCGTGACATTGTGCAGGACAGCTTTGAAAAGATGTGGATCAAAGCAGGTGAAATAGCATTCGCCAAAGCCAAATCCTACCTTTTCACCACAGCATATCACACCATGATTGACAGCATAAGAAAGGACAAAAAACAAACTGAACTTGATGATGCAGCCATTAATATTCACACCGTTAATCATGCATATTCCGATCTTAAAGAAATATTGAACGAAGCCATAAAAAAACTACCGGAAATACAACGACATGTCATTATGCTGCGCGACTACGAAGGATACTCATACCAGGAAATAGGAGAAATTACAGGGCTGAATGAATCGCAGGTTAAAGTTTACATCTACAGGGCACGCATGTTTTTGAAAAACTATATCGGTAGCATGGACCTGGTGGTTTAGGGGCAGGCTGAGCGTAAGCAAAGTTGAACGAAGTGAAATCCCGAGACCAAAGGAATTCGGGATCCCGGGAGCGATTAGCGATTCGGAATTCAGAATAAGGTTGAGAACAGAAGTATTGAACAACACCATTAAACTTACAAAACAATGCATATTACAAGAGAAAATTATGAAGCTTTTTTCCTCGATTTTTATGAGGGAAACCTGACGGAAAGCCAGGCAGAGGAGCTTATGGATTTTCTCGCACAGCATCCCGATCTGAAAGAAGAGTTTGAATCTTTTGAGCTGGTTTTTTTACCGGATGAAGTAAAAATGAGTATGCCCGGCAAAGGTGATATCAAAAAGCCTGAACATGCCAGGCCCGGAAACTATTCTCTCGACCAGCAAATGATAGCCTATTTTGAAGGCGATCTTGATGAAAAATCTTCATCAGCATTGCTGGCTGCTGTTGCAAAAGATCCTTCACTGCAAAAGAATTTTGCCCTATTCAGCAAAGTTCGTCTTCAACCGGATAAAGGAATTATTTTCGCCGGAAAATCCGGTCTGAAAAGATACCCGTTAGGGGCATTTATGCCTGCCATTAGGCGCTTTGCGGTGGCTGCTGCCGTAATAGCTTTCCTTGCGGGGATTTTCTTTATGATGCCCCGTCTTGATGATACCCCTGATTTTGCCCATACCCTTCCGTTACCTGACGAAGCCACTGTAACACCAGAAGAAACCATTCCAACAGAGGAAACCAGAGAGCTGCCGGCTGAAAAGGTTGTTCCTGAATTTTCTCCGGTTAAAGTTCCGGCCCGCGAACCGGTCCGTCCTATACAGGCATTCAGCAGGCATACCATGCCCGAGCCACTTGACATAGCAGGAATTGGCCCGCGCCGTGCAACAGCACTTACCGTAAGCCATAAGCCTGAAAACATCGAACAAAGGGAAGAATTTAAGTGGGTATCATTTGCCAATCTGAACCGTTTTACTTCTGAAGAAGAGGAAACTCCCGCTGCATCGCAGGAGCGAGAATACACAACTCTTGCCGGTCTTGCCTATTCAGGTATCGAACGCACCACAGGCATAAATATTGAAAATGTGCAGAATGAGCTCTCAAACCGTCGCCCGGACATCTGGGATCTGGCCGGAGCCGGATTATCAGGTTTAAGTAAGATTACAGGTACACAGCTCAACGTTGAGCACGGCAGAGACGAGAATGGTCGTCTGAATCTGCTGGCTGTTGGCGAAAGATTCAGGGTTGAACGCTGATTTTTTCGTAAGAAACTTTAGCTGTATTTTCGGGTAATTTGTGTTTCCATCTTCTGTGCGACCACAACCAGGAATCCGGTTGTTCGTAAATATCCCTTTCAAGATAGGATGCATGCAGAGCTGTTAATGTTCCTTCCGCTTCAAACGATCCGGGTTCATCAGTAATCGGTTGCAAATCAATATGGTAATATCCTCTTTTTACTCTTTTCACGCAGCCCCAGAATAAGGGGGTGTTAAACTTTTGAGATAGTATTTCAGTACCCTTGTAAAAAGGGGTATCCTGGTTCAGAAATTTCACCCAGAAAGCATTATCCATGCCCGGTGTTTGATCGGCAATAAGAGCTGTGGCAATGGTTTGGTGCCTCCTTTTAATCATCTCCATCGGAGTTTTTTTCATGGGAACGATAATATTTCCTGTTCTGCGGCGCATTTCCAGAATATAGTTATCATACGCCTTGTTTCGCAATGGGCGGTAAGCTGTAATTACCTGGTGATTGTTCCACAGCGGATACGAAGCTCCGGCCCACTCCCAGTTTCCCATATGCCCCATCACGATCATAATGCTTTTGCCCTCCTTATGATAGCGATTGAGCAACTGAACCGATTCCGGTGTGTAAAAACATCTGCTTTTAAGTTGCGCAAGCGACATGGTTTTAAGTTTTATTACCTCCACCATCACATCAGTAAGATTGCGGTAAAATTGCTTTTCAATGGTGCGAAGTTCATCAACTGTTTTTTCAGGGAATGATTTCTCAAGGTTCATTCTTACAATTTTACGCCGGTAATGAAAAACATTGTAGAACAACCAGCTCAGCAACCATGAAAACTTATATAAAACTGCAAGGGGTAAAAAAGAAACCAGGTATTGCAACCCCAGCATCGGAAAAGATAATATTTCGCGCATCCTATAGTTTCTCATTTTTCTGTGGAGACAGATCTTCTGAATTAATTCTTATTCATATATATTAAGACTAAAAATTACCGGCAAAATTACAACCGGGTAATCAATCAGGACCAGGAATTCATTCGCTATTTTATAATCAGTTTCAAAATAAACTAAGTCAGAAAGACAACAGCGGTCATTTCTGTAAAAATTATCGCTCCTGTAAGAACAAAAGAATCATTATCTGCTCAGGGAACACAAATTAAAACAGACAATTTAATTAGATTTGCATGGCATTTAACAAAGATAACCTTAATGACCTACCATAAGTTCAAATCAGTCTTTCCGGAATCCGTTCATCACTGGATATTTTTCGTGCTGTTATGTATACTGGCCGCTTCCATGCCTACCTCTCGCTATGTAATGAGCCTTTCGCAAATTCTTATGGGTGTTAACTGGCTGCTGGAAGGTTATTACCGCGAAAAGATTATCAGGTTCAGCAAAAACAAGCCGGCATTGATTTTCACGTCAATGTACGCACTTTATCTGATAGGTATTTTATGGACTGAAGACCTTGCCATGGGCTTTGGTTCTGATCTGAAGAATAAAATACCGATGCTTACACTTACTTTTATAGTGGCATCTTCAAAACCTTTCAACAGGGAGCAACTTAACTGGCTTTTACTGGTTTTCTCAGCAGCAGTGCTGGTTACAACATTCATTGGGTTTTCTGTTTATCTTTCAGGTGATTTTGTGAATTTCCGTCATATTTCCCCTTACGTTTCACACGTTTACCTGAGCATGATGGTAGTAATAACAATTTTCCTGCTCCCCTGGATTGCACACCGCATGAGCCCTGATAAAAAATGGTTCTTTGCTGCTCTTTTGATATCTTTATGGTTACTCATATTCCTTTTCATTTTGAGATCAATGACCGGAATATTTTGCCTGGTCGGAGTACTGGCATTCCTTGCTTTCAGATTTGTTTTTTCAAACCATAACCTAATCCTGCGTTTCATAGCCGGAGCAGGTATGCTGGTCATTATTTCAGTTATGGTAATTGTGCCCTGGCGTATGTATAACAAGGTAAGTGAACAAAGAGAATATGAAAATTCTGAGTTCACTCAAAACACATCCCGGGGCAATGCCTATTTGCACCATACAGATGAAATTTTGCGTGAAAACGGATATCTGGTATATACATTTATTGCCAAAGAGGAATTACGCGAAGCATGGAATGAAAGAAGCGAAATAGATTATGACAGCAGGGATCTGCCGGGAAATGAATTAAAAGTTACCATATACCGCTACCTTTCATCCAAAGGTTATAAGAAAGACCGGGAAGCATTAATGAGACTTTCCGATGAGGAAATTAAATCCATTGAGCGGGGCATACCCAATTACCTGTATAATGAATGGCCCGGAATTCTGGTGCGGGTTCATCAGAGTGTTTGGGAAGTATACTGGTATACAAAAACACGGAATCCCAGCGGGCATACACTTACTCAGCGCTTTGAGCTCTGGAAAGGTTCCTGGCAAGCATTCCGGGAGAAACCAATATTCGGCTGGGGAACCGGTGATATTTTTATTGCCGTTGATTTTGGATTGAACAAGATAGATTCAGAAATGGAAAATTACCACATGAAGCCCCATAATCAATACCTTTTACTGCTGCTAATGCTGGGATTGGCCGGAACAATTACATACTTCTTTCTCTATGCATATTTTGTGAACATTACAAAAGCTTATACGTTCCTGCCCTTCAATATCTTCCTTACTATTATGCTTATCTCCATGCTGGGCAACAACCCCATCGATGCCCAGACCGGGCAGACTTTCTTCACCTTCTTTACTTTATTTTTTGGGATTATGTACAGAAAGGGATTCTGATCCTGGTTTTGCACCAACGGGATGTTATCCTTCGCCTACGATGCTTTTTACATATGAGTTGATGACTTTTGCAGCCTTCAACCCCTGTGAACCTTCCGTTTCGCCATAAAAAACCTTTCTCCAGTGTAATCTGCTGGCTCTTTTAAGTTCTTTATCTGATTGATACTGATCAACAGCATGATCTAGTTCGCCGGCTTCACGGATCTGAATGGAGATCTCTTTGATCATTTCCTTGATTTCCGGGGTAAGCCTCCAGCCTTTTTCAACGGCAAAAGTAATGATGGGTTTATCCAAAGCACAAAACTCACCCATTACGGAGCTGGTATCGCTGATAAGAAAATCTGCCAAAAGCATAGAGGCCGGTAAATGATAGGAATCGGTAAAATAAATATCCTGCATTGCCCGGATTTTCTCAAAATAATACACCGACATCATCGGGTGCAAACTGACCAGGATGTTGTATCTTTTGGAAAGTTCGGGCAATTTGTCGATCCAGAGATCAATGGCACTCAATCCTGATTTATCCCAGGTGGTGGTAAAAAGCAAAGTATGTTTTGCGGGATCAAAAAAATCAAGTTTACTGATCTCCTCGCTCATTTCCCGGGTGCGCGGGTGCGAAAAAGCATCCAGTTTGGGTTGTCCGGCTTCCACCCCATGCTGTATACCCATTCGGGCAGCCATTTTTGTTTCATCGCCTGTGGTAAAAAGATACAGGTCGAATTCATTGTACTTTTTAGGGTGTATCATCTTCTTAAAATGATATGTACCATGCTTCATGCCGATTTTTTTTATGGCTTTGATGGGAAAACGGTGAAAAGCATGTCGAGCCATTACAAGAATCCTCGGGTAGGCAGGCCAGGCACTGGCTTGTATACCATAGCCGGCCAGCATGGCAACAACTTTTTGGTTTCGTGCAACAATACGGTAAGGAAATTCTATATGTGGTAAAATATGTTCAACAATAAAATAATCGTGTTCCGAATCCACGTAAAATACAACCGGTGTAAGCTGCCCTGATAGCTGCTTTATTTGCCAGCACAGCCAATAGGGAAATTTAATGATCCATCCGGATATTACCATTGCTACTTTGCTTTAAAGAATTGTTTTGTTTTAGTTTCATCCGCTCAAGAATATAAGCTTCCAGGTAATCAACCATTTTCTGCATACTGAAATTTTCTCTTACAAACAATCCGGCGTCCTCTCCCATTTTCTCAAAACTGGCTTTATTCTCCATGGCTTTTTTAACAGCACCAACTATGGAGTCCGGATCAGCAGGAGGTATAAGATACGCATACTTACCGTTTTCGCTTAATTCATCGGCACCGTTTACCCGGGTCATAATAACAGGTTTGCCATAAGCCATGGCCTCCATGGCGGCGTTGGGCATTCCTTCATATAAGGACGGGTGTAAAAACAAATCACATCCTTTTATATAGGGAACGGGGTGGTGAATATACCCGGCAAATTTTATTTTGTTTTCCACACCTTTCTTAAGGGCATACCTGATAAGCTGCTCTTTCTCTTTACCATCGCCGATAACAAAGAAAAACAAATCAGGATATATTTCTGCAATAGCCGGTAAAGCATCAATCAGGTGATAATAACCTTTATGACCTACTGCCCGGCCAATACTCAGCACAATGGTTTTACCCGGATAATTTGCTGAAAAGTCAAAAGGTTGTACCTCATCATCGACCTTTAAGCCGTTGTATATTACTTTAACAAAATCCTTTTCTGTGAAACCGTGGTGTTGGAAAATCTCTTTTATCGTGTGGGTATTGGTAACCACTCCGTCGGTAAACCATTTTGTACGATAGTAAAGCTTGAGACTTTTTGAAGGCGGGGGTGAGCCACTGCGCCTGATCAGTAATGCATTGTTTCTCCAACGGGCTGCAATACCCGAAACCGTTAATTCGTGTCCTTTACAAATCACCACATCAATCCGGTTTTTGCGAATAATGCGCGATAACCGGAAGACTTGATAAAGGCTGATATTTGAGTACAGATTGAACCCGATTAAATGTATGCCCTCTTTGTGTAACTCATTTGAAAGTACAGAGTTTTTCCGGCATGCGGCAAATACTTCGTGACCCTTGCTTTTTAACCCCGAAGCTGCATTTACAACCCACCTTTCACCGCCACCAAATTTTTTCTTCCCGATAGAATGAACGAATAATATCCGCATAAACTTTTAAAATGAGATGGTTTCATTAATCCGAAAAAACACTGTTTTAACCAGGCAGCTGAAATTTTACAACAATTACAAAACCAATCATCCTGCCTTTGCAAAACAGCTCCACATTGTATCAGGAATTTTCGGGTTTTAAATTACTTATGTAATTCATATATGTTTTTGCATATACATACTCCAACTGAGGCTTTTCCTCCACATACTCCCAGGATTGATTTTGGGGATTGGAAAAGTACCCCCTGGATCCTACTATGGTCGTAACACCGAAATGGGATGCCTGATATTCAGCAAGGTAATAATCCTTTCCATCAAACAAAATATCCATCGACAGGAATGGCGAATCAAATTTGTTATAAATTGAACTGGCAAAATCGAGCAACCCGGTTTCGGGCTGTTCGTTAAAATTAAATATTTTTGATCCGCTGGCTCTGAAATCACCTGGCATTACAGATCTTTTCATAACATAAAAGCGGTCAAATGCAGCTAAAACCCTGTAATCGAAACTTAGCCCGGCTATATATTGCTGAATGACAAAATTTTCTTCGCGGGTAATATAATCTTTATAGCCATAATAATCTTTCCGGTCAGAATGTTCCGGATAATATTTGAATTTTTTTTTGCGAAGGTATTTTCTCCGGAAAAGATCGAGTGTTGTAACAGTACCGAAGTTTTTCATCAGCGAATCGGTAATTTTATGAAATGCATGTTCGTTTTTGATAAGAAAAACCCCTTTCCCATTGGAGCCTTTGATGGTTTTTAAGATAAACGGAAAAGGATAATCATCCGTATTTACCTCAGATGCCGAGGAAAAATAACCGGTTTTTAGACTCTGTATACCAAGGCTTTTTAGATATAGCTCCTGGTAGCCTTTGTTTTCATGACATTTCAGCAAATCATACGCAGGAATTACGGTATTTTGTTTGGAAAGATGAAATACGATGTCCTGGATATAGTTTCGGTAATTATCTTTCTGAGAGAAAGCATAAATGATAATTTTATCCTTTATTTCATGATTCTGGTTAATAGCTTCATGGAAATCCATGATCTGAACTTTATAATCATTTTCCTCAAAATAGCCGAGAAGCTTATCGGTATTGATACTTACCCATGGTTTCCTGGATTGACCAAAAAACCTATGTTTTCCTGTAATTACAAGTATTTCTTTTTGTTGCATTTAGAATATAATTAAGGTTAATCACAGGTTTGATCAGAATCGGATTTGTTAAGTTTATTCTTTATCTCCCATGGGTTATAAGCAGGAGTATCATACGGGTATCTTACTTTGTGTATTTTCAGCACATGTTCATAAAGTATCCTTCTGAAATCTTCTATATTTTGTTTTTCTTTGGCTGAAATGAAAATACAGGGCGCATTTTCCCGCGCCATCCAGGTTTGTTTAAGTTCTTCAAGAGTAGTGTTTGCCTTTGTGGGAGGCGTAAGGTCGTCTTCTTCTTTGGGTACAAAGGAATAGTTATCAATTTTGTTGAATACCATAATGGATTCTTTGGGCTCCTCAGCACCGATAATCTCATTAAGGGTTTCTTTTACCACTTCAATCTGTTCATCAAAGTTGGGATGTGAAATATCCACCACATGCAGCAAAATATCTGCTTCCCTCACCTCATCGAGTGTTGATTTAAAAGACTCTATGAGATGGTGGGGAAGTTTTCTGATGAAACCCACTGTATCGGATAAAAGAAATGGTAAGGTTTCAATTACAACCTTTCTAACGGTTGTATCCAATGTGGCAAATAATTTATCCTCGGCAAAAACTTCCGATTTGCTGAGCAGGTTCATAATGGTTGATTTTCCCACATTGGTATAGCCCACAAGCGCTACCCTCACCAGGCTACCTCTGTTGGATCGCTGGGTAGCTTTTTGCTTGTCAATTTGCTCCAGTTTCTTTTTGAGTAAGGCAATTCTGTCGCGCACAATCCGGCGGTCGGTTTCAATTTCTCTTTCACCGGGCCCTTTCAGTCCAATACCCCCCTTTTGTCGTTCGAGGTGGGTCCACATACCGGCCAGGCGTGGCAGCAGATACTGGTACTGGGCCAGTTCTACCTGGGTTCGTGCATGCGCACTGCGCGCACGCAGCGCAAAAATATCCAGGATAAGATTGCTTCGGTCCAGCACACGACATTTAACAGCCCGTTCAATGTTTCGTTGCTGTGAAGGTGAAAGTTCATCATCAAAAACCAGGATATCAACTTCGTTCTCTTTAATATACTCGCTTACTTCTTCCAGCTTTCCTTTTCCTATAAAAGTGGCCTTATCGGGTCGGTCTAATTTTTGGGTAAATCTTTTAAGGGTTATGCCTCCGGCGGTATCCACAAGAAACTCCAGTTCATCAAGATATTCCTTTACAATC
>JAHYJP010000323.1 GCA_019429055.1 Bacteroidales bacterium
TCTTTGTAAAATCTTTAAAAACTTTTATTATGAGTGCACATGAAAAAATTCCAAAAGACTTTTTTAAGCAGTTCAAAAACAAGGAGGACTTTCATTCCTTCTTTAATGACCTTTTTAACCCACATTGCAGGTTTTCGCTCTTGAAATTATAAAAATTAGCTAAAATCAGGCTTTTTTTTAACTTTTTTCCATCATTGAAATCGTAAATACCTGATAATCTGATATGGTATTTTTTAGTATCCGAAAAAATGCCAATGTGTGGCACACCAGAGATTTGGAAATCAGGAATTTAGTTGTGAAATTTGGTGCATGTTCTTGAAGTCAATACATAAGTATTGTAAGGCCGAAAATGCCCGTGTAAGTTATTACCGGTTGTGCGAGAGCTACAGGGATGAGTTTGGCACACCTAAACAACGCATGGTTATTGGGCTTGGCCGGCTTGATGAATTGCCTGACATTGATCAGAAACTTCTTTTGGCAGACCGGATAAATGAACTATTAAAAGGCGAACCAACACTTTATAAATCAGGTATTGATCAAACCGTTGAGAAGTTGGCGCACTACTTTTTCAGACAAATAAAGGCTAAAAAGAAGATTGATAAAAACATTGATCCTTCTGGGGATATAGACAGAGTCAAACTTAGTACCCTGAAAAACAAGGATGTCCGGGAAATAGGGGCCGAATCCATATCCTACCAAGCTTTTCTACAGTTGGGAATTGATAAGTACCTGGTTGCCCGTGGCTGGGACGCCGAACAAATCAGCCTGGCGTCCACTCATGTTGTAAGTCGTGCCGTTTATCCTGCATCAGAATTAAAAACCGTGTCCTGGATAAAAGAAAATTCCGGGATATGCGAACTGACCGGGTATGATCCACGGAATCTGACCAAGGACAAGCTTTATGGAATATCAAAGAAATTATACCTTGAAAAAGAAGGTCTGGAGAACCATCTTTCCCGTTGTACCAATGACTTGTTCGACCTTCATGACAAGATAATTTTATATGACCTTACAAATACATATTTTGAAGGGAGCATGAGAGGGAGCAAAATGGCCAAATATGGGCGCAGTAAAGAAAAGAGGAACGATGCAAAGGTCATCGTGCTGGCCGTAATTGTAAATACTGAAGGATTTTTAAAGTTTTCCGATATTTTCGAGGGCAATACGACCGATCACAGTACTTTGGAACATATAATAAATAAGCTCAACCAGAGGAACCGGTACACCAGCAAGAAGCCAATCATAGTGATGGACGCAGGCATAGCCACGGAAGAGAACATAAGGTTTTTAAAAGCAGATGGATACCCGTATTTATGCGTCTCGCGCTCGAACATGAAAAATTACAAAGCCAATCCAGGATGCAAACCTGTCAGGATAGTTGATAAAAGGAACCAGCCAATTGAGCTCTTGCGTGTAAATGTGGACAATGATGGTGACAACTACTTATGGGTAAAAAGCCAATGTAAGGCAGAAAAAGAGAACAGTATGCATACCCAGTTCGCTGAACGTTTTGAAGAGGGGTTGCGCTGTGTGCAGAATGGCATCTTGAAAAAAGGGGGCACGAAAAAGTTTGACAAGGTATGGGAGCGAATTGGGAGGTTAAAAGAGAAATACCCTTCAGTTCATAAATACTATCAAATTGAAGTATTGCAAGAAGATAAAGGCATTGTAACCGAGCTATCATTTGAAAGGAAAGAAGGAATGCAACCGAGTGCAAGGGCGGGGGTTTATTTTCTGCGTACCTCACTTGACTGGACAGACGAGGCAAATATATGGGCTATCTATAATGCTATTAGAGAAATAGAATACACGTTCCGGGTTTTAAAATCGGACCTTGATTTACGCCCCATATTTCATAAATCGGATGATGGATCAATGGCTCATCTTCACCTGGGTCTGTTAGCTTACTGGTTGGTATCAACCATTCGGTATCAACTAAAACAGAAAGGTTATAATCACGACTGGAGGGAAATTGTCCGTACTATGAACAGCCAAAAAATTGTGACCACCACGGTTGAAAATGAAAAAACCGATATAATTAAAATAAGACAGTGCAGTGAACCTTCAGGTGCGGTGTTACTGGTATATGAGAAATTAAAATTTAAACCAATACCATTACCTCGGAAAAAATCCGTGTGGCACACTGGCGGATTTTTAAAAAAGGACAGATCAGTTAATCAATACATTATGGATGGATAGCTGCAATGTGGGTTAAAGATTGATGAGTACGCTGAAAATTCTTATATTGCTTATAATTTGACGGAAAGCTAAACCATTTGGCTTTTAAGAACAAAAAGATGAACCTCCTGTCAGCTATCGTTCCGTTCATGCTCAGTCTGATTTTGAAATCAGCGATTAATGATGCCGGGCAGATACAGGCAAGTGACACAACTGCAATCAACAGTCAGACAC
>JAHYJP010000067.1 GCA_019429055.1 Bacteroidales bacterium
CTGCACTTGTTGCTGGTGATGCCTTCACAGGTGAACTTTCACGTGTAGCAGGTGAGAACGTTGGAACCTATGCAATCGAGCAAGGTGACCTGGAACTCAGCACCAACTATATCCTGGACTTCACTGCCGGCGAACTGGAAATCACCGAGCTGACCATTTTTGTTACAGCCGATGACCAGACCAAAATTTATGGTGATGCTGATCCTTCACTGACTTATCAGTTCACCCCTGCACTTGTTGCTGGTGATGCCTTCACAGGTGAACTTTCACGTGTAGCAGGTGAGAACGTTGGAACCTATGCAATCGAGCAAGGTGACCTGGAACTCAGCACCAACTATATCCTGGACTTCACTGCAGGTGAACTTGCAATTACCAAAGCCGAGCTTACCGTTACAGCCGATGATAAATCCCGCCAATACAGCGATCCCAATCCTGAGTGGACTGTATCTTATGATGGTTTTGTATTCGGTGAGGAGGAAGAGGTACTTGATGGTGAATTAACCTTTACTGGTGAAGGACCTGATTCTGACAATACTACTGGACCAGGACCGTATGCAATAACTCCCGGTGGGTTGACCAGCAGTAATTATGCAATTACTTTTGTGAATGGTACTCTCACCATCGAACAGGAAGATGCCATCATCACCTACATCGGCGATCGTCTTGTAGCAACAACCGCAGGAAGTGCAACGCTGAACCTAAGAGCTGTTATTGAAGATACCGATGACGGTTTCCCCGGCGAGATTATAAACGCTACAGTGACTTTCTTGATCTATAATGGCGAAGATACTGAATACGGACCGATTACTATTACAACAGCTGATCTTGTACCTGGCAGCAATGGCCGTAAGGCAATTGTCAGTGTTTCAGTTGATGTTCCAATTGGTCAATATAATATTCAGGTTAGCGCCGGAAATTATTATACCGGTGACCTTGACACTGATGTTATAGCAGTAGTCTATAGCCCCAACGGTGACCACATCACCGGTGGTGGATTTATTGTACCCACTGAAGGTCAGTCTTCCGGTACATATGCTTCTGCTGATGGCACTCATGCCAACTTTGGATTTAACTTCAGGTATCATCCGAGAACCGGCGCATTGCAGGGTGAAGCAAACCTTGTGATTCGCAATGACGAGGGCACCTTCCAGTTTAAATCAACTGAGGCATTGGCCATGGGTATTAGTACCATCGAAGATTATGACAGAGCACAGTTCACCGTGAGGGGTGAGTTGAGAGAAGGGAATAATGTGCTTTACAGTAATCTGATAATGCATGCAACCATGGAAGATCATGGTAATCCCGGTCATAATGACGAGATCGGATTTACCATCTGGAACGGTAACGTACTGATATATTCAAGCAACTGGACTGGAACAAGTACAAAAAGGTTGAATCTTTCCGGTGGTAACATTGTTATACATCGTGGTGGTGTAGGTATTGTAATTGAAGATTTCGAAGAAGAAGTTACCGGTATCTTTGAAAGAGAAACAATTACCGACCTCGCCCAGCAGGTTGAGCTGAATGTGTTCCCCAACCCGTTCCGCGAGAAGCTGTTTATCCGCTTCACACCGGTTAAGGATACACGCGCGGTTCTTGAATTGTATGATATGAATGGTGCCCTGGTACAAACACTCTTCGAAGGAGATGTTTACGGTCAGGAACGCTACGAAGTTGAATACATACCACGCAGCCGTAACAGCGCTGTACTCTTCTATCGTTTAAGACTGGGTACTGAAGTGATCAACGGCAAGATCATCCACCAGCAATAGCAATATTGCACGGGTGTGAAAAAAAACAGCGGGTCGCTTCGGCGGTCCGCTGTTTTTATTTAAAGCATGTTAAATGGTTTTTACTTCTCCGTAATCCTGAAAGCAATATATAGTTGTCCGTATGCGTTTTTGCTATCGCCCAGCAGCATATTGGTCAGGCTGGTATCTGCAAGTTTCTGCAACCCGATGTTGTAGCGCAATCCTGCCTGAACATTGCCAAAGTTTAAAGCTATTCCCGCAGCAATACCATAATCCAGTGTATTGAAATTATCGCGGTCAATTTCATCTTCTCCGTCAATGAGCCCTGAAAATTCAATGTTACTGCTTAGCAGGAGTCCGGCGTAAGGCCCGGCGTAAAATTCAAATATTTCAACGGGTCTGAATACCAGCAGGGCCGGTAATTCCAGGTAGTTCAGGTTGAATTTTACGGTTTGGTCAACAAGTCCCGTATAGGTAGCTTCGGTACCTTTGGTTGTAAAAAGTAACTCGGGTTGAATACCAAAGGTTTCAAGGAACATGATCTGACTAAACAAACCGGCATGAAATCCGAACCGGGCGTTTTCATCATCCAGGTCATCGCTGTCGATGTAAAGATTACTCATGGTAAGTCCGCCTTTAATACCGCCACTTACTTCCTGCGAATATACCTTTGATGATATCAGAACAGAAAAAATTAAAAAAGTTACCAGGGTTGTAATTCTATTTGTTGTCATAAGATTTTATTTAACGTTAAAAATTAATTTTTACTCAAGCTGTTGTTACTTAAACAAATCAATGTCAATGCCATGTTTTCAAACAAATGTATGAAGATGAAGTGTAAGCGACTTATTCTTAGTACGTAACATCGAATTGGAATTGTTTTGTGTTGATTTCTTCAGTATCTTTCCATGCCCGGAAATGAGCAAAATTCTCCACGATTTGTGGAAATCAGGGCTTTGAAAATCCGGAAATAATTCTCTTAAGTTCCACCGGCAGATTAATTTAAAATTGAGTAATTTCGCGTTAATAAGCTTTTATGAAATTGCAATTACAGAGTATTTCATTTATAAAAAAAACTGCTATGAATAGAACAGTAATATTGATTATGGCCGTAATTATGATTATGGCCGGTTGCCGGTCCAAAAGAATGACAGAGGTAGACAGTCCCAGAACTATTATGGAACAAGATACTGGTGTTTCAGTAGAAGTTGATAGTGATACCAGGATCAGGGCAGTTGAAGAAAGGTTTACTTTTACGCGCGAAGAGGATGAAAGTGTACATGATGCCCGCGAGTTTTTTGTTATCATTGGGAGTTTCAGGGAAAAGGCCAATGCCGATCGCTACACGGCAGAAATGAGATTAAAAGGGTTTAATCCGGTTATATTACTCAGCGAAACAGGATTCCACAGGGTATCTGTTGATTCTTATTTGCTGGAAGCCGATGCCCGCCGAAGAATACTGCAAATCAAATCTGATTTCCCCGAACACGATGATACATGGTTGCTAATCAGGAAATGATTTTTTGATTACAAAAACAAAAAAGAGACCCGCACATTGCGGGTCTCTTTCAAATAAGCACCAATCAAAAAAAACTATTTTTACTCTTAACTTACCTTTTTAGCTGGTTTTTAATTTATTTTTTAATGGAAGCGATCATTTTTTCGCTTTCTGCAGAAGCAATTCCCATTACATCGGCTATTACACCCCCCATCATGTTACCCATCATGGATGTATTCATCCAGGAAATATACGTGTTTCCGTCAGATTTCTCGTAAATGGAAACACGGCAAGGCATCATGTTTGAAACAATTCTCTCGGTGTCAAGGTTCAGAATCTCATAGGCATGATCAGGATGACAAAGTTCAAATACTTTCATGCTGTTTACTTCATATCCATTTACTCTCATGGTTTCCTTCATGTCGTGCACGGTGGGAATTTTCCAGCCCATATCCTTTGCGGTTTGCTCAAATACTTCTACTGATCTTTCAAAATCATATTTGCTTTCTGCTTCCCTTAGCATCATGCCTGGTGCAGATTTGTATGCCAGAAGTGAAGTGAGCAGTATACCTGCCATTAATCCTCCTAAAACGAATAAAATGTTTTGCTTAGTCATAACTGAAATTGATTTATGGATTTAAATTGTTTGTTTTCTTTTTATTCATTCTAATGATTTCGATTTCTGTGCCATAATCTTTATATTGCTGAAAAACAGAGTTATAAATTTATTGCAAAGATCACAAGTTAACACTTTTGGTTAACATAAAATATTAACTTTGCTAACCTATTGTTAACTTATAATTCATAATGTTTACAGATTTTAGATCCATTACCGATTCCTTGCCCTGTGGTTTGGTAATAACAGATAAGCATCTCAATATTCAATACGTCAATTCCTTTGCAAGGGAAAAAATTTTTGCTTTAAGAGTTGCAGATAACCCTGGCAATATGAGGGACCATCTGTTTTACACAACCGACATGCGCGTGTTTGATATGGATGATTGCATGCGCAGTATGGTGGAGCAGAAAAAAAGGAACTTCCATAAAACGCTTATTACCAGACGCGGTGAAACCGAGCGGCTGGTTTATTTTTCCGTAAAGGGCTTTTCTAAAATGAATCAGGATTTTTATCTTTTCAATATTACTGATATTTCGGATGAGATGGATTGTATTACCCATTCTCCCGGTACTTTCGGCAAAGGAGAGTATTTATTACGCAGGAAGATCATTGGTCATGATACCAGGATAGAAGAGATTTACCGCATGATTAGTCTGGCAGCAGATGCTGATGTAAATGTTCTCATTCAGGGCGAAAGCGGCACCGGAAAAGAACTGGTTGCAGATGCTATTCATGAACTTTCTGACCGGAAGAACAATCCTTTTGTTAAGGTAAATTGTGCTGCTCTGTCTGAGACTTTACTTGAGAGTGAACTCTTTGGCCATGTTAAAGGATCATTCACTGGTGCTTACAAGGATAAGACCGGAAAATTTGAACAAGCAAACGGGGGTACAATTTTTCTGGATGAGATTGGCGAAATATCCCAGTCCATACAAGTAAAACTTCTGCGTGTTCTCCAGGATAAAACGATAGAAAAGGTGGGGGACAATAAGTCTGTTAAGGTTGATATGCGCATTGTGGCGGCAACCAATAAAGACCTGCGCGAACTCATTCGTAAAAATATTTTCAGAGAAGATCTTTTTTACCGGCTCAATGTTTTTAATATTGTTATGCCGCCATTACGTGAACGCCATCTTGATATTCCCATGCTTATTGAGTTTTTTTTGGAAAAGTTTAACCGGTCCACATCAAAAAATATCAAGGGAGTAAGTCGTGATGCCATGAAAACACTGATGGAATACCCATGGCCGGGCAATATCCGCGAACTGCAAAACGCCGTGGAACATGCTTTCGTTTTGGTTCGGGGCAACCTGATCGAGGTTGAAGACCTGCCGGAAGAGATCAGGAATGGGATGTTTGCTGGTTCATTAAAAGATGTTGACAACCAACAAAACAATGATCTTTCGGCCACTGTATACTATGCCGAGATATTCAGAAAAAACAAAAGCGGCAGACTAAAGATCAATAAGGAACAGCTTAAAGGAGTATTGGAAATGAATGACTGGAACCAAAGTAAAACAGCCGACTACCTTGGGATCAGCCGGGTTGCATTGTGGAAAAAAATGAAAAAACTGGGATTGTAAAAACGTAAAAATCTGAGTTTCGTCATACACAATTAAGGTTAAAGTGGTTAGCAGCCGGGGCAATATTTCATGTTTTACTACCACCAAGGTTTTCCTTATGCTTAATGACCTTTTTGGGGTATTGCAGTTTCATGTAATCCATTACAATTTTGTTGAATGCTTTTTTGTCTGATTGGTGAAAATCTACCTCAATCGGGACATAGTAAACAGGGATATTTTCAAGAATTTTGATCAGTTTTGGATCGCGCAGGCGCATGGTATCCTTTTCAGTGGTGATAACAGCTTTTGTCCCACTGAAAGTTTCACTGTATTTCTCCTTAATTTTTTCAAGATCTTTGGAAGTAAACTGATGATGATCAGAAAAACGGAAAACCTTAAGGTCGGTACAAAGGCGTTTCAGATGTTCGCCCAATGGCACAGGGTTGGCAATTCCAGTTATGAGAAAAATCGTTTTGGCTTTCTGCATCCGGGCTTCTCTGGCTTTTTTATTAACCGGTTTCCATTTTCCATATTTGATATAGGAGAAAAAAATGTTTTTGATCTGGTATTTAGAAAGCTCATCCAGGATAAGTTTGCGATCCAGTGGAGAAAAAACTCCGGGAGTTTTGGTAACCACAAGCGCATCTGCTCTTTTGGCACCCTGCCTGAATTCTCGCAAATTTCCGGTAGGCAAAACATAGTTACGTGTAAAAATCTTGTGGTAGTCTGTAAGCAGAATATTTAAACCGGGTTTAACATACCGATGCTGAAATATATCATCAAGCAAAATAACTTCGTTGCGGGAATGTATCTCAAGAATTTTTTTTACTCCTTTTTTGCGGTTTTCACAAACTGCCACAAAGGTCTCAGGATGTTTTAAATACATCTGAAGCGGTTCATCACCGATGTCACGAACCCTGGATTTGGGTCCGGCATATTTGAATCCGCGTGTTTTTCGCTTGTAGCCTCTGCTTAGTATGGCAACCCTGAACCAGGGCTTCAGAAATTGTATCAGATATTCAATATGAGGTGTTTTACCGGTTCCGCCAGTGCTTAAATTACCGATTCCAATAAGCGGATGGTCAAAAGAGCGGGAAGGAAGAACGCCCCAGTCGAAAAACTTATTTCTCAACCAGGTAATTGTTCCGTAAATCATCGAAAGAGGGAAGAGTAAAATCCTCAAAAAGTTCATCTGTCAAATATAGAAAATGAATTTCACTAATTCAACTGTAATTTGCTAATATTTAGCAGGATACATTCAGTTTGTATAAAATGTTCAGGTTTTAAAGAATGATTTGATGTTTTGAAGGGAAAAATCATAGAAAGTGTGGAAAATTAATTTTTCATAGGTTAGATTTATTTCAATTCTTTAACTTAGCTAAGGATATGTGTAAGAACCCGAAAACAGATTGATATGAAACTCAAGCAAATACTTAGTGCATTTGATGAGCATGCTCCTTTTTCTTTGCAGGAAGATTATGATAATTCAGGCATACAGTTCGGAGATCCCGAGGGTGAAGTAACCAGGGGGCTTGTATGTATTGATATAACTGAAGAAATCATTCGTGAGGCCATTGAAAAAAAGTGCGATCTCATCATCTCTCATCACCCTCTGATTTTCAGGGGGATTAAGAAAATTACCGGAAGGCATTATACTGAACGGGTCCTGATTGAAGCTATTCGTAACCATATAAACATGATTTCGGTGCATACCAATCTTGACAGCGTTATTACAGGAGTAAATATGAAATTTGCGCAGAAAATAGGGCTTAAGGATCTTAAAGTTCTGCAGGCCCGCAAAGGCCTGTTGAAGAAGCTGATAACATTTTGCCCGACAGATCATGCCGAAAAAGTAAGAGCTGCAATCTTTCAGGCCGGTGCCGGGGTAATAGGGGAATATGATTGCTGCAGTTTTAATCTGGATGGTAAAGGATCGTTCAGGGCAGGAGATGCTGCTGATCCTTTTGTTGGCGAAAAGGGACAGATTCATTATGAGCCCGAAGTACGTATCGAAACCATATTACCTGAATGGCTTGAAAGTCGCGTTGTAAGTGCTATGATTGATGCCCACCCTTATGAAGAAGTAGCCTTTGATGTTTATCCGCTTGACAATTCTTTTAATAAAGTGGGGCCGGGCATGATCGGAAATTTGACCAAACCTGTGAGTGAAAAAGATTTCCTTAATATGATCAAGGAAGAGTTAGGAGCACCGTTTTTACGACACAGTGAATTTACCGGGAAAGAAATAATGAAGGTTGCCGTGTGCGGGGGTAGCGGAAGTTTTCTCAGAGACCATGCCATTGCTGCAGGAGCCGATGCTTTTGTAACTGCAGATATCAAGTACCACGACTTTTTTGACGTGAAAAACAAAATGCTCATGGTAGATGCCGGGCATTATGAAAGTGAACAATTTACCAAAGAAATTTTGTATGAAATTGTTAGTAAAAAAATTACTAACTTTGCACTCCTGATTTCTGACCAGAGTACCAACCCGGTCAGATATTTTTAATGAAGCAAATCTGCAAAATTTTAAAATAAAAATTGCCCTATGGCCAAAGCTAAATCTGCTGATACCCGGACAACCAAAAAACAAAAAGTTGAAGAACCGGAAATTGTAACTACCACATCGGCAATGGATAAAAACGCCGAAGATACACTCGAATCTGTGGTTAGAAAAAAACTTACCAGTTTGTATACATTGCAACTGATTGATACTCACATTGACAAGATCAGTATTATAAGAGGTGAGCTTCCGTTGGAGGTACAAGACCTTGAAGACGAAATCGTAGGCCTGGAAACCAGGGTTGGCAAGTTCAACCAGGAAGTTTCCGACCTTGAAATGGAAATCACCCAGAAGCAAAATGCCATTAAGGAGAGTCATGAACTGGTTAAGAAATATGAAGCACAGCAAATGAATGTGCGCAATAACAGAGAGTACGACTCACTGAATAAAGAAATTGAATATCAAAGCCTGGAGATTCAGCTTTCTGAAAAAAAGATCAAAGAATTTACAGCTGCGATTGAAAATAAAAAGCAGATGGTTGAAATTGCTGTTGCCGAGCTTGATGAACGGAAAAATGACCTTGAGGTTAAGAACAGTGAACTGAAAGATATCGTTGAAGAAACCCGGAAGGAAGAAGAGCAACTCAGAGAAAAATCCTTAAAACAGGAAGAGAATATTGATGAAAGGCTGTTAAGTGCTTACAAGCGTATTCGTCATAATGCCCGTAACGGACTGGCAGTTGTTCCGGTTGAAAGGGATGCCTGCGGCGGATGTTTCAACAAGATACCTCCCCAGAGACAGCTTGATATCCGATTAAATAAGAAAATTATTGTTTGCGAGTATTGCGGAAGAATTCTTGTGGATACTGAAATTGCAGAAGGTATTTCTATCTAGCGATATAGATAGCCAAAAAAAACGGGCAGGTTTTTAAAGATTCCTGCCCGTTTTTTATTTATGAATGGGGAATATGGGATACGTTGATTATCAGAACCTGAATCCCAGTGTCATCAGGAATCCGCTGCGTGAATAATCATAGTTTACCGCCTGGGTAAGATTAGCAGCGTAAGGGTAAAAATCCTCTGAGTATTGTGTGAAGAAATAACCGAAATCTATAAAATAGCTTTGATCGCGTATTCCCAATCCTGCACTCAGTGTATTTCTTTCCATCTCATTGATGCCTGATTTGTAGGGATTGGAATGATAGGCATAACCTGCTCTCAGAACCACCGGGTCAAGACGTACTTCACCTCCCAGGCGAAGGTTATGCTGTGCCTGAAAACTGTTTCTGATGATGTTATTTTCATGAGAAAATGAAGCTGCGCTGCTTCTCAGTCTCATTTGCGTATAATCGGCATATTCATAATCAATACTTAACAGTCCGTTGGTGCCGAACACCAGTCCAAGGCTACCCAGCAACCGTAAGGGAGTGTTCAGGTCGTAGCTGTGGCGGCCACGAGGTGAGCTTGCTTCATAATTTCCAAAACTCAGATCCGATTTCATATGCGTACGCCATTCGTCTTCCAGGTTATAGAAAGTAGGAGTATGCACCGCGGCACCCAAACGTATCATATCGTTGGCACGGAAAATCATTCCGAATTTAAAATTGAATCCGTTGCCGCTGGTTTTAACCGTTTCGCGATATTCAAGGGAGTTGAAAAATTGATTTGAATTATTTATATCATCTTCAGTGTAAGTGAATTCTTCTTCAAAACTTACCGATGGGAATCCAAATGTAGCTCCAAGGTATAAACGATTGCTGTAGTTTGCTCCTACAGTAAGAACCATTTCACGCATAGATCCGCTGGTGGTGGTCTCTCTTCTTTGTAAAACATTTCCGTTTTCCATATCCACTATAAACTCACCGTTTAGGGTATCCAGCAAAAGGGTTTCCCATGCCAGTCCGGTAGTAAAAGGTTCAAACCCTGTCGGATTAGCCGGATTAATACCTGCATCCAGCACTCTGTATAAATAATCAGTCATAAGTGAGCTTTCAGGGTTAAACCCCTCGTATATCTTCCGGTTGTTGAAACTCATGTGCCGGTTCAATCCGAAACCAAACTGAAACCCCATCCAGCCTGATTCTTTCAATTGGTTAGGATCGTTGAATGCCAGAACAAGTCCAACATTTCCCACGTTAAAATTATAGTCAATGTCGTCGGCAAACGCACCATAATAGCTTGATTCTACTTTGCTGAAGTTTAAAGCCGGTGTAATGGTAAATTCATTTCTGCGGTAAATAGCGATACCGGCCGGATTGGTGCTGAGTGATGAGAAATCACCGCCAAGGGCTCCAAATGCTCCGCCGGTACTGATAAAACGGGCTGTTCCACCCGGGTTAAACATGGAATACCTGAGGGCGTCTGTCTCATTCTGGGCGTTGCTGAATTGTGCAAATCCCAATAGGAATAATATGATAAAGCTTAGTCGTTGCATCTTAGTTTTATTTTAAGTTGTTAGGATATGTGATAAGTGTTGAAGTTGCTTGAGGAAACAATCTTCTGATGTTTGAAAGAAAGCTCCCCTGTAGCGGGTGGTTTCAAGGGAGCTTTCTGAAAAGTTATCTGTTTCTGCCACCGCTGCTTCTTGAGCTGGAGCCGGAGCTTGATCTGGAGTTTGAACCGCTGCTTCTGGAAGGTGCCGGACTGCTTCTTACATTACTTCCTGAAGAAGAACTACCTCTTGAAGGAGAACTTACAGAAGGTGTATTTCTCTGTGGAGCTCTCTGTGGAGCAGCCTGAGGTCTGCTTTGCTGTGGTGACCTCTGCGGAGTAGCCTGAGGCCTGGTTTGCGAAGGAGTCCTTTGTGGTGTAGCCTGAGGCCTGGTTTGCTGAGGCCTTTGCTGTGGTGTAGCCTGAGGCCTTGTAGGCTCAGGACGTGTCTGTTGCGGGCGGGCCTGCTGCTGTGGTTGCTGTCTTTCGCGCTCACTTCCTACCGAAGCGGGTCTTTGCTCACCTGCAGGTCTCCTGTATTCCTGGTTGGAGCGGGGTTGCTGCTGGCTTGGAGGCGTATAGCTCCTTGGTCTGTTTTGAGCAGGTGCGGCTTCAGTTCCCTGCTGGGGAGTTTGCTGCGGCCTGGTGTACCTTGGAGTTTGCTCTCCCTGGTAGCGTTCGCGGCTGGGTGCAGTATAATCTGATGGTCTGCGTTCAGGCTGGTAACGTTCCTGTTGCGGACTTTGCTGCGGACGGGTCTGTTCTGTACGTTGCGGTTGCACTCCCTGCTGTGGCCTGGCCTGCTCAGTCCTTTGAGGTTGAACTCCTTGTTGCGGTCTGGATGTAGTTTCTCTTTCAACCTGTCTTTGCGGACTTGCAGTTTCTGCAGGTCTGGTTTGTACAGCAGGCCTTTCGGCAGGTTGTCTGGTAGCAGCAGGAGTAGCTTCTCTCTGAGTTTCACGAACCCGTTCCCGGGTGGCAGTGGGGGTTTCTGTTATGCGGCCCTGCCGTTCAGCAACAGTTCTGGTGCTTGCTATACGCTGATCAGAATTTTCAAACCGCTCAGCAAATGTAGATTGTTCATGTCTTCCTGATACGGGTCGGGTGCCATCTGCAACGGTGCTTCCGCTGGAACCTCTGTGTCCGTAGTAATAATTACTGGCATCGTAGCTATTATAAAAATAATGATTGTAATAACTTCCATAATAGCCTGCCCAGTAACCCTGATGGTATCCTGCCCAGTAGCCATAACCATTATAACCATACCAGGGGCTGCCCCAAGGAGAACCCCAACCCCATCCGTAACCGTAATGAGCCCATCCCCATGGTCTGTAACCCCATGAGTAGTAATATCCGGGATAATAAAGCGGAAGTGCTCCGTATCCCATATAGATGCTTACTCCGTAGTAATAAGGGTCGTAGTTATACCAGTAAAGGTTGGTAAACCAGGGATCGTAATAGCTGAAGTAGGCATAATTGTTATGGAACCTGCGTATACGTGATGTGTAAGCATAATCATAATAACCATCGTAATAATAGTTATTATTGATGTAGGTATCTCCTTCATCATCGTAATAGGCTTCTGTTTGAGCAGGTTGCGATTCGTACTGATAGTTATTTTCATCGTAATAATAGTCGTCCTGGTAAGCATTTGCGGGGCGGCTTTCATCAGCCGGGCTTACCTGTACAGCGGCAGCGCTTGTTTCAGGTGCAGTTTCTGCGTATTCCCTTGCGTTGCCAGGGCTGTAATAAATGTCGTCGTAAGTTTGTGATGCATGATATGAAGAAGAGCATGCAGTAAACAGTACCGACATTACTACGATTAATTTTACATAGGTTTTCATGACTGTTTCCTCCTTGAGTGTTTATGTTTAATTTACTTTTTAAGCTTTCTGTCCGTTTTCAAAAATAAGATTTTGTTTTCTAATTATTTCTTAAATTTGCCGGGTTATTCATACACCCTAAATACTACAAATTTTATACCAACAACATTTTATGGCTAAAGATTTTTCAACACGAGAAGAGAATTATTCCAAGTGGTACAATGACATCGTCCAGAGGGCTGATCTGGCAGAGAATTCAGCAGTTCGAGGCTGTATGGTTATCAAACCCTACGGATATGCAATATGGGAACTCATGCAATCGGCCCTTGATCAGATGTTCAAGGATACCGGGCATTCCAACGCATACTTTCCAATTTTCATACCAAAGTCGTTTTTCAGCAAAGAGGCTGATCATGTTGAAGGTTTTGCCAAAGAATGTGCAGTTGTAACACATTACAGACTCAAGAATGATCCTAATGGGAAAGGAGTTGTGGTTGATGAAGATGCCAAGCTGGAAGAAGAGCTGATCATAAGGCCCACATCCGAAACCATTATATGGGATACTTACCGGAACTGGGTTCAGTCATACAGAGATTTGCCCATACTGGTAAATCAATGGGCCAATGTGGTTCGCTGGGAGATGCGCACAAGAATGTTTTTGCGCACGGCAGAGTTTCTCTGGCAGGAAGGTCATACAGCTCATGCCACCAAAGAGGAGGCTCTCGAAGAAACCCGGAAAATGCTGGATGTTTACTCCGTATTTGCTGAGAAATTTATGGCTATTCCGGTTCTTAAGGGTGTTAAATCGGAAAATGAACGGTTTGCCGGTGCCATTGATACCTATTGCATTGAAGCACTTATGCAGGATGGTAAAGCTCTTCAGGCAGGAACATCACACTTTCTTGGGCAAAATTTTGCCAAAGCTTTTGATGTGAAGTTTACAAGTAAAGAGGGTAAGCTTGAGTATGTGTGGGCAACATCGTGGGGTGTTTCTACCCGCCTTATTGGTGCCCTGATCATGGCCCATTCCGATGATCATGGATTGGTTTTGCCTCCAAAACTTGCACCTATACAGGTGGTAATTGTTCCCATTTATAAAAATGAAGAGCAATATAAACTGGTTTGTGATAAGGCTGATGAGATTCGTCTTGAGCTGCAGAAAAAAGGAATTAGGGTAAAACTGGATGACAGGGATACTTACAAACCCGGCTGGAAATTCAATGAGTACGAATTTAAAGGTGTTCCGCTGCGTCTGGCCATAGGCCCGAGAGATGTGGAGAATGAAACCATTGAAATAGCAAGGCGCGATACCCTTGAAAAATCCATCTATAATCAAAAAGACCTGGCCAATAAGATTGTACACCTGCTGGAAGCTGTTCAGGATAATCTTTATCAAAAGGCCCTTACTTTCAGAGATACCAGAACCTATTATGCCGACAGTTGGGATGAGTTTAAACAACTTCTTGAAAAGGGTGGTTTTATTTATGCACACTGGGATGGTACCACTGAAACCGAGCAAAAAATCAAAGAAGAAACCAAGGCAACCATACGTTGCATTCCTCTGGTGAGCAAAAAGGAGGAGGGTAAGTGCATCTATTCCGGAAAACCTTCATCACAAAGGGTGGTCTTTGCTCTGGCCTATTAGAAATTGTAAAATTGCCGGAAATTCTGTTTTGATGCTTAATACTTTAGTGGCTTTTACCTCGTTTTGTATTGTAACTTTACAATAAACTTTTAAGTACCCGCTATGATTAAAAAAACAATGCTCATATTTCTGATATCTGGCTTTGTGGCTTTAAGTGCACAAAATCCTGCACACAGGGAATATGACGAAAAGGAAAGAAGTTACCTATCGCGCGATAAGAGAGTTGATGTTTTACAGGATGCACATCGTAAAGTAAACAGACAGGCAGGAATGAACGGATTCAGGGTTCAGATTTATACTGATTCCGGCAACCGGTCAAAACTTCGTACCGATAGGGTTAAAGCAGAATTCGACGCAAAATATCCCAATGTCCCTTCATATATTTCTTACAATGAACCTGACTACAGAATCAGGGTGGGCGATTTCAGAACACGGCTGGATGCACTGAGATTTTTGAATGAAATTTCATCAACCTATTTGTCGGCAATCATTGTTGTGGATAAGATTAACTTTCCGCCCTTAGAAACAGATATTAAGAAAACCACCGGAGCGGGGGGAATAATATATGAATAAAAAATGCCGGGCGATCAAACCCGGCATTTTTTTTAATTCCTGTCAATGGCATTAAGATCTTCAAAAGCACCTTTCAATCTGTCTCGCATGCTTTCTTCTCCTTTTCTGAGCCAAGCTCTTGGGTCATAGAATTTTTTGTTGGGTTTATCGTCTCCTTCGGGGTTGCCAATTTGGCCCTGGAGGTAACCTTCATTTTTCTTATAGAAGTTTTTTACTCCATCCCAGAAAGCCCATTGAGTATCGGTATCAATGTTCATTTTGATTACACCATATGAAATGGCTTCCCTGATCTCTTCACGTGAAGAACCGCTTCCACCGTGGAATACGAAGTTAACAGGTTTGGGTGCAGTTTTGAAATTCTCTTCAATGTATTTCTGTGACCTATCAAGAATTTTGGGTTCAAGTCTAACGTTGCCCGGTTTGTAAACTCCATGCACATTGCCAAATGAGGCAGCAATGGTAAACTTATCAGAAACTTTATTCAGAGCTTCATACATTGCAGCAACCTCTTCGGGCTGGGTGTAAAGTTTTGAGCTATCAATTCCGGTGTTATCCACACCATCTTCTTCTCCGCCGGTAACCCCAAGTTCGATTTCCAGAGTCATACCTATTTTGCTCATTCTTTCGTGGTAACGAACACAAATCTCAATGTTCTCTTCCAGTGGTTCTTCTGAAAGGTCAAGCATGTGTGAACTGAACAGGGGCTTCCCGAACTGCTTGTAATGTTCTTCCGAAGCTTCAATCAGGCCGTCGATCCAGGGTAAAAGTTTTTTGGCTGCATGGTCGGTATGCATAATAACCCTTACACCGTAAAGTTCGGCCATCATAGCCACGTGTTTTGCACCTGAAATAGCTCCGGCTATGGCAGCTTTCTGGTTTTCATTGGAAAGGCTTTTTCCTGCATAAAAATGTGCTCCACCATTGGAAAACTGAACTATAACCGGTGAGTTTACGTCTCTGGCGGTTTCAAGCACCGCATTTACAGAATCGGTTCCGATAACATTCACGGCTGGTAGTGCAAACTGGTGCTCCCTTGCAATTTTAAACAATTCCTGTACCTTGTCACCGGTTACAATACCAGGCTCGATATTCTTCATCAAATTAGCTGTCATTTTTTTACTTTTTAAATTATACGCTCTGTTAGTTTTATGAAATCATCCTTTTTTAGTAAAACTCAAAATTACAAAAATTGAGGCAAAACGAACTTCATTCTCAGAATTAATTTGAATGTCTCATTGCAATTAACATTCTTTTAAATACTTTACATTGCCGGCACATCTTTTGGTTTTTTAAACAATATTAAATAGATGTTTTGATAATTTATTGCTAACTTGCATATGGTTTATTTGTTAACCACACTGATTACTCTCGAATCTGTTATGGCAAGAATTTTAATTGTTGATGATGATGTGAATTTTTGCATCATTCTGAAATCTTATTTGGGGAAGAAGGGATTTGAAACCGACGAAGCTTTTTCTTACCATGAGGCAATAGGGCTTATTAAGGTGAAGTCTTATGATGTTATTCTTACCGATTTTCGTTTGCCCGACAAAACCGGAATGGAGTTGTTAACTGATATCAGTGACAACAATCCTCAATCGGTGGTAATTATAATGACTGCTTATGCCGATATCAGGTTGGCCGTAAAAGCCATAAAACTCGGGGCATTTGAATTTGTTACCAAGCCGGTTAATCCTGATGAGATTTACATGTACATAAAAAACGGTTTGCAAAAGCAAGACGTTGAAAACAAAGTTGTTGAGCAGGGATCTCAAACGGGGAGGATAAGGATGCAATCTCAACCCTTTGAGTATGTTTATGCCAGCAGCCGGGAGTCAAAGTCTATTCATAATTATATCGATCTGGTAGCCCCAACTGAAATGTCGGTGATTATTGAAGGTGAGAGTGGTACCGGAAAGGAATATATTGCAAGAAAAATTCACGAGCAAAGTAAGCGTAAGAGCCAGTCCTTTGTTGCCATTGATTGCGGGGCTCTGTCGAAGGAACTTGCCGGCAGCGAGTTTTTTGGTCACATTAAAGGTTCATTTACAGGGGCTGTTAATGATAAAACCGGGCAGTTTGAAGCAGCCAATGGGGGTACTTTATTTCTGGATGAGATCGGGAACCTGTCATATGAGGTTCAGGTTAAGCTGCTCAGGGCTATACAGGAGCGTAAAATAAGAAAAATAGGTAGTAATAAGGATATCAATGTAGATGTAAGGCTAATTACAGCAACCAACGAGAATCTTCTCCATGCGGTTAAGAAAGGTACTTTCAGAGAGGATTTGTTTCACAGGTTAAACGAATTCGCTATTGTTGTGCCTCCTTTGAGAGAGAGGAAAGAGGATATAAAGGTTTTTACCGGATTTTTCCTGGAGAAAGCTAATGAGGAATTACATAAGAAAGTTGAATTCATACCTGAGAATATCATGGAATATTTTTTAAACTATTCCTGGCCTGGTAATATCAGAGAAGTTAAAAATGTAATTCGCAGAGCAGTCCTTCTTTCTGATGGTAACTCTATTGAAAAAGGGTCTCTCCCAAATGAAATAATTAACGGTTTTGATCAGGATGATTTTGTAATTGCCGATCAAAATGACTTAAAAGGTCAGACTGGAAAAACAGAGAAAGAAATCATTATTTCCATGTTGCAAAAAACAAGGTATAATAAATCCAAGGCTGCCAGGCTTTTGAATATTGACAGAAAAACCCTTTATAACAAGATCAAACTTTACGGTATTATTGCAGATTAAAAACCTTCAAGATTCTTTTATGAAGCCGGCATTTGTTTTTCCCCATTTTGTGTATTTTGTTTTTGATTCTACATTTTTTCGTAGAATGTTTTCTACACTTTTTGAAATAGTGTTTAAATTCGGAATTCTGTTTTAAATAAATCGTGCTTTAAGTTTTTGATAATCAGACCTATGATTTTTTATTGGGTTTTTTATTACAAAATGGCATGTTTTTTACATTCAGTTAAGTGAGAGTAATTAACAAAATAGTTTCCCCTTTTATAAATAAATTTCCCTTTTGTTTTCCTCTGCCGGCAGTTCCCCGCTGCCGGCTTCTTCTTTTATGGCTTTGAGTAAATTTTATTTGATTTTTAAAGTTTTATAAAGACCGGAATACACTATATTTGATACGGATATTCAAAACTTTGAATTTACAATCATAATTTCATCAAATCTATAGCATTATGAAACGAGCATGATTCGTTAAATAGAAATACGGATGTAAATTCATCATGCGAGTTCCATCCGACTTTAATCTAAAAATTATTTACGGATGAAAACAATTTTTGAAGCCGGGGATATCATGCAGATATGGGATTTGAATAAATCATTTATTCTTAAACGAAGCCTGGTTTTTATCCTTTCAGGATTGCTGTTTTTGAATCTGTCTTCATGCAAAACCAATGAGGCGGAGATGGAACGCTTGCAAGAGGAGAATCAGCTTTTAAAAGATCAGCTGGAAACTAATATGGAAAACGTAGAATCCTATTTTGCTGATCTGAACCAGATTGAGGAAAACCTGCGAATAATAAAGGAAAGGGAAGATCTCATTTCAGGAGAAACCTCCGCAGGAGTTGAACTGGGAGTTAGTCAGCAGGAGCGTATCAATCAGGATATTATGCTTATAGGTGAAATGATGGAGAAAAACCGGGAGTTGATGGCAAGCCTGAACAACCGTATCCGAAATGCAGACCAGCGGGTTTCCGGTTTTGAGCAAATGGTAGCACGGTTAAATCAAACTATTGAAGAGAAAGAAATAGAAATACAGATGCTCAGAGAGCAACTAGCTAAAATGAACCTCCAAGTT
>JAHYJP010000068.1 GCA_019429055.1 Bacteroidales bacterium
ATGAAGCAGGCAGTTGCACCTGACCCTGAAATGAAATCACATCCCTGCTCATCTAGTTTTGGAATAGGGTAGGTGAAAATACTGTGATGGCTGGGAGTAAGAATTCCTACACAATTGGGACCAATGAGCGAACCACCCACACTGTTGATAATATCTACCATTTCCTTTTCCAGTCGGGATCCCTCTTCGCTTTCTTCACTGAATCCGGCTGATAATACAATGAATGCGCGGGTTTGCTTTTGCTCGGCCAGGACCCTTACCGTGTCCGGAACAAAACGGGCTGCTATGGCAATAATGGCCAGGTCAACCTGCGGCAGATCGGCAGGATCGCTGTAACTTTTTATGCCCTGAACTTCACTTTCTTTCAGGTTGGTTACATACAAATCGCCGGCAAAATTTCCGTCAATCAGGTTCTTTAAAATTTTGCCTCCGGGTTTTTGAATATCATTGGAACCCCCTGCTACTACGATGCTTTTGGGATGAATCAGTTGGTGGGTGATCATACTGTGTTTGCTTTTTATTGTGTTTTGAAAATGTTAAGAAATCGAAATTTCCGGCTAAAGTAAGAAAAATTGTTCAGGCCTTATGTATACTGCAAAGAGAATATTTTTTCAAAAATAACTAAGAAAATAGTTGTAAAACTAAAAAATTAGTTTTAAATTTGTGATGTGAAATTATTAAAAAGGCTTAATTGAATTCAGGAAAGCTTATATATTTATAAACTCAAAAACCAGAATTATGAAATTCAAAATCAATTATTTAACCACATGGTTGATGCTTGCAGGCATGTTTATTATTTCATCATGCACTGAAATCCTAAAAGATGAAACTATTTCAATAAAAGAAGTTTCAGAAGAAATTAACGACATTGATGGTAATATTTATAAAACCGTTACCATTGGAGAGCAAACCTGGCTTGCTGAAAATCTCAGAGTGAGCCATTTTAGCAATGGAGACCCTATATTGCATGTAACCAGCAATTATGAATGGTTTGAAGCAGGCAGAGATGGAATACCGGCCTGGAGATACTACAATGACGACCCTTCAACTGCAGAAAAATACGGTAAACTTTACAATGGTTTTGCGGTTTCCGATCCGAGGGGTTTGGCTCCAGAGGGTTGGCGTTTGCCGGGAGATGCTGACTGGGAGGAGTTCATAAAAACAATTGGTGGTAAGGAAATTCAACCATCAATTGCTAAGCTAACCTTTTTTGATGATCCTGATTCAGAACCAGAAAGCAGGGTTATTTCATATCACTGGATACTTGAAGACAAAGGTTTAGTATTTCAGTTACAAAGAGAAAATAATGATATAACTTCAAATATATTTGATGCTTCAATGTTTAATCTGGTTGCTACCGGTCACGTTGATCAATATGGTAATTTTTATGACATTGATGAACGAGTTAGATTTTGGAGCTATCCTACTGAAAAATTCTCTGAGCCCTTTTCGGACGGATCAGGAAGTAAATACGCAACTTTTACGATGGGTGCTTATCCCAGAGTAATACGTCATTCGCGTGCTGTTTTATCTAAAGGCCAATCTGTAAGATTAATTAAGGAATAGCTTCAAAAATCCAATAATTGTAATGTCGACTGCATAGTGATGCCTGACTTTAATTCAATTTTAATGCATATTTTTATCAGACTTTTTTAATAATCATATCAAAATCATAACAATCAGCGTAATCTGCGTTCCATAAATAAATTAAAACCATGAAAGAACTAACCCGTGCCGAAGAAGAGATCATGCAGGTCCTCTGGGAAATTGAGAAAGGATTTGTGCGGGATGTGATCGACAGGCTGCCCGATCCCAAGCCTGCCTACACAACCGTTAGCACCATAATCAGAATACTGGAAAAGAAAGGATTTGTAGGTCATAAGGCTTTTGGCAAAACACACCGGTACTTCCCCCTGGTAGAAAAAAAGGCCTATACCCGCCAACTTTTCCGGGGTATGCTCAGCAACTATTTTGGAAACTCAGTACAGCAAATGGTATCTTTTTTCTCCCGTGACAAAGATCTCTCCATCTCCGACCTTGAAGCCATGAAGCAAATCATTGATGATGAGATAAGGAAGCAGGAGGGATGATAGGAAGACGGAAGACGAAAGCTGAGGGCGACAGCCCGAAGTCCCGAGAGCGATTAGCGATTCGGGAACGGAAGTCCGAAGTCCGAAGACCGAAGACCGGAAAATCCGAAAATTGAAATCCGAACCGAGCCGAAGGCGAACTCAGCGCCTCAGCGTCTCCGCGGTAAAAAACAAAAACTTTAAACTCTAAACTCTAAACATCTCAACTTATCAACCCCTAAACCCAAACACCATGTCCACCTACATCGAATACCTCATACGCGCGTCGGTTTATCTGCTGTTATTTGGCAGTGCATATTACCTGCTTTTCAGCAGAAGCCGCAGACTGGTTTTTAACCGGAGTTACCTGTTGTTTTCCTTTATACTTTCGCTGGTGCTGGCTATTCCGGCCGGAATAGAGATACCGCTTGTCGGAGCAGGTGCATCAGATACAAGTATCTTTCTTTTGCCGGAAGTGATCGTGGTTGCCGGATCAGGGGTGCCTGCGGCAACTCACTGGTTCAGCAGCCTGTTTGCCACTTTATCATGGTGGCAGATATTTGCAGGGGTATTTACCCTGCTGCTTCTGATGGTGCTGGCCGCCAGACTTCTGAAATTGTTGAATATTGTAAAGAGTCACACCATAGAAAACCATGATGATGTGCAGATTGTATGGCTGAAAAAGCCCCATAGTCCGTTCTCATTTTTTCGCTGGGTTTTTATCCCTTCGGAGGTAAAAGGAACCCCGCATTTCGACAAGATCCTTTGCCACGAGCGGGCCCATCATAAGTTAAACCATTCATGGGATGTGGTTTTCATGGAGTTGATGCGACTGGTGTTCTGGTTTCACCCGTTTTATTATTTACTACGAAAAGAATTGCAGAACATTCATGAATTTGAAGCCGACAGCCAGGTGCTCAGGAGCTTTTCACGTGTTGATTACCAGAAATCACTGATGGAGTTTGCCATGGGTTTGTCATATATTCCGGTTACCAATCCGTTCAATATTTCCATAATTCACAAACGGTTTATTATGATGAATACTACCAGCCGGCAATCGCTCAAAAGGCTTTTAATAAAACTGTTTGTCCTGCTTCCCGTTGTAGGAGTTGTGTTTTTTATCCAATCCTGCGATTTTCAGCAGCAAAGTGCGGAAGAGACGACAACTGCGGTTGTAGATGAAGTTGATGAAACTACTGAGGATATAGCTAATGCCTATCAGGATGATCCGATTTTTACCATTGTTGAGGAACACCCTAAATTTCCCGGCGGTGATGCTGCTTTGATGCAATTCCTTCAGTCGAATCTGCGATATCCTCGTGAAGCCATGCAAAATGGTATACAGGGTAATGTATTCGTAACATTTGTTGTGGAACCAGATGGCAGTATCACCGATGTGAAAATTTTAAGAGGTGTTGGTGGCGGTCTGGATGAGGAAGCCATTAGAGTTGTTAATGCAATGCCCCTGTGGGTTCCGGGTAAACAGTCAGGAGATGAAGTAAGGGTGCAGTTTAACCTGCCCATTCGCTTTGTTCTTAATTAATCTCAAAAAATACATTCAAATATGAAAAACTTCTCACTGATCTTTCTTGCTGTATTGCTAACTGCTCTTGCTGCGGGTTGTTCCTCCACCGAAAAAAGGGATGATGCTGTTAAACCCGTTATCATTGCCGGCAAAATTACCAATCTGGATGTTTATCCCGACTATCGCACAGTAACTGCCTCGGTAACTGATTTCAGAAACAGGCAAAAAACCTACACCGATAGCATTAAACCTGATGGTACATTCAGAGTGGAACTGGATCTGTATACTGCCCAGGATATTAATTTCTCTCCCATTGTAAGAACACTGTTGGCAAGACCTGGCGACAGCATTTTCATACATATTGATTTTGCGGATATAGCATCGGTTCAGTTTTCCGGTGATTTTGCAAAGGCCAACGAAGATTATCACGCATATGTAAACAGCTATTATCATGTGGATTATTACAGCCAATATTACTGGAGTGACCGTGAAAACACTGACCTGATGCATTTCATGGCCTTTGCTGATAGTGTTAAGCTACTTATGGAAGGCAAAAGAGAAGAATTTCTCAACAAAATAAATCCTGAGTCGGAGATCAGCCGGTGGAGTAATGAATACATTGAATTCAGCTACTATCTGGCCCTGTTCCGCAGACTTCAGGATGTGTCTATGATGAAAAGGAATGACGAGAACTGGTCACCTCCGGAAATTTATATCGGGAACCTGAATAACCTTGAGAATGCACTTACAGAACCCATTATGAGCAGTAACGGCTACTCTCTGCCAAACAATTTCCTTAACCCCTATACCCGACCCTTAGAACTGGATTCAGTTTTTTCAGAAAAAGTGCACTTTCATTATCTGGAAGAATTATATAAAAATAACAGTAACCCGGTTTTCAGGGAAATACTGGTAGCAGAAATTTTTCACAGCAATCTTATGATGCAGAATATTGAACTCTTTGAAGATGATCCTGAGCTACTTGACAGAATCATTACCTATGATTTTATCAGATATCCCTTGATGGATTTTTATGAAGAAACAAAAGCTAAGATTGAAAACCCCATGCTGGTGCATGAACCCATCATGAAGTCTTTAGAAAATACAGTTACCGGTAATTTTATGGACTCCATCATTGATGTTCATAGTGGTAAGGCCATTTACCTGTATCTGTGGACCACCTGGTGTGGACCCTGTGTTTCTTCATTCCCGGCCATGAAAGAAACGATTTCCGAATTCAGCGATGATGAAATTGAATTTGTACTGGTTTGCATGGGCACTTCCGAAGAAGAGTGGGAAGTTCACCGGCAGAAGTTTGCCGATCCGGGTATTCATTATTATACCAGCCGCGAGCTAAGCAGCAGTCTTACAAAAGATTTGAAAATAAATGCCATTCCGCAGATTTTCCTGATCAATCAGCAAGGTATTATCACAGAGCGCGGATCATATTTATCTGCAGGCAATCCCGCTACAAAGTCAAAAATTCAGAGACTATTGGATAATTATCCGGTCATTTTATAAACTAAAAACAAAAAAGTTATGAACTCCACAAACACAAAATCAACCCAAAGACAATTGCTTAAGCTATTTGTTATGATTCCTTTTCTGGGAATCGTATTTCTTTTTCAATCAATTAGTGTTCAGGCACAGGTGGCCATAGTTGCCGAGCCACCGGAAATTGAAAAAGTTAATCCCGAACAACAAACACAAGATCAGATTTTTACTGTTGTTGAAGATCAGCCTGAGTTTCCCGGCGGGACTGATTCGCTGATGACATATCTGATGCAAAACCTAAGATATCCAAAGGAAGCAAGGGATGCCAGGATACAGGGTACTGTCTTTGTTACATTTGTTGTTGAAAAAGATGGTTCTGTTTCTGATGTAAGAACTTTACGTGGGGTAGCACCTTCGCTTGACGAGGAAGCTATACGTGTGGTGCGGGCAATGCCGGCATGGAAGCCCGGTTACCAGAGAGGTCAGACTGTACGTGTACAGTATAATCTTCCTATACGGTTTATTATGGATCCGTTACCCCCCAAAGATGCTGTTAATGAGAGGGAATGATATTAAAGAGGCTGTCTCAAAAGGGTCTATTGGGTCGTTGAGCCTGTCGAAACGACATTTGATTACTAGCCAGATACCCGCTTCGACAAGCTCAGCGTCCAAATTAAATCTGGCTTTTAAGACAGCATCCTCTTATTCAATTGCTTCATTTTTGTTTTAATCGAAAAAGCTCCAGTAACACGGGGCTTTTTCTTTTGCTAACTTTCCGGGTTTATGCACTAATTTTTGTAATTTAGCGCCATCAGAAATCGACATATCCTGAAAACTGAATCCCAGTCATGGTGCGCAGCTTCATAAAAAATCTGAACCTTATTCATTATAAATCCTGCCATATTGCCGGGATTGTTTTTCTCCTGCTGATGTTTCCTGCAATGCATTCTGTTTTTGCTGGTGTTTTCAATGAAAACCCAGGCGAAAACAAGGAGATCATTTTTATCAGTGGAAATAATGTTACCAGTTTTTATCGCAGCGAACTCATATTAAAGCCTGCTGGTCAGGGAGAAGATATCCGTGTTCATATGATTGCCGATACCTACCCCGGATTATCCTATCCGGGTGGAATTTACAGTTTTATTGACCAGCGTATAGAATATCCTGAAAAAGCTATGTTCAACAGCACCGAGGGAGTGGTGCTTGTTAATTTTATTGTGGAAAAGGACGGCAGCATTTCTAATACATCTGTTCTGCGGGGAATCGGCGACGGTTGCGATGAGGAAGTACTCAGGGTACTGGAAAAACTCCCGGTCCTGAATCCCGGAACCATCAACAACAAACCGGTGCGGGTAGCCATCACGCTGCCGGTAAGGTTTAAGCTAAAATATTAATAGTACTATGCCCATCAAAAAAAAGCAGAAATACTTCAGTATGAAGACCGTTACAGGTTTGTCTCTTGGTCTAATCGGTTTTTTACTTCCCCTGTTTTTTCAATTCGACGGTTTGTCATACGCAGGACATATTGCCCTTGGCATTTTTCTTATGGCAGCCGTTTTCTGGATGTTCGAAACCATTCCTATTTACTCCACATCCATGCTGGTAATCTTTTTGCAGATCACGCTGCTGAGCCAGCAGGGTTTGTTGTATTCCGAAACACAATTACCCGAAGCAGCACCTGAGCATCAATCGGGTAATGAATGGCTTGTTCCGGCCGATGCCATTCAGGATGGAAAAGTGCTCGTTATTCAGGATGCCCGCAAGTACAAGCCACTGGATGTAAACGTTCTGGAGACGGGAGAAATGACACGGGTTGAAAGTGCTGATATATCCGCTGATACCAGGCTGGTTGCCGATACCCGCCATAAACTTGTGGGCTACACACCCCCGGGTTTTTCTGTTTTTTTCGGAACCCTGGCCAATCCCATCATTATCCTCTTCCTGGGCGGTTTTATGCTGGCAGGTGCATCAGTAAAATATAACCTGGATAAAAACCTTACAAATGTGCTTTTAAAGCCGTTTGGCCAGAAGCCCATGTTTATCATATTGGGTCTGATGATTGTAACGGCAACCCTTTCAGCTTTTATGAGCAACACGGCTACCACTGCCATGATGATGACAGTAGCCATCCCCATTGCTATGCAGGTTAGCAAGGAAGATAAATTCCGGATCATTCTGGCACTGAGTATTCCCATTGCTGCGAACATTGGCGGTATGGCCACCCCCATTGGTACTCCGCCCAATGCTATCGTTATTGCAAATCTTACGCAACAGGGTATCAACATTGCATTCGGTTCATGGGTGGCCCTTATGCTGCCGCTTACGATCCTCTTGCTGTTCATTGCATGGACTGCCATGAGAATCCTTTACCCGCCTACCCTGGAAAGCTTTAAACTGAGCCTGAAGGGGAGCTTCGACAAATCGCTAAAAGCAAAGATTCTTTACGCATTGTTTGCCATAACAGTGTTGCTTTGGTTTACCGAAGCGCAGCACGGAATCCCCAGCTCCATGGTTGCATTTCTGCCCATTGTGGGATTAACGGTTACAAGCGTAATGAAACAGGAAGATATCCGCTCATTACCCTGGGAAGTGCTTTGGCTGGTGGCAGGTGGTATTGCACTGGGTATAAGTATGGAAAACACAGGACTTGCCATGTGGCTTGTATCCAGTATCAGCTGGGATGCCTTCCCGCAGTTGCTGCTTTTGCTGGTTTTTGGATTTGTGGCACTTATGCTTTCCAATTTTCTTTCCAATACAGTTACTGCTACATTGCTTATACCTCTCGCTGTAAGCATGGGAACGGCAGGCATAGCCGGTGAAGGTTTCAGCCTGGTGATCACCAGCCTGGTAATTGGTGCTGCCTGCAACATGGCCATGCTGCTACCCATCTCAACACCGCCCAATGCCATTGCTATGAGTACAGGCTTTATCAAAACACCTGATATGGTAAAAGTAGGAATCATCATCGGACTGGTAGGCATTGTTGCCGTGCTTGTTCTGTCACAATTATACTGGCCGTTAATTATCAATTAAAAAAGGAAAGTCATGTCTGATATCTATATTATTTGTGTGGAAGATGAGCCCCAGGTTCTGGATGTGGTCATTCGCGATCTGGCTAAGCTTGAAGAAGTATTTCCCATCGAAATAGCCCACTCTGCCGACGAAGCCCGCCAGCTTATCAGCGAAATCAAGGAAGATGGTAACCGGATCGGACTTGCGATTTGCGACCATATTATGCCCGGCGATAAAGGGGTTGATCTGATGATTGAAATGCAGAAAGATCCTTTTACAGAGCATACCCGCAAGGTATTGCTTACAGGGCAGGCCGGACTGGAAGAAACCATTGAAGCCGTTAACAAGGCCAAGCTTAACCGTTACATTTCCAAACCCTGGAAACCCCAGCAGATTCTTGAAGTGGCTGTGGATGAACTTACTACTTATGTGATAGAACATGAAAAGGAATTGCTTCCTTTCATGGCGGTGCTTGATCAGGAAAGAATTCAGGAAGCCATTCGCAGCAAAGGGTACGTATAATTTTTCAAATTCTATAAGTTGCAGATGGAATCCCGCCGACCTGAAAAACCCAAAGCAGAACGCCACCCTAATGTTATAGGTGAATCAGCAAGACCCATTTATGATAAGGCCACTTTCGTGGAAAAGATCAAGGAGATGATGCCCGACTCAGAGCTGATGTCAAGGCTGAAGCAAACCTTCCCCGAAGGAGAGTTTATGCTGAGAGAAAACCAGGAAAATAATAAGCTTTTTGTAATCCTTGATGGTTACGTATCGCAGTTTAAGGAGGGTGATGATGCACATACGAACATTGGTATGCAGGGTCCTGGCGATTTTATAGGTTTGCTTTCATTCCAGACAGGCGAACCCGTTTTTACCAGCGCCAAAGCAAGTACCAAGGTAACTACCCTTGCCCTTGATCATGATAGTTTCGAAGTATTTCTTACAAGATATCCCGAAATCAGCAAAACCTTGCAAGGCCTTATTTTCTCCAACCTTGCAGAGCGCTACCGCAAAGTGGTTACACTACATGTGGAAGTTGCAGAACTTACAAAACAACTGGAAGCAGAAAAAAATCACCTGAAAAAAACCATAAAGGAACTTGAGCGCACCCGCAATGCCCTTATTTCGCAGGAAAAGATGGCCACGCTGGGTGAGCTTACTGCCGGGCTGGCGCACGAGATCAACAACCCGGCATCGGCATTGTTACGTTCAGTAGATTATCTGATAACCACCCTCCCTGACATGGCCCAAAGGGCATCAGCATTACCCGACACAGGTCTGGTCAGGTTCTTTTTTGAGATGGGTCTTAAACGCGAATATGCCGATACTGCTGAACAAAGGGTCAGGATGAAAGAACTGGCAAAGAAATTTCCGTATATACAAAGAGGTAAGCTTCGTACAATGGCAGAAATGGATCATGATGTGCTGGAGCGTCTTAAACCATTTGCCGAAAAGGCTGAAAAAGAAGAAATGCTTCAGCTGTTGCTGGATTCGTATCAGTCAGGTATATTTATGAACGGAATTCGCTTGTCAACAGCAAGGATCGAGTACCTGGTAAAAAGTCTGAAGAGCTACAGTCGCCAATCGGGCAAAGAACCCGAAGTGGCCGATGTTCGCGAAGGTATAAGAGAAACTTTGCAGATTCTTGGCAACAGGCTTAAAGATATTAAGGTAAAGATTGATTTTCCTGAAATTCCACCGGTAACATGTTTCGTAGGAGAGCTCAACCAGGTTTGGACCAACCTGATCATAAACGCATGCGACGCCATGAATGATGTGGGTGAATTGTACCTTTCATGCGGACTGTCGGAAGATAAAAATAATGTTTGGTTCAAGGTTGCCGACAATGGTCCGGGTGTGCCCGACAAAATCAAAAATCGCATTTTCGATTCCAGCTTTACCACCAAAACAGCCAGCCAGGATTTCGGACTGGGTATCGGCCTTGCCATCACTCAAAGCATAGTAGAAAAACATCACGGCACCATTGAAGTCCATGACCGCCAGGGTGGCGGCGCTGAGTTTGTGGTTACTTTGCCTGCGGAAAGATAGGATGAAGAAGTCGGAAGACCGAAGCTGAGGGCGACAGCCCGAAGTCCCGAGAGCCGCAGGCGATTCGGGATTCTAAGCAGATTGGGATGACATCCCTGACAACCCCGCCGGTTTTGCTGATAAAAAAACTGCTTACTGCAGCCTGGTATTGAATATCAGAATGGATTGGAGGGATGTAATCCCTTGAATTCTAAACTCCGGGCACGAACCAAAGTCGTACCCGGAGAATACGCTGCGTTCTCAGCGGATCCGCGGTGAAACGAACTTAAAGTCGTACCCGGAGAATACTCTGCGCAACTCCCTGTCTCTCCGTCTCCGCGGTCTGAAATCCATGATTAATTTCCCATTATTTGAACATTGCCCTGAACTTACTGTTTCATCACCAGAAAAAAGTACATCTCAACCCATATTTACATCAAACAATGATTCTTGCCTTTTCAATTGTCCTGCTTGTTATTCTGGCGGCTGATCTTTATGGCTGGTATGGCCTGCGTAAGCTTTTGCATCATGGTCCTTTTTCCAGGTACCGGAAAAAAATTCTGAGGGCTTACTGGATCATGGATATCAGTTTTATAGTTTTTGCCATCATCTGGACCATCATCATCCGCACCAGCTCATGGCCCGATTATGTTATGTACCGGAATTACTTTTATATAACCGGTGCATTCATACTGATTTTTGCTCCCAAGATTGTTTTCCTGGTCTTTAACATTCTGGATGATTTAAAACTGATATTGCTTTTTGTATTGCGAAAGATCTTGTCGGGTTTTAATAAAGGCAGGGAAAAAATGATCCGTACTTATCCATTATTGCTCACCATTGGATTTTTTCTGTCGCTTTTTATGTTTGGATGGGTGGTGTATGGGATTACCTATGGCCGGTTCAATTTTCAGGTAAAGGAGGTTACAATTGAAATTGATGATCTGCCCGAATCATTTGACGGCTTCAGGTTCGTCCACATTACCGATGCCCATTTTGGCAGTTTTGCCCGTACTCGTCCGGTAGAGCGTGCCCTCCGTATGATAGAAGAACTTCCCATGGATGCGGTTATGTTTACCGGTGATATGGTAAACAACGAAGCAGTGGAGGCTGAAAGGTTCATTGAAGCATTTCAAAGGCTGGATCCACCATATGGCATGTATTCTATTCTGGGTAATCATGACATGGGCGATTACCGCCGCTGGTATACCATTGAGGAAAGAGATGCCAACCTGGAGCGTCTTCAGGAAGTGCAGCAGGAAATGGGATTTACCCTTTTACGAAACGATCACCGGTTTATTTATCGTGGAGATGATTCGCTCATGATAGCAGGAGTTGACAACTGGGGCTTACCACCGTTTGCGCAGTTAGGTGATTTGCAGGTAGCGATGGGCGATTATCCATGGTTCCGTAATACCATTTTGCTGTCGCACGACCCTTCGCACTGGCGTGAGCAGGTGCTGCCCGAAACAAATATAATGCTTACTCTGTCGGGACATACACACGCCATGCAGGCCGGAATCAGACTGCCATTCTTTAAATGGAGCCCGGTTTCTGCCAAATACGCCGAATGGTACGGGCTTTACCGCGAAAATGGCCGGTTTCTTTATATAAACCGTGGATTTGGATTTCTGGGTTTTCCGGGACGAATGGGTATGAGACCTGAAATTACGCTGATCACCTTAAAAAGGAATTAATTCCATTCTGCTTTTCTAATTGTAATTCATTGTTGTCCGTTTAATAATAAAATGTATGCCTGCAGCTATTGCGCTTACAAATAATTTGGATGTTTCGCCCCGCTGGGGCTTACCCGGGTCGGGTGTTTTATAATCTACAAATGTTGCCGCTGCTCTGCAGCTCCAGAAAAAGCTGCAGAGCAGCCAAAACCTTTGTAGCCAATTAATTGGCTGCACAAATCCAAAGCTGCAGCGCAGCGAAACATATAAATTTTATAACAGTGTCTTAACATCTTAAAGTTTTCGGGACAATAGAGATTGTAATTCTAGGGCATCGCTTTACAGTTTCTGCTGAAAAATTCGTACTTTCGTGCCCCCAAATCAGCGTTATGGCAAACCCGGTAAGAATAAAAAACAAGAAGGCATCATTTGAATATTTTCTCATTGAGAAATTTGTTGCCGGTATTGTACTCACCGGCACGGAGATCAAATCGATCCGTGGGGGCAAAGCCAGTATCAACGAAGCCTATTGTGCTTTTACCGGTGAAGAGTTGTTTGTTCGGAATATGCATATTGCGGAATATGATTACGGAACCTATAACAATCACGAGCCCAAACGTGAAAGAAAACTACTTCTCACCAAACGCGAGCTGAAAAAACTCAAAGCCAAACTGGAGGAAAAAGGACTCACCCTGATTCCTACTGTTCTCTTTATCAACGAAAAAGGTCTGGCCAAGCTGGAAATTGCCCTGGGCAAAGGGAAAAAGCTTTACGACAAGCGCGAAACGCTCAAGCAGAAAGATACGAAAAGGGATATGGAGAGGAGTGGAATGTAGGCTGGTTGAAGAGTTGAAAAGTTAATAAGTTGAAAAGTTTAATTTTGTCTGTCATGCTGAGCGAAGCGAAGCATCCCGCAGCCATACCACCATTTTCTTATTTTCCTGATTTTTCACTTTACTTATTTCTTATAAAACTCAAGGGATTGCATCCCTCCAATCAATTCTGATGTCTAATAACGTTTTGCAGAAAGCTTTTCTTAATCCGCTAAACCAATGGGGTTGTAAGGGATGCCATCCCAATCAGCTTCCGGCTTCGGTCTTCGGTCTTCGAACTTACTCTTTCTTATCTCCTTTACCTTTCCCTGGCGTAATATGATAACGCACACGCAATTGATCGTCATCTTTTTTTGACTGTTTGTCTTTCTGAGGTTCTGATGGTTTTCCGGTTAGATTGCCCCGTCCGGATGCAGTGGGCTTCATCCAGTAGGGCGGATTTTCCGGATCATATTCTTCCTCATCTTCTTCAGGTTCCAGTTCCCAGGAATAAACTTTGCGCCGGGGCCCGGTTTCCCGGAAAAATAACGCCAGAATAAACCCTGAAAGCATTCCCATCAGGTGACCTTCCCATGATACCCTTTCCCGCAAAGGGAAAATTCCCCATACCATACTTCCGTATAAGAAAGCTACCAGCAATGAGAGAGCCATGAGCCGGGGGTGCCGGCGTATTACCCCGCTCACAAAAAGGAATGCAGCCCAGGCATAGATGATTCCACTGGCGCCGATATGGTAAGACGGTCGTGCAAATACCCAAACCCAGATACCGCTTATGATCCAGGATAACAAAGTAATGCGGATGCCCAGTTCGCGATAAAAATAAAACAGTGCAGCACCAAGTATTAGTAATGGTAACGTGTTGGAGATCAAATGATCATAGCCGGAGTGAATGAGGGGTGAAAAGATGATGCCCTGCAATCCTGAAACCGTAAGTGGATACACACCCAGTGTCCTGAAATCCAAATCCCAGAAACTCTGCACTAATTGTATCAACCAAAGCACCGATACATAAATGGCAGGGTACAGAAATGAACTGATCGTTTTTTTTATTTCGGCACTCATGATTTTATTCTGGTTCTAAAAAAATTCAGAATTAATGCTGGTAACGGTGCATAAAAGTACAATCTTTTCCCAAAAGGATGATCAGGAAAACCCATCAGTAAGACAAGTTGTTATGTGCTTTCCAGCCTTTTATGTTTTTTTTACACTAAAAAACAGGTGCAGTTTATGTCTTTTGGCTACTTTTGCTCGTTTAGCTTTAAATGCCTGATAAACAAAAACTGATAACAGGGGTTTAATCATTGACTTTTTGATCCGAAAAATACCTCTGATCATAATCCATCTGTTTATAAAACAACTTTTATAGATTTTTTACCGAGTTCTAATTAACAAACCTATCCGATGTATTTGAATAAATTGCAAATATTTTTTAAAAGCCTTTCTTTTGTCGTTCTTATATCTGTATCATTTACAGGTGTAATTGCCCAAAGTTCACCTGATGCTACAGAAAAGTTCATCAGAGCCTTAAGAATAGTCAATTTTGCCTATGTTGATCCTGTTGATGACGGAAATCTGGTTGAGGATGCCATCCGCGGAATGCTTCGCGAACTGGATCCTCATTCGGTTTATCTCTCTGCTGAAGAGTTGCGCGAAGCCAATGAACCTCTTATTGGAAGTTTTGACGGAATAGGCGTTCAGTTTAACATTATCAATGATACCATAGTAGTTGTATCTCCCGTTCCCGGTGGTCCCAGTGAAAAAGTTGGCATTCTGCCCGGCGATAAAATTGTTACCATCGATGGTGAAAGATCAACCGGAAGCAATGTGAATAACAATTTTGTTATGCAACGTCTGCGTGGTGAGCGAGGAACCAGGGTTGACGTAAGCATTTACCGGCGTGGTGCTCGCGAGTTGCTGGATTTTACCATTACCCGCGATCAGATTCCCATCAATTCAATGGATGCAGCTTTTATGGCTACCCCACAGATCGGTTACATTAAACTCAACCGTTTCTCCCGTACTACCATGCGAGAGTTTCGCGATGCTTTAAGCGATCTTATGTCGCAGGGAATGATACACCTGATTCTCGATCTCAATTATAACTCAGGTGGTTTCCTGGATGTGGCCATTGATCTTGCTGATCAGTTTCTGGAAAGAAACAAGCTGATTGTTTATACGGAAGGCAATGCCAGTCCTACACAAACCTTCAATTCCACCAATGCCGGCAACTTTAAAACAGGCAAACTGGTAGTTCTTATCAATGAAGGCAGTGCTTCGGCCAGCGAAATTGTGGCAGGTGCAGTGCAGGATTGGGACAGGGGCCTTTTGGTTGGGCGCCGCTCTTTTGGGAAAGGATTGGTGCAAAGACCTTTTGAACTACCAGATGGAAGTGCAATCCGACTCACAACCGCCCGGTATCACACACCCACCGGAAGAAGTATTCAGAAACCCTACGAAGATGGTACAGAATCTTACTACCAGGATCTTAGCGACAGACTCAGATCCGGTGAACTGGTAAGTGCTGAGAATATCAAGTTTCCCGACTCACTCAAATATTTTACCAAGATCAACAAGCGCGAAGTTTATGGCGGCGGTGGTATAATGCCCGACTTTTTCATCCCCCTTGATACCAACAGTGTTTCATCCTTCTATAGCAAACTGCTTCGTACAGGTGCCATAAATACTTTCAGCATCGAATATGCCAATGAGAATCGCGAGCGTTTGCTTAGAACTTATTCCAACATAGATAATTATCTTGCTAATTTCAATGTAGAGAGTAATTTGCTTGAAAGACTTTATTCACATGCATCCAATCAGGGTATTGAAAGAGAAGAAGATGAAATAGGTGTAAGGGATGAGTATATGGAACTGCAGCTAAAGGCCCTGATAGCAAGAAGTTTGTGGGATTTCAGTGCCTTTATCCAGGTAAGGATGCAAAGCGACGAAGCCTACCTGCGGGCCATTGAGATCATTCAGGAGGGCACATTCGACCAGATGAAGGTAAAATATAAATAGTATTCCGCAGCCGTTTATCTATTAGTGCCCAAAAAAATTAATAATATCTGACAGGGAGTTCATTACCGGATTCCCTGTTTTTTTAAGTCTTTCGTGATGCTGATGCCCTCTGGAAATCAACAGGTTTTTTACATTGATTTCCTTTGCTACTTCGGCATCGTGGGTGGTATCACCGATAAATATACTGCGGGAAACATCAATATTCTGTTCTGCTATCAATTGCTTTGCAATAGCAGTTTTCCCGAAGGCAAGATTGTCGCTTATGCCGGAAACTGTGTGAAAATAATCCAGGATATTACGTTCTTTAACAGACCGCAATAGAGCATCGTGTTCCATTGCAGAAATTATATACTGGCGTTTGCCCTGGTTTCTGAACCAGGTGAGAATGTCAATCGTATCGTCAAACAGAGGTACCTCGCTGATACCATCATTATAGTGTACAATGAATTCTTCGGCCGGTATTTCAAAGGCTTCATTTTCGAAGTTAAATCCCAGCCGACTGTAGTATTCCTTAACGGGGAAGGTAAACACCTGCAGATAGCGATCGGGGCAAAGCAGGGGCAACCGGCGCTTCTTCAGAAGTTTGTTCATGCTTCTGATGCACAGGTTCATGTCGTTGAGAAGGGTGCCGTTCCAGTCCCACAGTATGGTATCAATTTCTGATAATCGCATGGAAAGTATCCGGTTATTAAAGTGGTTTCCGAAAGGGCAAAATTAAAGTTTTGAAGGGATACATCCCTTTTGTTTGGCGAAAAAAACTTAGGTTTGCAAATTAAATCCATCAAATTATGAGTCTGACTATCATTATTATAATCATTACAGCTATCACATCCTTTATTGCATTTAACAATGCACCAGCATTTTACCAGCTGAAGTTCAATGCCTATCTGATCCATCACAACCGGCAGTGGTACCGCTTTTTCACCTATGGACTGATACATGCCGACTGGATGCATTTACTGGTTAATATGTTTGTGCTCTGGTCTTTTGGCACTTTAGTAGAGCAGCTCTTCAGTATCCATTTCGGACCTTTGGCCACATTGTACTTTTTATTGCTTTATGCGGGAGGAATTTTGTTTTCCACTTTACCATCATACGGAAAACACAAAAACAATGATTTTTACAATGCTGTGGGTGCCAGTGGGGCAGTGGCTGCAGTTTTGTTTTCCAGTATTATCATGTATCCGCAGGGAACCATCATTTTTCTGTTTCTCCCGTTTCCCATTCCCGCCTGGATATTTGGTATTCTGTACCTGGTTTATTCGGCCTATATGGCAAAACAGGGCAGAGACAATATAGGTCATGATGCTCACTTCTGGGGAGCAGTTTTTGGCGTGGTATTCACCATTGCACTCAATCCTGCCTTTGTTCCGGAGTTTTTCAACAACATTTTTTAGGATGGTGACAATATGAGTACTTATCTGAATTTTAACGGTGAACTGATCCCGGACACAGATTTTAGTATCCCGCATCATAACCGTGCGTTTCGATATGGCGATGGCTTTTTTGAAACCATCCGCTGCATTCGCGGAAAACCTTTATGGATGCCGCAGCACTTTGAACGCATTACAAAATCTGCCCGGATTCTGAAATTCAGATTACCTGAAGATATCGATGTTGAGTATTTTACGCAGAATATTTCTCGACTGCTGAAAGCCAATGGGCATAATTCCGGAGCCCGCGTGCGATTGAGTATTTTTCGTGATGCCGGTGGATTTTACAGGCCCGATGGAGATCAGTCAGCTTTTCTGATTGAGTCACTTCCCCTGGAAAACGAAAAATATCAATTGAACAAACAAGGTCTGGTGGCAGGTGTATTTGATGAAATCAGCAAACCGGTAAGCCTTTTGGGTAACATCAAAAGCTCAAATGCACTGGTTTACATACTGGCTTCTGTTTTTGCCCATGAGCAGGGCTGGAATGATGCTATCATTCTCAATTCAGATGGCTGTATTGCTGAAGCTACCAGCTCAAATATTTTTGCTGTAAAAGAGAACAGGGTTCATACCCCTGATCTTGCCCAGGGTTGCGTGGAAGGAGTTATGCGGAGTGTTGTACTTTCTGTTCTTTCCAGGGAGGGTTACAAAATTCATGAGTGTTCGCTTTTACCCGATGATCTTTTTGATTTTGATGAAGTGTTTCTTTCCAATACCATTAGTGGTGTGCAATGGGTAAAAGGGTTTAAGCATAAAAGATATTATCACAAAATCTCCTCCCGGGTCATTGAATTAATCAATGCTGCAGCTGATTTTTAAGTTGTTTATAACTTTTCAGCAGTTTAGTGGGAATTTATTGGTTTGTTGAAGCATTATCGTCCCGGTTAATTATTTCTTTTCTTTTCAGGCTAATTTGCTGTCGATCAAAGGTATGCAATTGATGCAAAACTGGATTATATTTACCTGATTTTTGATTGTAGTATAACTTTGTTGTTATAATTACGTATGCAGCAATAAGAGTTTACCGCAATAATGGAAATTTACCAACACTAACCTATATTTCCTGAAATGATTAATCTGAAAATTGGT
>JAHYJP010000324.1 GCA_019429055.1 Bacteroidales bacterium
GAATATTACTGAGAACTTCATTAAGAGAAAAACCGATTCCTGGCTAATTATTTTTTATAAAAATCTTTTGAAACAGCAATCTCTTTGGGAGAAGGAATCTTACTATAATAAAAAAGGAGGCGTTTTAAGGCGAAAACCTATAATCCGACTTTCAAGCAGGGAACACATTGAACCATTTGATAAGGATGGTAATATTCAAGTCTATCTACCCGGGGAGAGCAAATCTAAATATAAAACTATTCACGAATCTTTAATTAAGGATAAGTATTCATACAAATTCTTGCTCGAACTGGGAATATCAACACCTGACATTTTTTCGGAAATCAAAGAATTCTTAATCCCAAAGTACTCTCAAGAAAACATTGAAATTGCTGATGAAGAATATTACGAGGACATTGAGAAACTATTATTAGCATTTAACACACCCAATCCAGAAAAGAAGGAGGACTTACTTAGTGTATTAAAAGAAATTCCAATAATTTATTGCCGGAATTCCGTTTCAGGTGAACAATTTTTAATTAACCCAGAAAAGTTGTAAACGGTAAATAACAATGTACATTTTTTGGCAATTAGGAATGCACATTTTTTAGCAAATACCGATGTACAATTTTTAGCAAATAAGAATGTACGTTTTTCTTCCCCTGAAAAGGGAAGATCTTCCCTTTTCAGGGGAAGGATTTCCATTTTTTCATTTAAACGCGATTTGAAGTTCAGGTCGGCTGAGTTTTTAGCACATGGTTTCCTGAACTAACCGGGAATATTCTATAATTGGGCTCACACTAATGTTAACCCAAAACAGGAGGATCCCGGTATGAGAAAAAAACAAACGCAGAAATGGATTATGTATCACGAAGTACACAAACAACAACGAGAAGGCCTTAAACCTACGCAAATAGCCAGGGAGTTGGGCATTGACCGAAGGACGGTCAAAAAATATCTATCTATGAGTGAAGATGAATATCTGACTTTCATTGATAATCAATTAATCAGGAATAAAGTTCTTGCACCCTACGAGAATTTTGTACGAACCCGACTGGAACACTGTGCTGATGCCTCTGCTGCACAAATACATGATTGGCTGAAAGAGCATCATAGCGACTTCATTGATGTTGATAGCAAGACTGTCTTCAATTTTGTGCTCTACGTCAGAGGCAAGTTTGGTATCCCCAAACCTTTTAATCACCGGGATTATGAAAAGGTTTCAGAGCTGCCATATGGCCAGCAAACCCAGGTTGATTTTGGCGTGCAGAACATGACCACCGATGAAGGTAAGCGCAAGAAAATATACTTTATCTGTTTTGTACTCTCACGGTCCAGGCAGAAATACAACGTCTACTCTGATCGACCTTTTACAACAGCCAAAGCCATTGATGCACACGAAGAAGCCATAGAGTTCTTCGGGGGAATAACCGAATATTTTGTTTATGATCAGGACAGTTTGTTTTTAGTTGATGAGAATAAAGGCGATCTGATCATGACTGAAGAGTTCCGTAAATATGCTGCATATCGGGGTTTAAAATTGCACTTCTGCCGAAAGTCTGATCCTCAGACCAAAGGTAAAATTGAAAATGTAGTCAAATACACCAAGTACAACTTTATGCGGGGCCGTGTTTTCATAGATATCCCGACTTTAAAAGGACAGAGTTATGCATGGCTTATGCGCACAGCCAATGCAAAGGTCCATTCAACAACAAAAAAGGTGCCGCATAAAGAATGGCTGATTGAAAAGGAATTTCTTAAGCCAATAGTGGGCTCTTTTACTTCGGGTCCCACATACTGTACGCGTGATGTAAGAAAGGACAATGTAATCTCCATGAATGGCAATTTTTATAGGGTTCCCCGGGGGACATATAAACCACCCAAGACCACTGTTCGTATTGAAATATCAGATGACAATCAGATGACAATCTACAATGAAAGCAACAAGATGATCGCAACTCATCCTATCTATCCCCCTGGTCAGGGACAAACAATCGGGCGAAGCAATTACCGCATGGAAGTCTCTATACGCGTTGAACAGTTCATTGATGAGCTGAGTTCTCTTTTCGACGATCAGGAGCAGGCAAAAGCATATTTTCAGAGGATCCGTGAGGATAAACCCCGGTACATCAGGGACCAGTTACAAATCATCAAAAAACTTACCAGTGACTTTAATATGGAAATTGCCAATCAGGCTTTAATGTTTTGCGCCGAGAACAAAATCTATCGGGCTACAGATATGATAAGTGTGGCAAAAAGTATCCAGACCAGACAATCTCAGGATGATACAATAAAGCAGCCCATTGAAATTAAAACGATCAATCAGAAAGCACAAAAAATCATTCCCGAAAAAAGCAATATATCCGATTACCAATCATTAATGAATTAATCATATGGAAACAAAAACACAAATACTTAA
>JAHYJP010000069.1 GCA_019429055.1 Bacteroidales bacterium
AATCGAAAAATATCCGGCCGACTTTATACAATTGTATCCTTCCTGTAAGTATTGTCAATAAAGAAAAAAACAAACACTGGTAGCATTTTATCCTGTCAGGTGGTAGCATTTAAAGGCGGCGCGGAAAATTAATTATTTCTTACACTTATTAGTATGCAGAATAAACCAATTACTCCTGAACAATATTTATTGTTGAAGATGGATGATATCAAAGCTGTCCCGATTGGATCTGAAAAATATGACTACATGGTTAATCTTGTCCATGAACTTAGGAAATGCAGAAATTCAAAAGCTACAACACAGAAAGTATTAGATCCTTTCTTCAAAACTCCTTTTGATAACAAGGAAGAAGTAGAAAAATGGTTGATGTCTGCTTTAAGGAATGATGACTCCTTCGTATATGCTTATAACTGCATGGTAGAAGATCAGAATTTTACGGGCTATCGGTATGAAGAGAAATTCGTAAGTGAACATGATTTACATACTCTACTGCTTGCAGAACAAGATGGAGCCCCTAAGCAAAATACTTCATCAGAGCAAGAAATGCCTCAACAAAAAACTGCCTCAAAAATTCTTGATATTAAAGATTCAAATTTAAAAAAGAAACTGTTAAAAATATATGAAAAGGCAATTAATGCCAAAGTTATTGATTGCACCGATGAATCATTTTTGTATTGGTTTGGAGGGAGGCATGGAGAACCTCAAAATAAAATATGTTGGAAGAAATTAAATAGAGAACGCAAATTTCATAAAAGCGCTTTACTATGGTTCTGTAGAAAATTAAATCCTAAGATGATGCCTAATGAGATGACCGAGATTTTTGGCAAAAAGATATTACCTCAAAACAACAATTATTCACCAGAAACTAAAATGGTAGAAATATTCGAATAAATTTTTTGAGATTTTATGCGATATCAAAATCGCATCAATTTTAATAGCTCATCTGCCTTTGCAGTTGGGCTTTTTCTTTTTATGTCCCTGTGAATTTGCGATACTTTGCGATACTAATACGATGTCTGTCATCGCATTAAAGTGTTGATAGCATGCATGATATATCGTTGCCTGTCCTTATGTTTGTAAGATAATTTTAAAACATTATTTATATGATTAAATTAAAAGAAAAAGAAAAAAGTAAAAACATCTCATTTGAGGAAATGCCATGTATTATGGCGGAGTTAGTCGATGAAGTAAGCGGACTTAGGAAAATGATGTTGGATTTTAAAAAGAGTAGTGTAAAGGAAACGGTACAGATGGGTATAAACGAAACTTGCCAAATGACTGGCTATAAGAAAAGTACCTTATATCAACTTGTTTCTGATAACAAAATCCCCTACCATAAACCTGAACATGGAGGACGCAAGCTGATTTTTTTGAGGGCGGAAATTGAAAACTGGCTTAAAGGTAAGAAAACTGAAACCTCGGAAGAGTATTGTGGAAGGAAAGAACTTGAATTATTTAATTCAATGAATGGAGGGCTCAATTGATGAAAGGGCAAAATCTAAATGACGCTTCTGAGACAGGTCAAGAATTTAAAAATGAATTTAAACAAAGGAGGGAACAAACAATGGAGGAATTAAAAATGAAAGCAGGTAGAAATCTATTTAAGGAATTTAAAGAAAGTCAGTCATTGGTAACTAATTGCTGTAAAGTTTCAGATACGGGTGAGGTATTATGGAATGAAGGAATAATAATCGATTTTCTTGAAAAATCAGGTAATCGTAAAGTAAGAATTGGAAAAACAGACAAATATTTGCGATACCTGGAAGATACGATTGAAGAAACCAATTTCAAAGAAATCAAAGATTTGATATTAGACAGGATGAACTGTACTGAATATCAAAAAGAAAGAATGCACATTATAAGGAAAAATATATTCTTTTCAGAAGATTTATTGAAAAACCTGAAGGAAGCGATTCCCGATAAAGCAGGTGATAATTTTGCAGAATTCTACATCGGTGAAGGCATTTTTACGGTTACGCCGGATAAAACGTTCATGGGTTATTGGGCATGATAATAATGTAAATTTTTAAATGGAAAGGAGGGAGCCCGAAATCTGAGAATATTCAGATAAAAGTAAACAGCTCCCTCCTTAACTAAAAATTGAGGAAAATGATAAATTCATTATTTGGCGGGGACAGTAATGCCAGTTTAACTGTAAAGTTCGAAATTACTGCAAAGGTTTTGGAGAATGTGATAGAAGACATCGTTATTAAAACGACCGAGGCTTTGTTCGCGAAATTTGAAAGTGAGCGATTACCGGAGTTTGTAACGAGGAAGGAAGCCATGGAGAGGTTTGATGTAAGGACCGCCAACACGATGAATAGTTGGGAAGAAAAAGGCTATCTGAAACCCCACAGAATAGGTGGAAGGATTTTCTATCGCAGGGATGAGTTAAATGAAGCTTATGAGAGAGTTACAAGAATTTATAAATCTGAAATTTAAATCATGAATGAAATAGAATTGCTTGATGTCGAATATGTTGAAGCGGAAGAAGTAGAACAAGAACCAGAACAAGAAGCAGAAGAACTGGGTTCTATTCCCATATACTTTGAGAGGTCAGAACAACACAAATTAATACTGGACGACTCCTTGTTTATAGGTTCTCTCGAAAACGCTGGATTTTTTACTGTTAGAAAAAATGGTGAAACTGCGCTCGTGCAAATTCGGGCAAACATCATTAAAAAAATCTTTCCGGATGATATTAAGAGGTATGTCTTAAACGATACAGAACAGTATTTTGACCGGGAGATTAAAAATTTCTTTATCAGAAATACTAAATATTTCACAATAAACTATTTAAGTGCTTTAAGGAGGGTAGAACCGCAAATCCTTCGTGATACAAAAGATATTGCTTATTTCTATTACACAAATGGCGTTGTACAGGTTACCAAAGAGAGGATTTATGATCCAGTGTCTTATGTGTCGTTTGGGTATTTGGTGTGGGAGGAACATATTCTCCCCAGAGAATATATAATAAAGCAAGACTGGAATGAATCATCATTCCCCAAATTTGTATTCAGATTGGCAAACAACAATGAAGAAAGGTATTATTATTTGTGCTCTATTATTGGTTATGCCCTGCATAATTACAGGACCAATGATAACACAAGGGCAATAATTATTAATGATGAAAACATTAATGAACACCCCGAAGGTGGAAGCGGAAAGAGTTTACTTGCTAAATCATTGGGACAGTTAAGAAATCTGGTAATAAAAGATGGAAAAACATTTAATCCCAGAAGGTCTTTCGAATATTCGAATATAGATGAAACAACCGATCTTGTATTGATTGATGAAACGAGTGAAAATTTCTCATTTCAGGATTTGTTTTCGGTCATAACAGAAGGGATTGAGATTGAACAAAAGTTTAAAAACAAAAGACGCTTATCAATTGAAGATACCCCATTATTTTTAATTACCACAAACACTGTTGTCAAAGGGTTTGGAGGATCCAACAAGAGAAGGCAATACAATGTGGATATACACCAACACTTTAATTATCACCATACGCCAAAAGATGAATTCGGTAAAAGATTTTTTACCGAATGGGATAAAGAAGAGTGGTTAAATTTTGATAATTTTATGCTTTACTGTGTTTGGTTAAAATTGAATCGAGAGATAATGCATTATTCTAATGAAGTTAACGTCATTAAGGAAGCAGTAAGGGCAACCAATCAGACTTTTTATGAATGGTTTGAGGAAGTCAAGTATGATTTTCAAAATAAAACCAGCACAAAAGAAGCATTGAACAGATACCAGGAGGAGACAGGAGAGAATCTGTCACCACGAAAATTCATAGGGTTTATTAAACACTGTGCTCAAATTTTTGGCTATGAATTCATCCAGGAACGAACACCTAATGAGAGAGGATTTCGTTTAGTTTTGAATTAGCTGAACACGAGAAAAAAGTGTCATAAGAGTCATCGCATACATAAGTCGCTGATAATTTGAATCTTATTGTGTTTTTTTGATTTATGAAAAAGTGTCATACGAAAAAAAGTTTTATGTCATTTACTTGACATATTAGTTGGCTTATAGCCAGGGCTTTGACGTGTATGACATTTTTTTTGTAAATAAAAACAAATTTTTACACTTCGGAATAATGATGAGTAACTGAAAAATACTTACCTGTGTGGCAACATCAAATTTCAAAAAATTGGTCAGATTATTCTTTCAACACAAAAAAGTTTATAAGGTTTGTTGCCGCTAAAAATTGGACTTTTGTTCATTGGATCAGCCTCGCATTATAAAGTCAACTAATTTTTTACGTTAGCTGAAAAATATACGAGTAAATTAATTTGCAATGAGGTTCTTGAAAATCGGTACCAAAGGTCACATCTTTTTAACTATTTTGGGCCTTTTCTGAAATTATAGCCAGATTTAGATTTCACTAAACTGCATTTATTTAAAAAATTGAAAATGCTTGTGTAAAAAATTAGCTGATTTGTGTCAAAACAAGCAAATTTCGCTTCGTTTTGTGTAAAAAAACGCAAAAAGTGTGTTGAATTTGGTGCCATGAAAAAAACCAAAATCACTGTTACATTTATAAAGGGGAGGGAGCTTGGTTTTGCCTCCCATTTTTAGTAGATAATTGGCACATTCAGGCAACCCATCCGTTCGATTAATAAAAATAATTTTTCAGCACTTAAAATGTTAAGATAACGACAAAAAAAAAGAGGCCGAAGCCTCTTTCCTTCTACGCTGCAAAATTAATCTGCTGTTCAGTGAGAGAAATGCTTTTATCAAGCTCATTTAGAACCGTTTCAATAACGGTCGTAACCACTTGGTTGTGGCTTGTTTTGAACTCCCGGCCTGTGGCGTCCACCAGTCTGATGGTCGCACTAAGACCGTCATTCCCCAATGAAAAGCTCTTCATCTGCTTCCTTGCTTCATTGAGTTTCCGCCATTTTTCAATTACAATGGTCAGTTCTTCAACTTTCTGGATCCGACGCTCAATTGCAAGAACAAAGTTTTCCTGTTCAGTTTCCGGATTCTTCTTTACTTCCATTTTCGGTGCTTTTGAATCACCATTAGATTTTGCTTTTGCAGCACTTGCTGTTGTCATAGATTTAATGCTCCTGCCCTGGAGACTTATTTTGGCATCTGGCCCGCCGGTTAAATGAAAAAATTTCGGTTGCTTCATCATTGAATCCCGACCATAAGTGCAAGGCTGCATGTCATTTTGTTTTGCAAAAAGAAAATGACCGAACCCGTAGGGCCTGGCCTTGCAACATTTGTCGGGATGATCAATAACTTTGCAGCCGAATTTTGGAGTGACATCTTCCTGAGATACCACGGGTTAAAAAACAATGGAAGTTTGTTCGGGAACTCTGACAACCTTCTCCATTTCAGCCGGAAGCTTCAGATGAATGTAACTTTCTCGTGAAGTTATTTCCCTGATTCGCGGAATACCTTTCACAGTGGGCTTAATTTCCCAGGCACAATAAAATTGATTGGTTATACTGTTCATCCAGGCAACTTCACCAAACAGTCCGTTCAGGCAGAGGTTGATTGCAGTCATCTTCGCACAGTTTGCATCCACATCTGCTCCATAGAACAGGGCAAACCGATTAAGCTTACCCATAGCTAATAGCATTCTCCCACTCCCACAGGCCGGGTCCAGAATACGACTTCCATACCTGTCAGGGGTGTTCATCCGGGCCAACAGGTCACAGATTTGCTGCGGCGTGAAAAACTGCCCGTTCCTTCCATGGCTCACGTTTTCCTCGAAATAAATCCCGAGCACATCCACCATACCAGTACCATCACCGGTCATTTCAATAACCAGTGCAGCGAGTGCTTCAGAAAAATCATACGCTTCCGGCTTTTCGTAGCGGTTAATTGTTTCCAGGTACAACCCTTCCATCTTTCCATGCGAGAAAGCACAGATAAGCAAGGTCAGGAAATCGGAGAAAATCTGATGAACCCCGTGCCGGGCACTCAGCCGGTCCATGATTTCTTTGAAACTTTGTCTGTTTCTTTTCATACATCACCTCCCTTCAAAAAGAAAAGGAAACCACTTCGGTCTCCTTCTCCGGTTCAACAACGCCCACCGATGCAGGTGAGGACTGGTTCTCCAGGATATAATCTACGGCCTTTTGAGCATAGCTGGATGCCTGAATGATAAATTTATTATCAGACTTTAGTTTGCTAAGCCAGCTCTGGATATAAGCCGCTGAATTGTCTATGGTCTTGTTTTCAATTTCACACAAACCACACAGGTAAGCTGCGCCCATCTCCGCAACAAGCTCTTCCAGGGAGTAATCCTTGCTCCCAAACCGGTGATCATTGAATTTCTCATGCCGGTTCAATCGTTTCCGGTGGCCGGTGCTGTGGGTCATCTCATGGAACAGTATGGAGTAGAATTTTTCATCCTCGAAAAACGTCTTCGGATCAGGCATGAGGATTTCATCACGCAACGGAGCATAAGCAGCCCGCGTTTGACCATAGCGGACAGTTGGCGCATCCGTCCAGTTGGTTACCAGTTTCTCACATACTGCGATGGGATTGAAGTCATGGTCATGGCTATCAGTTTTAGGTTTCTTGTCCTCCGGGATTCCGTCCACATCATCGATATGAAACACCCGGTAATACCTCAGCATCGGGATTTCCTCTGTTGAACCATCCTTGTTTTTCATATCCAGAAGCTTCCAGAAAATCACCTGGTACGAATTGGACCCTTTTCTGATTGAACCTCCGAGCGTTTTAACCTGGTTAAAGGTCAGTAAGAAAGGACGTTCGAAACCAAAGCTCAACAGATACCAAAAATTAAAGCCCCGGTAAACTTTTTTCGATACCAGATTACTGGGAATGGCTCCACCTGACTTCCACGGCATTTGCCAGGGAACCACTCCTTTTTCAAGTCGGTCAATGATTAGATTAGTAACCATTTCATAAATATCAAATCTCTTCATGATTGATTGCCCATGCTCTTGGGACTTATTGTGGCGTATAGCGTTGCCGGATTGATAATTGCGTATTGGAATTGAGCCCTGATTAAAAGAGCCGGACAGAACTTTATGTTTGTATAAAAAGAAAGTGACCAAACCCGAAAGGGCCTGGCCTTGTAACGTTAGTCAGAACGATGAATAACTCTGTGAAATCAAACGGGAAAAATTGACTGGAATAATCCTGTCAGTGTGTTGAAAAAAAGAACCAGCCCACGGCGTTATCACCGTCCTTGCACTAACAAGTTATCAGGTATCCGTGGGTATGTCCAATCTTTTTACTGGTTCTCTAAAGCGTCAACCCTTTTAAAGGTTTGTATGAAATCCTGCACCAATATTATCTTTTATAATAATATCAGCACAGGCACCAGAAATAAGGTCAAAAGGACGCTAAGCCCTTCTTCGTCTTATAGCAGAATCAGGACAATTTTCAGCTTCCATGATGAGTTGGCGTGCTGAAAGTTCGTCGGAGGAGTAAACCAAAATTTTGGTCATCCCTTTGTCATGGTCAAGCCAAAACCGGAAAGGAATGACTTTAGCTTCCTTCCGTTGTTTAAAATCTTCAAACGATTTTGGAAGCTGTTCTTCATGCAGCCGGGCAACCCGTTCGAAAAACTTTTCTTTCAGGTTGACCAGCTTACCGAATACCTTGTTATCAGTGTAATCCATTACGTAAAATTGATGAGCGTTCAATTCACCGGTGAACTCTCTGATTTGGTGATACAGCTCCATAGGTATTGCGGTATCCACGTCAGCATGTTTGCCATAGCAAAACTCAACCAGGTCACGAATGGTGTAACTCTGGAACGGGAAATCGAATTCTGTTTTCATCTGATTTCATTATTTTGATTAACAAATAACCACTCAGCATAAAGAGCGAAACCAGAAGGAGTTGCTTTTCTGATTATGGTTCTGTAGCCAGCCTTCCGGTAAGCCCTGGCAAATTGTTTTACCCGGGGTCTTGAATCTGCGTATGAGACCAGCTTATAAGTTTTCCCCTTGATGGTTAAAGCCATCTTAGCTTCAGAAATTGTTTTTTCCATAACAGCATTAATAAGGATTACCAGAACCATTGTAAACATCTTCATCAGCAGCCATGGAAACGAACTGCCGGAATTCAGGTTCTCCGCAAACCTTGCAAAATATCAACTTACCATGGGGCCAGTAGTAAGCAGTATCGCCCTTTTTGATTTTGCAGTCGCAATTCGAACAACTGGAATTAAAACGTGCAGTAATTCTGCGTGGATCTTTGTATTTACTCATTAAAATTTACTCCTGCCTGGAGATTCGTAATGCGGTTGGCGTCGCGTTTAAATTAAGTTGTATCAGCTTACCATTAAAGCTTTTAAAAGAAATGGCATCGTTTTCAAAAATGTGCCGGGCGGGTAGCCTGAGGAACTTTTAACGGTTAATCTCAATAGGTCACTTTCGGGGAATATTGAGACAGAAGGGTATATCCCCTAAAAAAAGTCCTGCCGGATTCGATATCCGGTAGGACTTTAGAGATACTTTCGTTAAAAAACATCGCCAATAGTTAACTCATTCGGCTTATTCTTTAAATTGGAAAGCTATCAGGATAGAAATTTTTACAACCTCGAAATCCATCCAGCGATAGCAATAGCCAGCAGATGGCTTAATGAACTTAGAACTCCCCAAATAATTAGGAATCCAATGAATTCTCCAAAGCCATCTGGATCAAATAGGTTCCAGGAAATTATTCCAGAAATAATTGTTAATACGATAGTCACAATCCACAGAACTGCGACCATTAATCCTTCGTTGTTAGAATTACTCATGATTAATTGTTTTAATTTTTAATAAATAGATTGAGATAAAATGGATTTAAAACACCGGTTAATGACATCAAATCAAACCCTCATCAGCCATTGATGTAAAGCTGTAATTGGTTAGGATAATGTGATCCAGCATCGAAATATCCAGAATTAAGCAAGCCTGCTTTATTTTCCGGGTAATACTTAGGTCAGAATCGCTTACCTCTAAAGTTCCGGACGGGTGGTTGTGTGCCAGGATAATAGAGGAAGCGTTTGCCTTAAGTGCTGCTTGCAAGATGAGCCGTACATCAACAGCAGTGCCGGCGATGCCGCCCTTTGACACTTCGTAATATCCGAGTACATGGTTACCACGATTAAGAAGCATGGCATAGAAATACTCCCTATGCTCAAAACCGGGGAAAACCTGCCGGAATATATCAGCAGCATCTTTCGAGCTGGTAATTTTTGCCCGGTCTGATGGACGAACATTTGTTGAATAGCTGATCTTAACTTCAGCGATGTTGTTTAAAAATAAGTTCTGATTCATTTTATTTTTCAGTTAAATTATTGATTATAAGATATTTATGTGTGAATGATTAAGATTGTGGGGAGCAATAAAAAAAAGGCAAGAGAATTTGTATCCCTTACCTTTTTCAGCCATGAATAAACTTGTTGAAGTTTATGTGGCATAACAGGATTTGAAAACTTCAAATTCAAAAGCTATTAATTTGCGTTCGAGTAATTCCGCAGCCCCTGGGAAATAAATTGTTTCAAGAAATTCTACGAATGCATCCCAACTGTTGGTTGTACGTATGTCTTCCTCTCTGTCACTGTACCTGCAATTATTCATGATTAAGTTTTTAAGTGAATAAAAATCAATATCAGGCTGTTTGAATGGTTTAGAGCTGATTAAAAGAATGAGAGAAATAATAAAGGAGAAACAAAAAGTCCCCGCCAAAATGGTTATTGACGAGGACTTTTTCCGGTGTTTCAAGCTACTTCTTCGGCTTTGAGTTCTTGCTGACCTCTGCCGGTTCAGATTCGGGTGTTTCTTCTTTCGTTGAGACATAACAAGTATGCGTCCTGCCGAATTTATCGACTTCCTGCAACCGGGCCAACTCAAAGGTCAAGTATTCAGAGCCTTCAAATTTGTGTTTGAACTTGAGTACCTCCTCCATTTTCAGAGTTACCTTTACCAAATCGAGTGTTTCATGTTCCACTCCCTTTCCGATGTAATGCTTTATAAATGATGCCATTATAAATAATTTTAAGTTATACACAGAGATTTTCAGGGTTTAGCACGAAGTGCAATGGAGTTTATCAAGCGAGGGAAAAATATGGTTGAGGAGGAGTAGTTAATTTGAAAATCCGGTCAGACCCGAAAATACCAGAAGACCCCGGGGGGTGTTTTCCCACTGAGGAAAATGTTTCAGACGGGTATAGTGGTTCACTTCGCGCGTAACACACAAAATTTTCATAAACCCATTACCCTGCGGATTTAAAAAGGAGTGATGCACAAAAAATCAACGCAGCGGTAGGCCAGCAGGCTATCCCCGGAATTATAAAAGGTAAACTTGAAAAATTAGGATTAAAATAAAAGTTTGACGCTGCATAATTTTTATAAACAAACAAGCAGGATTAAACTTGTTCGTCCAAATTAGAATATTCGGAAGCTGTCGTTACAAGATTATGTTGCCTGTACCAGAGCTTTCCGTTTTTTAATGATGAGAATTTTGTTCGGCACGCCATGCGACTTTAAACAATTTTATTTTCGGATGGTAATTAACACCCCAAAAGTCCTGGAGGTAAAGGCTTACAGTTCGCCTGTATCCACCATCTTTCTTGCCATTTCGTATTCCTTTTCATAAGGGAGCCCCAGTTGTGAAACCATGGAGGGATGTGCGATTTTCCAGCTTACGTAATACCAGGCGAGTATCTGGTAGCCGGAGAATTCCTTTTCGGTTACTGAGCTGAGTTTATAGCCAGTCTAATTCAATATACTTTTCTTTCATTTTGTCCCAAAATCCATTGCTCCAATCCATTACTACAGTGGGATGCCAGTCTTCGGGAAAATCTGTTAAAACCGCATCAACCATTTTGCTTCCGTGTCCCTTTATCGGCGAATTAATGTCAAAAAAGTCAATATACTTGTGAAATTCACTATACAATATTTGAATTCCTATTGCTGTTTCGTGGTTCATTTTAGTAATTGGTACTTTTGGTCTGTTTGGGTAGTTTGCACTTGAAGCCGCCAGGGTTTCATCGCAAATTCGAACATATCGGATAAAGTCCAATTCAGCCAATCGAATTGCCATTTCTACTATTTCAGAAGGCAATTGTTTTACTCTGCCAATAACATGAATTTGCTTCCCTTTACTGGTTAACGGAAGAAAAGTTAGTTCGAAGTCTTTCCTTTTAAGCCATTTAGTCATAGTCAAATCTTATTTCATCTGCCTACCAGGATATTTCCGAAGCTGACATATTCGGGCAAAGATAAGAATCCTCCATCATTATTATAGCTGAATCCCTGCTCAACCGTTCCTCACAAATGTCACCTCACAATCCTTGCAAAACCGGTTTTCCTGAAGGTATTCGGAGATATCGTACCTGCCGTTGGTCTTCTGGAAAATATCCAGTCCTCTGCCGAGCATAATCTTCCAGCCGTTATTCATGTCGATGGACCGGTCGTGGATTAACGGATTAAACTCCCATGTAAAAAATATTCCCAATGGTTCCAGTGAATCGGCAATTTCGCCAAAAGCTTTTTTTGCATCATCCAGGTATTGTTCATCATTGGAGGTTACCATGTGCAATTTTACTTCCGTATCCGGATCCTTTTTTTGAGCAACCAGGCGGGTAAATTCCATGAGGTTCCGAATCTGATATGGCAAGCGAATGTACGGGTCAGTCAGCCGGATGTCTGTTGCTCCTGCCAGGTAAGCTCCGAAAAGGTTGTCATACGAAATACCTGACTGGTTGTCACGGATACGTTTCTGGGCAGGAACCAGATGAAATCCCGAAGATTCTTTGTCTGATGCCGGGACTTCCGTTTCAGGTGCAGGTTTTCTTATTCCGTATGTTTCTTCCACTTCAAGGGTTTCCACTTCCTTTCTGATGCCGCTGGATAAAACCTTGTAACTAAAATCGACCTCCTCAAACGTTTCATCCATCTTGACAAGCTGTTGCTTCACTCTTTTCCGTCCTTCAATGGCAGCATCCAGCAGCACCTGGGCTTCATCTTCTGTGAGCTCACCGTCTGGAAAAATAACCTTTACAAGACCTGAGAATGTTTTCGCTACAGAATCTTTGTCGCGGGTGGTGATGGAATCAGAAAGTTCGAAAAATTTCCTGTAAGCCTGCGTATGGTCTTCTTTACGCAATTCCCGGAGGACTTCAGCCAGGTAATCCACAATAAATCCATAGCCGGAAGTGAACATTTCGTTGCGTAGTTTTTGTACCTCCCAACCGGGCAAATAAGCATGAACACGGTCCAGAAAGGCAGTGTCGTAATACTCCGCCGGCAATGCTTCAAAAAGGTTGCTGTGTTTGAGCATGTATGGCACCGAGTGGTCGGTGTTACCCACAAACACCATACTGGCAGAAGCACCGTAAACCTGCGTGCCCCGTGAAAAGTTTTTATTCGCCATGTAGTTTTTCATGATGTCCACAAGTCCCTTGTCCGCTCGTTTGGTTCTGCCTGCAAATTCATCGTAGGCAACCACATCCCAGTAACCAACCAAACCAATTTCTCCGTTGCTGTTGTTCACAAACAGTTTGGCCTTGGTTACCTCTCCTCCTGAAATCAGAATACCGTGAGGCGACATTTCGGAATATATATGCGATTTTCCCGTCCCTTTTGGTCCCAGCTCAATCAGGTTGTAATTGTTTTCCGCAAAAGGTATCAGGCGACAAAGCTGAAGCAATTTCGAACGGGTAGTGAATTCTTCAGGGTTCAGGCCCAGGGACTGCATCAATGCATCTATCCATTCGCTGGTTGTGAAATGCTTCCTTGCCTCTTTGTATTCTGCCACCGACACATTGGCAACCTGAATGGGTTTCAGGCTTTCGATTATCCAGGGTGAACTGTCCCGTTCTTCGGTTTTAACGTAGCCCATGGTTACGATGCTCCAAACCCCGCCGGACAGTAATTTGCGGTTGTGCCGAAGGATTTCCTCTGAAATTGGCACCCGGTTCAATCCCAGGTTGGCGAAATGTGCCTCGTAAATGTCTTTCTTATCGTTCAGTCTCACCGAAACCTTGTCTATAATCCGGTGCGAACCTTTGTCTCGTATGGTTGATTTAATCAGTTGTGCTTCGTCACGGTGCACAAAATGCCTGGAAATAATTCCCTTTACCGTTTCCACACCGTGCATAATGGTATCTTCATCGTCGGTAGCACAATACTGTCCCAGTAAATATTCCAGCACATAAGTTGGAACAATGGCGTTCCCTTTAATCAGCTTTGTAAGGTCTTTACGAACAACCTTGCCTGCAAAATACTGATTTAACTTACTATCAATTGTTTCCATATTACCACATGTCAAATTCGTTGTCAATTCCTATATTCAGGGTATAGTAGAATTCCTTGTAGGGATTCCATTTGGAACTACCTTCCACAGGGACTTCCAGCACCAGTTTCACCCGCTGGTTTTTATACTTGTCTTTAGCTTTGTTGCTGATGTGAAATACGTGCTTCACCTCACGCTGCCTTTCGGTACCTTCAGAAGCATCAAAATGGTAAGTAAACTGATCGCTGATAAGTTCGTTCTCTCCGGCATACAAACCTGCCCTGACGGTTCGCGGCAATACCATGCTGCTTACCAGCTCTGCCTGCAGGAATGATACTGAAAGAATATTGGTTGTAATTTTATCCGTCGATTTAATGATGTCAATTTCCACCGGACGAGTAGTATCCTGTCGTTTTTTAGTGACCTTAATAACCGGAATCACAATTTCATGCAACGAAGCCCCGCCGTGAACATAGCGGGCCCCGGAGCCTTTTATTCGGAAACGGTTGATTGATTTGGGAATGAGAACTTCAGCTTCTCCCTGCAAACCAATTTGTGCTGCCGATAAGTGAACTGTCCCTTTGTCGCCTTGCAGATTTTTTCCAATCACAAACCGGCGCGACTCCTTCCAAACCTTCCCTTTAAATTCTGCAACTGAATAGTCACTGTCATCCAGGCGGTTATTCTGGTAAATAAAGCCATGGTCTGCCGTTATCAGCATATTGGTACCATTCATATTGGCAATTTTTTTAACCATATCCACAAGAAAATCCATTTCGTCCTGAACAGCTTCAAATACCTTTTCCTCGGTCGTTTTTTCGTCTCCGGTTTTATCCACACGGTTGTGGAAGATGTAAATTACGTCATATCCTTTCACAAAATTACGCCCCTCGGTTGCCGCATTCATCTTCATAAAATCCTCAGCATTAATAGCAGTTGCTTTGAATCCTTCCAGTTTACCCAGAATTTTGCTTCTTCCGGCAAGTCCGGACGCAGCAAAATCGTCCACTGAAACAGCATCGGTTCCCTGTGTAATTTCCAGTTTTTTATTCGGCAACAGAGCAGCCATCCCCAGTTGAGTATAAGAGGGAATCCCCGTGAAAGCATAATCAAGTGATGACTTAAAGCGCTGTTCTTTCTCCATCAGCCTCAAATACTCTTCTCCACATTCGTACCGGAATCCGTCGGAAATAATAACAAACATTCGCAGTCCTTTACTTATAACCGGTTTAACGTGTGTGTTGAAAAACCGGCGCTGGGCATAGGCTTGTAACGTGTCCCATTTATCCAGCTTGTTTACCACGTTTTGCCACTCGTTGTTCAGCGGGAGGAGCCAATGGTTGCTATATACCTTCTCTATTTTTTGCGCCAGCGGTTCCAATATCCGGTTCTGACTTGTTTTGCGGTAATACTGAATAAACTTTCGGTAAAACTGGTCGGCTTTGTACCACTCTTTTGCATAGGTGGCAACACCTTCACTGAAAGATTCAATTTTTGCAGGCAGTGATGTTTTGACAAAAGCAAGCAGGGAAGCTGCTTCCTTCAGAGTAGCATAGAACAGTTTATATTCGGAAAACCAGTATTTGTTTTCCCTGCTTTTTACAATGTGTAACGTTTCATCCAGCGACCACGAGCCGTTGCTGAGCTTGCTGCAAAGTCCTGAAATTATCATCTTATCAGTCAACCGGAATAAATCGTCTCCCAGGAGCTTGTCCGGCTCCTCCTGCTGCATAGCGGACTCAATCTGAAGGTCAGCCGATACCTTGTCTGAAAGCTTTCTAAAGGCATCCTGGTAGGATATGGTATCTTTCCAGACCGAAACAAGGATTTTACTCTCCCGATTCACTTTCCCTGGTTGACTTAATGGCGTGTTGGCGTTAAATACTTCCAGCAGGAAATCGTATATGCCGGGCTCGTCGGTTATGTAATTGTACCGGGCACTAACCAGATCCCAATAAAATATGGTCAGGTTAAACCGGGCAAGTTCTTTTTCTACCGTGTCGTCACCCTGGGCAAAAGCGTTGAAGTGTGCCAGTAAAAAACTTACGCAGTTAACATCGGGCACATTAAAGACCACTGCAAGCATTTTTTCCAGGATAGCATTTTCCCCATCATCCGGCGTCAGGAGTTCTTTCAGCTTTAGCCTGCGTTCTTTTGATTTAAAGAATTCGTTATGCTTCCCTACCAGTTCTTTCAGGTGCATGGGCAATTCCAGTTCCTGGAGGTACAATGCCTGCTGGTCGGTCTGGAAAACGTAATTCGACAGTTCAATATCGAGCAGCCAGTTGTCGGTAAGATTGGGCTGTGCCTCTCTGAAGTACAACAGGAATTTCTGTGTTGGTTTTTCCCTCAGAATCGTGTGTTTTACTTCAAACTGGTTATTGTACACTTCCAACTTTTCTACGTCGGATAGTGAAAGCGACTGAAACTGTTCGGTCAATTCCTGTTTTTCATCATACCAGAACACTACCCGGTGCTTTTGAAATAAACGCTGTAATGCTTCTTCTATGCGGTCCATTTGTTCATTTTTACTTTTCGTCATTAATTTCCTAACCTGATTGCTACCGATTTTTCTTTTTTCTCCCAACCCTTCTCCCAACCTGATGTTAATGAGGCATTAACAAGTATATTGTTTTTCTTTTAAATGAAGTCAAAGCTTTAGTCTTTTCAAAATATCAGTCGTCAGGTAATATCCTCCTGTTTTTTTGGAACCTTTAAATTTAACTATACCCTGTTTAAATAGTTTTTGCATATCGCGTCTGATTGTAACATCGGATACTTTTAGCTCACCGGCAAGATTGTTTGCACGTAATCCCGGCGATTTAATGAGTATTTTTATGATGTTTTGATATCTCGTTTTTATTGTATCACTTATTGTATCATTTATTGTATCAAGCAGTTTGTTTAACTTATCACTTATTGTATCATTTTCGATTGTAAGAGTTCCTTCCATTCCAAATGAAAACTTGCCTTTCCCTGCTAAATGACCTTTGGGCAAAGAAATAATAGCTTTAAAAACATCTCCTTCCTCAAATACCGGTTCATCCGAACCATATAACTTGCCATATTTAAATACATTCCGAACACCGGAACCCAATTCGTCAGCCCGACCGATTTGTTTAAACACTTCCATGATATTTGGGTTTTTCGGATGGGTATAAAAATTTGAGGGGTCTATCAAACCATGACCAAAAGGTCTGTTCCAGTTTTCAATCGTTACTTTTTGCTCCTCAATAATCAGTTTTGCCGGGAACGAATTCAGGTATTCCCTGTGAATTAATGTATTGGCAACAACTTCTCTGAATATACGGTCTCTGATACTAATCCGCTGGTCGCCCTCCAAAAAGAATGGGTCGGGTAAATGTTTGCGAATAAAGTCCATCAGAACGTCGTAGCTTTCAATTAAATTAGTCCTGACTTCTACTCTGTCGTCAAAACGATCCGTATTAATTACCCGGACAAGCGCATCGGTTTTGTACGCTGGCAGGATATTGTGGATAACTTCATCTTTTCCGAATAATAATGCAGCAGCAAGCGTAAAACCTTCTTCTCCGGTTTTAAAATCTTTCCGGTACATTTTGGCACTCCTCAGCAATTCGTCATCGGTCATGGTTGTCCAGGGATGACCGGAACGCTGAATAGAAGCCAGCTTTCGTACCCTGGAAATCAGGTCAGGACGGAGGTCGGACAGTGTAAGGTATTTGTATATAACGGATTCGGTAAAGCTGTTGGATTTACGGAGATACAAGTCTTCTACCAGTTTGTGGTTCCCTGTTATATTAAAATCACCATCATAATTCCGGTCAAAGATCTTTCCTACGGTTGAGTGTACCTGAGAACTCTCCGGTATTTGCAGGTAGATTATTTTTTTTCCATCAATGTCTTCCACTTTGGGAATAAGGTAAACCGGCGGAGATAATTTTTGAGGATTATTCATTAAGCTTACCAACTGGTCAATTATTTCCTGAACCTTCGACTCTTCAATTCCTTCAACTTCTCCGTTATCGTTAACACCAAGAAGCAGGTTCCCACCACTCCGGTTTAAAAATGCACATAAACTGTCGAACGTATTTTTATTTAATCCGGCTCGTGATTTTTTAAACTCATTGAGCTGGCTTTCACCTTCTGCCAGTATTTTTTGAATCTGCTCCTTCATTTATACGAATTTATCATCATTGCACTTCAGTCATTATCCACTTTTCGGTTAAAAATAAGAATAAGCTTTGGCTTAGTTAATGTTTTTGATAAAGAAATAAAAATATGCAAATGCTTCGTTTTACATTTTGTTCTTTTGTAAAAATAGTGAAATCATTCATTGTAACTTAAATTAAGAACAGTGCCATTATCAAATCTTAAAAGTTTGAATGTTCGTTCTTCACCCCTTAAAAAGCAGTGTCCACGAATATGTTCTCTGTCATATCCGTAATTTTTGTAATCTTCTGTGTAGTTAAAATGCCCAATGGTCCTTAAACTTTGTTCACCTTTTAAATTAGTATAATCAAACCGCACATACAACATGTTGTCCAGCGCAAATTCCACATCATTACGCATAGAAAGTAGCATTTTTGGATGCAGATTTTTTATAAAAGGGGTTGTTTCAATTTCCAGGTCTTCTATATACCTTACTTCAAACTCAACTTCTTCATTTAGCACCAGGTCATATCCATACAATAAAAGTTTTGAACGACGGGGAAAAAGAAATAGTGGTTTAACCAGATGTGTTTTACTCAGGTATTTAAACCTTACATAAGCCTTATTGTCAATGGCTTCCAAAAACACTTTACT
>JAHYJP010000070.1 GCA_019429055.1 Bacteroidales bacterium
AGACCGCCTTACCACCCCGCTCATCAAAAAAGACGGCAAATTTGTGGAAGCCAGCTGGGATGAAGCCCTGGAACTGGTGGCCCGCAAATTCAAAGAAATTAAGGAGAAGCATGGTCCCAAAGCCTTGGCCGGATACAGCTCCGCCAAAACTACAAACGAAGACAATTACATTTTTAGCAAACTGGTACGCATAGCTTTTGGCAGCAACAATGTGGATTACTGCACCCGTTTGTGCCATGCATCAACTGTTACCGCCATGCTGCGCGCCTTGGGAGATGGTGCCGGCAGCAATTCCATCGAGGACTACGAAAACTCCGATTGCATGCTTTTTACGGGTAACAATGTCATCGAAACCCATCCTGTAACGGCTACTTTCGTGAAGGCCGGCAAGCGCAAGGGTGGCAAGATCATCATCATCGACCCCAAATGGACCCCGCTGGTGAAGTATTCCGACATCTGGCTGCAACCTAAGCTGGGCACCGATGTAGCCCTGCTCAACGGTATGATTCGCACCATTGTGAAGGAAGGCCTCATAGATAAGGATTTTATTGAGAAGCGCGTGGATGGTGGGATGAAATCCTACCAGGCCTTAGCCGAACTGGTGGAAGAATACACACCCGAACATGTGGAAAAGATTACCGGAGTCTCCGGCAAACTGATGCAGGAAGCCGCCCGCATTTATGCAAAAGCGAAGAAGCCTCTTATCGCCACGGGTATGGGATTCAGCCAGCAGGTTACGGGTACTCACAATGTTTTCAGCCTCATCAACATGTGCCTGATCACCGGTCATATCGGACGGGTAGGAGCCGGGCTCAATCCGCCCCGCGGACAAAACAATGTACAGGGAGCATCGGATGTGGGGGCTTCTCCTTTTACCTATCCCGGTTATATTTCTGTAACTGATGATGATAACCGCCGACGCGTGGCAGAAATATGGGGAGTGCCCTACGATAGCCTTGACGGTGAAAAAGGACTTTCCACCGTTGAGATCATGCAGGCTGCATATGATGAAAAGGTAAAAGGACTTTACATCATGGGAGAAAACCCCATGATTACAGATCCCAATATCAACCACACCATCAAGGCCATGGAAAAGCTGGAGTTTGTGGTGGTACAGGATATCTTCCATACCGAAACCACACCCTATGCCGATGTGATCCTTCCCGCTGCAGCTTTCGCAGAAAAGAACGGCACCGTGGTAAACAGTGACCGCCGCGTGGCCCGTATGCGTCCGGCAGTGGATATGCCCGGACAAGCCCGCCAGGATTGGAAAATCGTTATGGAAATAGCCGACCGTATGGGATCACCCCTGGGCAATTACAAAGATGAAGAAGACATCTGGAATGAGCTGCGCAAAGCCGCGCCCATTTTCGGAGGTATCAGCTACCCACGCATGGAAAAGCAGGGAGTACAGTGGCCCTGTCCCACCGAAGACCATCCCGGAACAGCCACTTTGTTCGAAGAAAAATTCAACACCCCCAACGGGCTGGGAGTATTGCACCCGGTGCACTATGCAGAGCAAAACGAAAGAGTAAATACTGAATTCCCATTCCTGCTTAATTCCGGACGAATTTTGTATCAATACCATTCATCCACCATGTCGCGCCGCAACAAATCGCTGAACGATTATGCCAACGAAGCCTATGTGCTGGTGCACCCCGATGATGCCGCAAAGCACGGGTTTAAAAACGGCGACTGGGTAAAAATAACTTCCAAACGTGGCGAGCTGGAAACCAAAGTAGAAGTGAGCGACCATGTTCTCCCGGGCGAACTGTTTATGCCTTTCCACTATGCAGAAGCCGCCGTAAACAAGCTCACCCGCGATGAATTGGATCCCCACTCAAGGATTGCACCGTTTAAATTATCGGCGGTGAGGGTGGAGAAGGTTAAGAGCCAGATTAATTAAAACCTATTTGCCAAATTTGTACCTAAAACCCAGGTTTGCTCCAAACAAATTGATTCGCAAATTTTCACTCTGATATTTGTTAAGTTCATAAAAAAAACTGAAATCAAATTCTAAACCATCAAGAAATCCTGTGTCAGCATGAATACCTATTATTGGTTTTAAAAGCCATGTATCATACTCCAATTGAACAGGCTCAGATCCACCATCAAATATCAATGTTTTACCATAAAGTTTACCAATTCCGCCAGCCAAACTTATGTATGGTTTTATTGTAGATGAGAAGGGAATAAACTTTGTGTTTAAAGATATGGAACTCAAATATTTTCCTGAAGTGGATGACAACCAATAATGCTGTGCCTGAATGTCAGTTTCGATCCAGTCATTGACTGAATAACCTGTTGAAACGTTTAACCCAATACCATACACATTAACCCCTTGTCTTTCAAAATTTGAACCTGCATTTGTAGTAATACCTGCAAAGAATTGAGCTGGTAAAAGAAAAGGTTGAGAAATCAAGAAGATTAATATAAAAAGCATATATGTGGCTCTCTGAGACATTGATTGCATGATTATCATTTGACTTGGATTTAAAATGTTATTTATGAAACCTTAAAAAACTATGAAAAATGTTTTAAAATCTACTAAAATTTAAAACTAAACCCAAAAGAAGGGAAAAAGCCAAATAAACTTCTCTGGTAAAGTTTCAGGTCTCCAAGGATACCTGTATGCACCTGTACGCCATTAACTTCTGTGGTCTGAAATTCAGTGATTTTCCGGTCATAGAAATAATAATAGGGATTACGTCTATTATATATATTGTATATACTTATTGACCAGTTTCGCTCACCCCATCGTGTTTTTGCCGGAAAATTCAACGCAAAATCCAGTCGATGATAATCCCGCATTCTGAATGAGTTAATCTTATCAAATACATAAATTTCCTCACCTTCTATCATATATCTTTCAGTGTATAATGTAATAGGGTATCCTGTGCCATAATTCCATGCAAAGGAAAAATTTACGTTTTCATTCCAATCGTAATTCCAGACTACAGAAATATCTAAAGGTCTGTCGTAGGCATAGGGAAATATTTTCCCTTGATTAAGTTCATTAAATTCACGGAATGCTCTTGACCATGTTATGCCCAACCAACCGGTTGATTTGCCGGTTTTTTTTTGCAAAAACAACTCAGTTCCATAATTATGCCCCTTCCCATCTTTTTCAACAAGACTTTCCCATGAATCTAAATGCCCGACAAGAGATTTTCCCGGTTTGAAGGCAATCAAATCATTCAAGGTCTTTACATAAGCTTCCAGTGATAATTCAAAGACACCATCCATAAAAGAACTGGTCATTCCGATGCTATGTTGAATTGAATTGGCAGGGCCAATGGATTTGGTTGAAGGCATCCAGTAATCAGCCGGCATCCCTGCACCTGAATAAGAAAGCAAATGAATGAACTGCCTGTTTTGCGAGTAAGCGTATTTTAAAGAAATATCCCTCGCAAGTAAAAGATTCAGGATAATCCTCGGTTCAAGAGAATTATATCTCTTTTCACTTACGGAAAACAAAGAATAGCGCAAACCGGCGTTTATTTGAAACCATCTAAGATCCAAATCATTCTCTACATACACAGAATGATTCCATGCTGTTATTTCTGGTTTAAAAGATTCACGAACCTGTTGCTTGCCTCTCACTGCAAGTTGGAACTCCTGGTGGTTAGGGAAAAAGGTATGCCTGATGCTTTTATAACCCAGCTTTAAATCATAACCAGGAAGCAGTGTATAGCTTAGATCGCTTTTTAAAAACCAATCATTTATACCTGTCAATATGTTGTTTTGCAAATGGCGCGAAATTGTATCTAATTGATTCTTGTTTTCAAATAAATTCAGGTAATGATATGTGGAAAAGGCAAAAGTAGTATTAGCAAATAACCGGTTACTAAAGATGCGGTTCCATCGAAGTGCCCCCATTGTATTTCCCCATCTGGCCTGTTGTTTCATATAGGTTAGCCTGGACTCTTCTTCAAAGCCTACAGCGTCTATTCCGTTATAAAAGCTTAAATGTACTCTGTCTCTATCTGAGGCAATGAGGTTTAGTTTTGCATTTATATCATAAAAGTTATATTTTGGCCCATCTCCAAAGAATTGAAAAATCGGAAGTGTATTTCTTCTTGCAGAAATCATATAAGAACTGGTTCCTTTAACTATTGGGCCTTCTAACATTATCTTTGATGATATTAAGCCCAGCATTCCCTGCCCGGCAAACTGGTTCATGTTGCCATCTTTCATCCGGATTTCCAAAACTGACGAAAGCCTTCCCCCATATCTTGCAGGAAAACTCCCCTTAATAAGTTTAGCATCACTTATGGCATCTACGTTAAAAACTGAAAGGAAACCACCAAAATGAGAAACATAATACAGCGGTACATCATCGAGTAATATTAAGTTTTGATCAGGGCTCCCTCCCCTTACAATCAATTCACTTTTCCCTTCTCCGCCAGATTGCACTCCGGGTGTTTGTTGAAAAGCTTTTATTATATCAACTTCACCAAACAGGTTGGGAAGTTTACTTACCTCATTAACAGGAAGCCGGATTACGCCCGATTCAGCCCTATTGACAATAGATTGCCTGCTGGCTTCAATTGTGATTTCCTTTATCGATAAGCCAGGGTGTAATCTTACATTCAAGTTTTTCTCATGTATGTCCGCTGCATGTATGATTGTATCCTTATAGCCAACATAAGAAAAAAGCAACATTGCATTGTTAGGATCTGAAATATAGATACTAAAAAACCCATAGAAATTGGTAGAAGTTCCTCTCCTGGCATGTTGGTCAAATACATTGGCTCCGGATAAGACTTCCCCGGTGTTAGAGTCAAACACATATCCGCTCAAAACAAATGGTTCTTGTCCGTTTAAAAAAGAGGAAAAACAAATCAAAATAACTGAAAGGCAGAATATTTTCATTATTTTAATCTACAATTGTTTCGGGTATTAATATTTGTACAATGCTTTCATTAAATCCTGCAAAAATGCCATAACCATTTTCTATGTTGGAAAATACATTTAAGGGCTCACCCATTCCATATAAAATATCTTCCTTTTGATTATAAAGACTTTGCAAAAATGATGTTTTAAAAAGATAGTATTCTTCTGTAATATTCCTTAATTGAACACTTACAATGTGATGGCTTACAAACCTTTTGGCTGTCATAAACTGAGGTGGATAATAATAAAACGAAAGGGTTACGTCTTCTCCGTTAAAACTATTATCATTAAATAAAAGGTGCTTTGGCTCCTTAAGGTCAAAGCGAAGTGGTGAAGGATAATAACTTTCGCCGGTTATAAAACTTTCATGGCTAAAAAGTGGACTGAACTTTTTAGGATCATATAAATAATCTGAGATATCAGAAACTACCACTATTTCGTAATAATTGTTAATATTGCCTGGATCATCAAAAGTAAGTACGACCTCAGACCAAACTCCTCCATGGTCATTAATAAATGCCACAGGAATAATGTTAGCTTCGATGATTTCTACTTTTTCGGGAATTTTTGTCTCCGCCCACACCTGCTCATAACCTTCCGCAAAAACTTCAATGGTGTATTTATCCCCAATGGAAGGACCCTCAAATGGGCCGTACCCAAAGGAATACAAACCATTATCTGGGTTGTATTGCAAAGTATCTTTAAAATCATTGTTTTTAAAAAGCAACACGGATGCATCAATTATTGAATTATGAGTAACCGTGTCAAAAATAGATGTGCTACTTCCCAATTCAATCCCCAGATATTTTCCGCCAGGCAAACTATACGGAACAAGAGTTGAGTTCACTACAAGTTTTGGATTATTTGCCGGAATTTCAATTTCTATTTCCAGCTCTTTCCCGCAGGATGAAAGAAAAAAAGCTAAAAAGGCACAAAAAAATATGCTTTGTGAGATATAATTATTATTTACCAATTTCTTCCAGTATAACATTTTCAAGATAATTTATAGCATCTGGGCCATCGAGAACAAGTTGATTCACAATAAAGGAAGGGGTTTCAAAAATTTCATTTTTAAACAGAAAGTCTCTGGTTTCCAACAAATAACGTAAACTGGCTTTATCGTTTAAGTCTTTCTCGAATTCGTGAATATTTAAACCAATTTCTATTGCCAAACTGATTAAGTATTCATCTGAATCAATACCTGAGCTTAGATCTTGATATATTTTTCTATAAAAATCAGCAAATCTTTCTTGTTTATAAGCCGCCATAAACGCAACTGCATCATTTTCAAAATAATTGCTTAAGTATATAAACCAAAAATTTACTTGATTATTGTAATTATTTACAAGATATTCAATATTGGCGAATACTTCTTTGCAAGCAAAACAATGAGGATTGGAAATTACATACACATTAGGATTTTCATTATATGTTCTTGATAGCGGGAATCCCCAAATTTTTTGTGTATCAATCTTTTTGAAGTAATCCGGTTTGATGAATTTGTTTATTGAATAAAACTGAGAAACTGAATCAAAAAAAGTTCTTTTTTGATTCTCTAGTTTAATATGTCGTAAGTAAAAATCTGCTTTCTCAAAATTATTCGATAATGATGGATTATGATTTAAAAAAACTCTTATATCCTCATCGGTTATATCTATTTTATCGAATATCCAATTTTTTATAAAAACCTCATCATTTAAATTGTGCTTTTTTGCTTCTTTTTTTATTAAAAGATTAATTAAATAATCATCAAGGGTTAACGAGCGGATTTCAAATATTCTTTGCGAGGCTATTGAATCTATTGTGTTTGATTTGACAGTTAGGTTGTCAATAGTTGCTACAATTGAATTGCAATTATCATCTGAATATCTAAAAGAAACTTGAAATATTTGCAAGAAAAAGTCTTTAAATAAAATGATTAACCCTAAGCAAAATAGAAACAATAAAACAAGAAGTATTCGTCTCATAATTAAACTATTATTTACCTAAAGCGTTAGGCAAGTTTTTATTTACCTGTTCAATAAAAAATTAAAAAAAACTTCGATTACAATTTGAATTTTAATGATTTCATGGTTCCAAACGACAATCGATGTTTTTTTTAACAAAAAATTAATAATTAATTTAAATCAAACATCAAAACAAAAAAGGACTCGAATTGGGCTATTTTTTAATTTAACAACAAATCGGGATATACATACCATTTATTATCCCATATAAATGGTTTGGTTTGAGAAGGTATACTTACATATTTGCAATTTGCTCCATCAAAAGAGGAACCCGGTAAAGGACAATTATTACCAGAAGTAGGGGTATAATAAAAACGTGTAGGGTTATCTGGGGGCCACATAAAAGCCTGTGTGCCCGAAGGAGGGCTCCCAACATAACAACTCCATCCGTCATAATTGCCGATATATGAACAGTCACGACTATAAAATTCACTTGCCCTTTCAGCAAATCGATAATTTACAATATCATACATGTAATCAACATAATGTTGGTGAACTATTATTTGCCTACGATAAAAATCTCCAAGATCGAAATATGCTGCATAAGGACTGCTTCCTGGATAAAGAAACCATGCATTGTTGCCTCCAGAAGTATATGTAGTCCAAGTGTTCCACCAATTTCTTTTGAATAAGTATTGGTATAAAAATTGTCTCCCACCACCACTATGAGTAACTCCGATGAAGTTTTGACTTGTTACAAATGCTATTGGAGAAGGTGATATAACCCAATCGGTCTTGAGTTCTTTTGGTTTTATATCTAAATAAAAAAACTCAATATTTTTATCAATATTATAACTTACAATCTCCAAAAAGATTTTAGGGTCTCTTTCAAGATTATAACCAGAATCAAAAGTATTTTCTGCTAATTCTTTCATATGGCTGCTTTGAAAATTAGCGTTATAATTAAACTCACACTCTTGGTTCTCTAGCCTTATATTCAAAACAAAATCATAATGCTCTACATATTGATCAAGATAATCTTGATCATTGGATGAAATGAGTAAAAAAGCAACGTTGTTTTGAGTTGAATCAACAACAATCATTTCCTTGTAGTATCTAGCAATGGGTTCAGGTACTTGAGAAACCAAAGGATAATCTTCAGCTTCTTTTTGACAACTTATTAAAGCACAAAGAATTAACAGTAGAAAAAAAAGATTAAGTTTTGTAATTGTTTTCATAATCAATATTTTTTCACCTACTCTCGGCACTACGCCCGGGCTTTTCGGTTCACCGCCCGCGAATTTTCTTTTGGCGCCCAAAAAAGAATATTCGCGTGTGAAAAGTAAAAAAAAAACGATATTAACCAAATTTAACATATGATTTTTTGCTGTTTATATTTGTTCTAAATAATGTTTTTTTTTATCATGGCAAGCCTGATGAGTTATGTTTGTTTTTTACTCAGGTGTAAGTATATAGCAATAAATAAAACCACTTATTAAAATAATGGCGTAAATATGTAAATACTATTTAAAATATTACGCCAATATATGAAGTCACGTTCTTTATATCCGGTTCAAAAAAGTAAAAGCCAAAGCCGTTTTGGCAGATTAATTATAATTACAGGGATGAGTTTTTATTAAGCCAAAAAAACATGTAAGAGCTTGATAATTTATTCTACTCTATTTCAAAACAAGCGTTATCATCTGACTCAGGGCTTACAATAAATTCTTTAATAGGATTGCTATTCAATACTAAAAGCACTGATATTTAATGGATGGGGAGATTCTCAGTTCAGATCGGTGGCATAGGCCAGGCAAGCTTGAATGTCTTCAATGGTTAATTCAGGAAAATCGGCAATGATTTCTTCATTGGTCATACCCGATGCCAGCCACCCCAGCACATCATATACCGTTATCCTTGTATCCCTCACGCAGGGTTTCCCAAAGCGCTTGTTAGGATTTCGCCTGATAATATTTTGATAATTTACCATATGCCGGGTGTTTATTATTATTCGCTGGTTATCCAAGACATTACGAATTTAAGAAAAATTCGATTGGATTTATGAGCGACTTCTCTTCCATTCGGTTTAGGTGACGGGGCGTGACGGGGCGACTTCCAGTCACCCCGCCACTATCTGGCTAATTGTCACTTAATTAACTACTGCTCCAAATAGTTCCGTTTGGTATTGCACATAAGTATATACCCCCTTTTGTTGGCTTCGTTTAAGTAGGAGCGATTTACCAGGGCTTCTACCAACGGGTTTTTTTCTAAAAAAGGATTGAGCAGTTTTTCGATTCTGCTTTCCATAATACCTATTCTTTTGGCAAGTTCAATAAAATCAGCTTTGGAAGGATGCCCGGTTTTTTTAAATTGCCCGCTTTGAAACTCATCGGCAAACAATCCTTTCTCCAATGCAAAATCGGTATCGTCTACGTGCAGTTTTGTGTTTATCAGGTCATAGGCCGGACTTAGGAAATAGTCTCCGTCGATGGATTCAAGCAGTGAAAAATTTTTCAGGTGGGCATCTCCATTGGAAAACAGGTAGTTGAAAACCACGAGTGAGAAAAACTTCTCAACTTCGACACGCCATGCGGGTACATATTTTTGAATAAGCAATCCCATCTCCTCATAGCTGAGAGCATATTTAAAATTTACCCCTGCATTGTCCTTTGTTTTTCCTGCCAGGGAAGCAAAATCTTCAGTGCCCCATTTGCCGGAAGGCAGGCTGCCATCATCTTTTACATCAAATCGTTTTGTGATATAGGCAGGTTGGCCATTGCTGAAAAATATCAATGCATTTTCAGCTGTGTTGATACCGTATACCTGCCTGGCCAATTGCATGGTAAGGTGTTCGTTTGCCGGCACCTGGTCTGGTTTCTTTATATCTGCGGGTATGGGTTTAAGTACGTAAGTTCCTTGTTCTCCCGCTCTGGTTAGACGCAAATGATTTTTTTCAAGCAGAAGGCTTAGTTTTTCCTGGACGCCGGAAATTGAGATACGCTTCCTGTTTTCCATGAAATTTTCAGCAACTTCTTCACTTTGTTGCGGGGGGCTGTAAGGCAATATGTGACTTACTTTTTTTCCGTTAAACAATTTGCGCAAACAACTCGGACTGTAAGTTGTAAAACCTTCTGCCAGAGTGCCGGGGCAATATTTCAATTTATTTATGTTCATTGTTCAACAATGGGTTTCAAAATTATGGCACCTATGGTATCAAACTGTGCTGTTGCCAGCAGCAATCCAAAATGATCATCTTCATCAATCCTTAATTGCCTGGTTTGCAGATTTCGGTTAGCCCCTTCGCTTAGCATATTGAAGAAAAAGGGAAACAGGCACTCGCTTGTATACTCCTGCCGGGTTTTGGGCAGGGTTAAACTTATTGCCGGTTGGGTTGTATCATAAAAATAGCTATCCTCGTACCTGAACACAAAATGATTATGCTTGACCTCAGTCAGTGTTCCGGCCAGTACTTTGTTACAATATACGGCTGCTTTTCTCATTTAATCAAAGCTTTCCTTTTATCTGGAGTTTGAGTTCCATTCCCAGCACATCTGACAGTTTATTGAGTACCTCCAATGATGGGTTACCTTGTCCCCGCTCCAGTTTATACAATGTATTGATACTTATACCGGCTAGCTCAGCCAGATGGGGCTGCGTAATTTTCAGCTCTTTTCGCCGGTTTCTTATGGTTTCTCCAATCTGTTCAACTAACATTACAATGTGATTTTGGTGTAAAAATAGTCTTTATTAATTAATAATACAACTATAATCACAATATAATGTGATATTGTTTGTAATTCCTGGGGAAAGTTGGTGAAAAGTGCCGAAAATAAGAGTATAATGTGGTTAAAGTTTTTCTTTTTAAGGAAAGTACAAGACAATTAAATATACCTATAATTTTGAGTGGCGGGGCGACTTTCAGTCACCCCGCCATTTTTATAACAATATCCGGTTTCAATCCGGAAAAATGATATTTTTCCCTGATTGCATTCTGGTTTTATTATGTTTTGCGGGTTAAGGCATGCGAAAAATATTTTTTAAGTGGAATTACGGCCTGCACTAATATTCTAATCTCTTTCAATCCTTCCTGGTATCATTTCACCGAATTTCAACAAATTCCATAAAGTATCAACCCTGAACCAGAAAACCTGTCCTTTGATTTCCTGCCCAAAGAGCTTGTTAATATTTTCCCTGCCTGGATTATATCTGTAGTAATAAACATATATCTGGTCAGGATCATATCCATATTCCTGTATTTGCTCGTTTGTAAAATTCTGATTCTTAAATAATGTAATGCAACTGTTGGGTAACAGTGGTAAAGACACGGAGATTTTTCCATCACTATCATTGAAATAAAAAGCAAACTCCCTTTTGGCCATGGCTAAGGGCATTGGCTCTGAATGGGTTAAGAGTAAGCCTGATTCGGGCATATGCAAAATTCTTCTACCCTCACCGTCATACTCTGCAGGTTCTCCGTGGTGTTGATCAAGCGCAACCAAGGCATATCCTGCATAACCCACAGGCAAATAAAAGATTGATCGAATGGTTGGTCGATAAACTTCAGTTGCACTTTTCTCTTTTCTGATATAAGCAACTGGTATTTGATATTCATAAGGTCTGTAATCCCCTTTCCAAAAAAGTAAAACGAGAATATCCTTGTCCAGAAAAACATCAACTCTGACCGAGTCGTCAGATTCTGAGATCTTCGAAAAGCTAATACCGTCATTTGAAATTTTGTAGTCAAACAGTTTTAAAGATATGCTTCCGCTTTGAGAAACAGAATCTGAAATAATGTATGAATGTTTCATTAAAAATGCGGAGGAGCCTGAAATGAGAGAGGTTTCAGAGATAATAAGCAAACCACCATCCTCACAGTCGCTATTTAATGCTTTCCACTCTCCAATCATATTTTTTGGGATAGAACTGCCGGCCTGAATATTGGCAGGCATAAATACCAGCCAAAATAATAACCCGATAAAGTCTGCAAGCATTGCTAGTTCTTTGGAAAGCATTCTTATGATGATTAGGTTAATATATCAACGGCAAATGATTTGAATTATTTATCTTAGAACAAAACAAACTCTTCCATATTTTCCCGGACACACTATCCATTGAAATACAAAATGTGAAGGATTGGAGAAAACTTTTTGTAAACCGGGCATCTTTTTTCTCTTTCTATTTGAATTAAAAAAGTTTGTAGTATTCAAATTACCTGCTACTTAATATTCTGGAATTTTTTCAATATTATAAAAGACTCTTTAAAGTATCCACCCGAAATATCTTCACATTACCTAAAGTTGTTTTACCAAAAGCCTCATCAATGACTTTGGGTCCTGGGTTATATCTGGTTACAATAACATACAATGCATCCAACTTATATGTCTCATCGGAGAGTTTACCATTCATTTTAAATTCATGAGCTAACATCTGCCTGCAATCGTTAAATAATACAGGGATTTCAGTCAGGTTTTGATTTACATTATCCATAAAATAAAACCTGTACGTTCCTTTGGCTACCATAAAAGGATTTTCAGGATGTTGTGTGGAAAGTAAGCCATTGTTACCGATTCTGTAAACAGGTGTCCAATTCATATCATATTCAGGCTCCAATCCATCAGCCTGGTTAAGGGCAATCAGGCCCCTACCTGTAAAACCATCAGGTAAAATAAATTTTCCTTCAATTTCATGGATATCAGATGCCTTGTCCTTAAATAATTCTTCATGAACATAAAGTCTTACGGAAGTAAAAACATTTTCATGTCCTGGCCGCCCTTCGAATGGTGATTTTTGATACACAAACAGTAAAGTTTCATTGTCAGGTTTTACCCATACACGTTGCACCCAATCCTGCGATTTACCCATCCGTACCATTTCCTGAAACAAAGTATCCTGACCAACAGCAACTTCTTCTTTATGAATAAAGAGATACAAGGAATCCTTATCAGCGCTTTTTCCAAGGCTATAGGTCAATCTGTTTAAAAAATAACTATTGGGATGCAAATAGTTTTGTTGCATAAGCACCGAATCGTTTTTTAAATAAATCCAGGACAATGTATCATGGCAACCGGGCTTTATGGCATAAAGTTTTTGGTTTTGGAATGCTAAAAACATTGACTTTTCATCTGCTTTTTGCGCACATGCAGAGAGTGCAATAGAAAATGATATAATAAAGTAAACTATCTTTTTCATCTGACTAAACCTTTTAATAATTCTTCTTACTTTAATTTGTGATTTAAAAATCAACGAACTTCATCTCACAGGAATTAAATTTTTTTTCACATGATCATATTGTACCTTATCCAATGTTGTTAAGATGTTCTTCCCACCTCGAATCTTCCTGAAGTCAAATGTATCATTGTCAAGACGAAAAACCAGCTTCTTTCTTAAGTCTTCAATGGTTTCAAGGCCAAATTCAAGTCTTACTTTATTAATAGTTTCTGCTTCTTCTTCCTTCAAATTTATAAAACTCCAATCTTTTTTTGCTTTTTCTTCTTCCGGAATTTGAAAAGGATTATCTCCAGGTGGGATATAAATAAATCTAATCATAGAAGCGGAAAAGCTGCCAAAATCTCTATATGCCAATTCAAGCAGGTCTGATGCCTCATGTGCGGGCATTCTTCCACTATGGTAAGCATCGATAACCATGGGAGATACATTTGTAACCTCCCCCCTGCGTCGCCCTGTGCTAATCTGCTGAAGATGCCGTAAAATTATAGAATATGGCTGTTGGATAAGGCAGGAGTCACTTAAGCCTATAACTTCCTCTCCGGGAAAACCATGCTTATCTATTATGGCCTCCAGTGCAACACGGTTGGAGTCATCGATACGGTTTATGGTATCTTCAAAAAAATCATAGGGGTCACCAAACTCCCGGTTTTTACGAAACAATTGGTCCATATAAAACAAGGAATCCAGTGTATTGCGTAAATCCTCATTGAAAGTAAAAACAATATCTTTAGAATAATCAATTAATCCCTTTCCCCATTTCGATAGAAAAAAATTGTCAAACAAGTCCTTATTCTTCAGGTTGGATATTGAGTAGCCCTTTTGCAATATCTCTTTTAGCAAAGAATAAGCTTGTTCATAGTTTTCCAGGAATACATGACAAAGTGCTGCATTGTACTTATCAACTGCAAATGCATAATCCTTTTTCATAAACGCACTATCGTAATAAAAAACAGCTTTTTGATAAACAGAGTCAATAATGGACAATTCTGCCAGATTCACATAATAGTTATATTTTTTTATGTTTTCAGGCACCTGATTCTCAGCAAAGGATTCAGGTACCCACATGCTGAAAACGATTATCGCAATGAATATTTTCTCTAAATTGTTTTTCCCATTTTGCTTCATACTTCATTCTTTAAATGACACCCAAAATAATATATATAGCAAGCAGTTTCTGAAGAGAAATTAAAAACATTTTTTTCTGTGAAAAATTCTTCAAACAGACTTTCAAAATAGTGAAAAATTCTCCATTAGAACGGTTTTTATCAAATGAATATTTTTGGAATTGCTCCAATTTCTTTAATTTCAGCTTTTTAATGATTAGAAGGCATGTATTGAAGATGCAAAGCAACACAGATTTTAATCAATTTTATCTGGGTTATCCGCGCTTGAAAATCTGCGTTATCAGCGTTCCATTCCTTGCTAAAAGATTTTAATATTCCTGTTATCTTTACATCACAATCCATCCCAATGATTTTTAAATTATTACAGAAAGTAACGCATTCACTGGAAGAGGCCGGTATTCCCTGCATGCTTTCGGGACAGCATTGCACTCAATCGTTATTCCATACCCAGAATGACACTGGATATTGATGAAAATTAAATTAGTGCAAAAAACTTAATCTCAACACATTCAATTTGCTGTAATATGCAGGATACTCCCGAACATATCATACAAAAACAAAGAGAGATCATTCACGCCAAAAGCCCTGATGAGCGATTTATGATCGGTGTTGAAATGGTTAACTTCGGTCGTATGATGGTAGAAAGCAGCATCAGGCAAAGCAATCCACAAATCTCAGAAATTGACCTTAAGGTTGAAACCTTTAAAAGATGCTATTCGCAATCTTTTGATCCTGAAGAGCTGAATGAAATTATTAAAGGGCTAAGAACTTACTGGGAAAAGGTTTAATAACCAACCACAGAATACTCACCTTAGCATAAAAGACAAAGTTATTAGTCTCCCGCTGGACCCCCTCATTAATAACAATATTAACAATGTAAATTAAACTTATATTTGTAAAAAAGTTGTCCAACACTATTAGACCAGTTCATTAATACTTTTGAATATTGATTTTTCAGTAGTTATTTATCGTGTTAATTGTAATTAATGTTAAGCGAAAAAAATGCAGACAACAGCCAACAAATCAGTTTTTACCCGCCTGAGCATCATGATGTTCTTTCAATACATGATGCTGGCTGTATGGTGGATACCCCTGGCAGCATACCTGGCCAATATGGGATTATCAAGAAATCTTACGGCACTTATTCTGAGTTCTATGGCCTTTGGTTCGGTGGTTTCACCCATGGTGGGCATGCTGGCCGACAGGTATTTCAAGGGGCAGTATGTAATTGCATTCTCTAACTTTATGGTTGCTGTTATGCTGTTTTTTGCAGGAAATACCCAAAATCCATTATGGCTTTTTGTGTTTTTACTGGTTGCAATGCTTTTTTATATGCCTACCTGGGCCTTAACCAGCTCCATTACTATGGCTAATACACCTTCTGAGCTTTTTTCAAGGATCAGGGTATTTGGTACCATCGGCTGGATTACTGCGGGTGTATTCAGTATAATAGCCGTAAGTTGGTTTAAAAGTGATTTTGATGGTACAAATCTTCCCTTCTTTTTTGGTGCCGGTATTGCAATTCTGGCTGCTCTTATTAATCTCACGCTTCCTGATACACCGCCTGGAGCACGTGGCCAAAAAGCATCCTTGCTCGATATTATGGGTTTCAGAAGTATAACCATGCTGCGAGACCGGAATTTTGCCGTTTTTCTCTCACTTTTATTTCTGTCCATGATCCCTTTTTCTATGTACTGGTCTTATTTTTCCGAATATCTGTTTGATAGTGGTTACAGACTTATTACCGTTACAATGAGCATAGGGCAGGTAACTGAAATTATTATTTTGCTTACGGTTCCATGGTTTATAAAAAAGTTTGGACTTCGAAAAACCATGATTGTCGGGATGATTGCACTGGTAATTCGTTATCTTTCTCTTTACTTTGCAGGTAGTGATGCTCAATTAACTTACGTTTTAATCGGAGTAGGAGTGCATGGGATCATCTTCGGATATCACCATCTGGGCGGGCAGATCTATACCGATAAGAAAGCACCTGAAGCTTTACGCTCCCAGGCCCAGGGGCTGATATTTTTTGTCACATTTGCAATGGGGTTGCTGGTCGGAAACTTCATCAATGGATGGATTATAAGGATGTATTCGGTTGATACTCCTGCAGGATTGGTGTATCAGTGGGAAGTCATATGGTCCATTACTGCCATCATGTCGATGGTTGTCCTCCTGGCATTTATTCTGTTATTTAAAAAGGAAGATTATCAGACCATCCGTTCTTCCTGAAGTTTTCATTCCAAATTCTCAAAAATATAAAACACCGCAGGACATGTTTCTGTATTTTTCACACAGGTTGATAGAATGCTTCTGATATTTTTCTGATCGGTATGCGGATATTCGCGGCAGGCTTTAGGCCTGGATGAATAAACCATGCAATAATTGTCGTCCATCAGAAAGGGGCAGGGCATGGATTGGAAAACATAGTCACCGTCTTCATCTACCCGCAGGTAAGTATCCTTGAATACAGAGGTTTTCATTTTAAGATGGGCCGATAAACGTTCAATATCTTTTTTGAGTAGTCGTGGACCTAACCCTCTGCAGCAATTGGCACAATCCAGGCAATTGATCTTCTCAAAAGCTTCCTCATGCAACTGTTGAAAGATCTCATCGGCCCGGGTGGGCTTGAGTTTTTTAACCTTCGCGGCCAGTAGATTAAAGTCACGCCTTTTGCTTTGGGCTTTCTGCGGAAGCAGGTTTAAAAACTCTTTCATTTTGAAAATAGCAATGGATAATAACTTATCAGCTGTCGAATTTCAGCCATTTTTCTTTACTCCGGGCTGATTCAATCACTTTTTCTATGAACTGCATTCCTCTCACACCATCTGTAATGGTAGGGTATTCAATGAAACCGGGTGCAGAAAAGTTAGAATCTGTTTTTTCAAGAATATGGTATGCTGCATTACGGTAAATATTGGCAAATGCTTCGATGTATCCTTCGGGGTGGCCACCCGGAGTGCGGCAGTTCCAGCGGGTTTTTTCAGAAAGGTTCTGGTAATTGGCTCCTGCACGTAAAACCTGCATGGGCTGGTTGAGCCATCTGACCAGGAGGGTGTTGGGTTCCATCTGGTGCCATTCCAGTCCGCCTTTCTCACCATAAACCTTGATGTTCAGATCATTTTCTTCTCCGGCAGAGATCTGGCTGGCAAAGATCAGCCCTTTGGCACCGCCACGGAAGCGCACCAGTACTGATGCATCATCATCCAGCATTCTCCCTTCAACAAAGGATGTGGTGTCAGCATTCAATTCATCAATCCTGAGTCCGGTAACGTATTCAGCAAGGTTTTCAGCATGCACGCCAATATCGCCCAGGCAACCGCCGGGTCCGTTAAACTTTGGATTTGCCCGCCATGATGCCTGCTTGTTACCTTCCTTCTCAAGGGGTGTGGATAGCCAGCCCTGCGGATATTCAACCACAACTTTCCTGATCTTTCCCAGTTTGCCACTTGTAACCAATTCACGGGCTTCCTTCACCATAGGATAACCGGTGTATGTGTGCGTGAGGGCAAATACAAGCCCGCTTTCTTTTACTTTCTGCTCCAGTTCAATGGCTTCCATTACAGAAATGGTAACCGGCTTGTCGCATATCACATGAAATCCTTTTTCCATTGCCATCATGGCTTGTGGGTGATGCAAATGGTTGGGTGTGGCTATTATTACTGCTTCCATGCGCTCCTGCTCCGGAAGTGCTGCTTCCTTTTCAAACATCTCCTGCCAGGTGGCGTAAACCCTTGAGGGTTTTACATGGTAATATTCTGCCGAACGCAGTG